>JAHIZV010000077.1 GCA_018814445.1 Verrucomicrobiota bacterium | reverse complement strand
TCATGCAGGTAATGTTACACGAGGAATTCAAACCTGTCTTGTCAGGCAATTCCCTACAAGCTTCAGCACACTTATGATCGTCTCAGCGGGGACCACTTCGGGGCCATCATCGCTAAGCCTTTGCATTTGGGAACCATTCGCGCGAACGCCTTCACATGAAGAAAACGCCGGTCAGTATTGATGTTTTCGACGAAGTGGTTTAGTGACTCTTACCTTCACACGGTAAGCATCACCGCACGCCTCGGAGCAGGCAATGTTGCGAGTGACTTCAGCGAGATTCTGCGTGATCAGGACGCTGGCGGAAACGGTCTCGTCGGCTGGCAGCTTCAAGGAGATTACAGTTCAACGGACGCGCTGAACATCGAGTTCGATGAACTTAACCTTCAAGCGATACCTGAACCAACGACGCTCGGTTTGCTCAGTGCGGCCCTGGTTGTCGCACTCATTCGCCGGAAGCTGTAGCCCCGTCTATCGGACCTGAATGCTCTCGAGGCGAATCAATCCGCCTGTCTGTCCCGGCGGAAAGTACAGGTCGATTGATGCGATGGCGTCGGTATCCACAACTCCGTTGCCCCGCTGATTCCCGTGGTTGGGATTCAGCGTCAGATCGGCAAGACGGAACACTATTTCCCTCGGGCCCTCTTCAAGGCGTATCGGCAAATGTGTAAACGACTCTCCATCCGCATCGCCTTCCCCCTCATAGACCTGCTTGTGCGGAGGTCCGTTGCCTGACTCATTGACCGTCAGCCCCACAAGCAGAGGGGTATCTGCTTCGACCTTAAGTACGATCTCGCGAGCACCCAGGATGTTTCCGTCACGCCTGGACGGCGGAACAAGAGCTATCTGCGGCGTGAGCGCGACACCGCAACCCCATCCGCCACCGCTCGTTACAGATATCTTCAGCCGGCCGCCCCCGGTTTCCTCAGCCGACAGCTTCGCCCCGTTCTTGTAGTCACCCCACAGGAAACGTCCCGAGGACACATCAGCAAAGAGCAGGGGGTCCGCCAGCGCATCCGTATCCGGAAGACCGATTTCGCGGTACTCGGCGAGAACAGCGGGATCGTACTCAGGCCACACCTCCGTACTCCCGGCATGAATCTCAGAGGAGCGGCTGTTTATTTCCGAGAGGCTATCTAAGAGAATCTCATAGGGCTTGTCTGCAATGTCGACCAGACCGTAGTTCGAATCTTCGCCATCCATTCCACGCCCTTTGGGGGGTTGGTCGGCGTACTGAAACCAGTGGTAGCCCAGCATGTAGGGCAGTTTCAGAAGTTCCGTCGCGTAGCGTTCAAAGGCATCGGCCCGGTCCTGTTGCGTCTGAACCGTAACATCCGCGCCTGCATTGTTGCGACAGCCTGAAGAATTCTCTTCGGCACGCCAGGAGAACTCGGTGATAAGAACAGGCTTCCCGGTCAGGGCGGCTACCGCCCCCATGAGTTTCTCATCGAAGTCGCCGCTCCTGCTATAGTGATTCACGCTGACGACGTCCGAGTACTTCCCGCACGCCTCGATCACAGGCACCGGCACTTTCGTCGCGAAACGGGATCCGAGAATCAGGTGATCCGGGTCATGCCGTCGAATGGCGTCATGACACATCCGATAGTAGGTTTCCGCAACCACGCCGCACCATGCCGATACGGCCAGTTTGTGGCGCGGGACCCTGGCGATGATCTCTTCTTCGTTCAGTAGATCTGAAAAGGACTCCGCCTTTGTTATCCATTCAGCGGTCAAAGCGGAAAAGTCATCTTCGTAGTACTCCTTCAGAAAGGAAACGAGTCTCTCTTTGCCGGGAGCGTTTTTCTGAAGTTCCATATAGCGTGAGATCATCGATACGTTTGCGGACGTGGGCCATCCTCGTTCACCATACCAGGGGAGTTCGTTGCTCACGAAGTAACCGAGCAGATATTCGTTTGTCGCACATGACGGGACGATCTTTGCGGCGTCGACTTCTACATCGCGAACAAAGTTCGTATCAAAGACATCGACCAGGCGCATATCTCTGCCCTCGTGGTACCAGTTGCGGAACCAGATCACGCGGGTGTGATAGAGCGATGTGCTGTTGAACAGGGAGTAGTGGCTGAAGGCGCCTAGCGTGTTGAATTTCCATCCGATAAGACGCTTTTGTACGGCATCCGACCAAGCGGTTAGATTCCCGTCAGACTTCCCCATCACGTTATATGACTCGCCGACAGGGAAGTCGTTCCATTCGCGCGGCAGGACGGTACATACGCCCAGCGACAGAAACTCCTGATCACCGCGCGAAAACCAGTAGCGCCCCGCGCCGTCTTCTTTCACCTTCACATACATCTTCTCTTCAGCGCGCTCCGGAAGTTCCATTACCTGGCATCCCGTCAGAATGAGTAGGATGACAGTGCAGGCGGCAGCTTGTACATACCTGGTCATATGAGAAAAGGCCTCCCGTTCAACCGAGCTTACTCCAACTCGACCTGTACTGTTGTGGCGAAACGCCAAAGTGTTTGCGGAATGACTTTGAAAACGAACTGGCATCCGCGTAGCCGTAGCGCTCGGCGATAGCACTCACGGAATCGTCTGTCTGGGTGAGGACTTTTCCTGCGCGCCCCATCATCACGGCATGCCTGTACTTCTGGGGTGATATGCCGAACATGTGGCCGAACTCACGAATGAAATGATAGGAGGACATGCCTGCTTTCTGCGAGATGCCCGCGATATCGATATCGTCGCATGCCGGATCCTCGAGAAGTTTTTTCGCCTTGAAGAGCAGTCTCTCCTTATCCGTGGGTTGTAGAATCGCTCCCGTGCCCTGAGCTGTACCGCTTCGCCGCAGACTCTCGGAAATCACCGAAACAAGAAAGAGCCAGAGTCCGATGATGCATGCCGGGCCGGAGGCCGGACGTTCACGCATCGTGCGAAGAACACATTCGGCATATTGCTCAACAGACACATGATCAACTGGAGGCAGTTGATACGAGTCGTTACGCTGAAGGAAGAAGTACGAGTAGAACGGGGCAAACTGTTGAGCCAGGCTGAGGTCCGAATCAATGTGCAGATCGTCACTGAGTCCTATATCGAACTGAAAAATGGATGCTCTCCACGGTTCGTCGTTTACCACGCGCCACGCTGACGCGTGTTCCTCCCCCGGGCGGGCGATGTAGATATGCCCGCCCCGGCATGGCTCCTCCCTATCTCCACGCGTAAGAAGCCCTTCGCCGGAAGACGTATAGAAGAGTTCTGAAAACGGATGAGCGTGTGCCTCAAACGTGTCCGTTCCGACATGCTCGTTGATACCGAAGTAGATGAGCTTCACTTCAACGCCCTCGAACACTGCGCGGGCGTCCCCGAACCATCGTCCTTCCAGTTTATGAATCGACTCCTGAAGATCTTCCGGCTGCTCCATCCCTTCAAACGGAGGTCTTTCTTCGTCTGGTTTTCTGCTCATTGATGTGCGCCAGGTCGTTGCTCCCCGAAGGGCAGAACCGTAGCAGGTCCGTTACGGGACTTCGACTCTGAATAACTGAGAATCCGGGCCGCCGATCGCGTTCGTGAGGGCTATCGGGGCATGCACAGCAGGAGCCCGCGGCGCGTTCGTATTCATCCAACTATGCGAGGGAAGAGTTTTCGACTGCAGTTGATACACTACGCCGGACCGACCTTCCCACCAGACTACCAGATGATTCAGATCCGTCTGGCTGATATCATAGAGCCTTAGCACAGACATTCCATTCGTAGGATTTGTATCAGCCCGGGATTCCTGCAGGTTAGTGTGACCATCGCCGTCCGCGTCCACAGCCGCGTCCGCGGCGTCGAATGGATCGAGACCGAACGTATTCTCGTACACATCGCTCATGCCGTCGTTATCATCATCCGGATCCTGCGCATCCGTCAGCCCGTCCGCGTCGTTGTCTGAAACGGCTTGAAGCGCATCGACATACAGCGTGGCCGCCTGGCCGGTCGGAAGATCGATCTGTAGATACAGATTCATCCATGTCGACGGAATGATCCGGTTCCAGTCATACGCAAATACGAGCGTATGCCACGCGCCGTCGACAGGACATGATTTGGAGGCGAGCACATACCAGTTTGTCGCGGCGCTTTGGGCAACAAGCCGGTAGGTTGCCCAGGCGATATTCGTCGGCGTCTTCGCGCGCAGGTATATCGCATCATAATCGGACCAGGATCGCGCGTCCTGAATGGCGCTGTAGTCAGCCATCACGGTCACACCGTAAGGCGATGAACTGTTATCATAGTGAATGCGCACGCCCGCACGTCCGTGATATGGCGCGTTGGTGCTGATGGACAGACTGAAAGGCGTGCCGCCGGCCGTCCAACCCTCGAAGGACGAGTTCCAACTGTAGACATAGCCTGCCAGATCGTCGGCGTGCAGGAAGTGTCTCTTCCCGTTCTTCATCGCGTTGAGGCGGCTGTAGTAGGCCGTCTTTACCGTCGCATTCGACGTGACCGTCCAATCAACCCAATCGCTTTCGGCTTCGGATTCGATCTTGTACTGGTTGAACCAGTTGATCGACTTCAGCTTCGGGAAGTGATCCGCCACGTCGAGTGCGTTCGCCGTGTCTCCGTAGACGTTGTACACCTGTTCGAGCCATTTCTGCTTGATCAGCACTTCGTCATTCGTGTAGTTGGGATAGCCTCCCGGGTCCGGCTTGTTCGCAGGTCGGTAGAATCCCGATGTCTCCGGAATCATCATGGGCTTGTTGTGCCCCTCGGCATATTCGACATAGAAATCCGGATTCCAGGTATCATCTCCATTGAATCCGCTGAAGCCGCCCGTGATCTGGTCGAAGAGTTTTCGCTGTTCGGGCCATGCGTTATACCACCATGGCCAGTATGAGCCCCAGTGGTAGATCGTCATTCCAACCCAATCGACATATCGGTCTCCCGGATAGAACGGTTCATAAGGATCGTCTTTCAGTGCCGGCGTGTCGCTCAGAATGCCATCCTGATTGCTGTCGAGCAGATACCAGTCCGCCAGGGAGCCGTACCCGTTCGTATACGTCGCTTTGGTCATGTTCCCGAAGGATCCGTATGGGTAACTGCCGGCCACGTTCGGCGCCCAGAGCAAGGCCGTGTTTGTTGCGGTGTTGTGAATGATCTCCGCAAGCAGACGAAACTTCTCGCGATAGACAAAAGGCCGCATGCGCCAGCTGTACCAATCTCCGTCCATCTCATGGGCAAAACGAATGATGATGGGTACGCCCTGACTGTTCCAATATGCGCACCAGCCGGCAAAATTCTGACAGTCGTTACTGGTGATATTGCTCAACGCGAGTCCGCTGAATTCCGAGTGCCCGTGTGTCGTGTCAAATGGCTCCAGCGTCATGACGTAGGCGCCGCCGACTTCTTTCACCTGTGAGACGTGCGGATCGTGCACGGCATAGCTCGCGAGGGGGAAGTCGCTGAAGTCCACAAACGCAACGTGATCCCATTCCGTTCTTCCATTGAATTCCAATACGGTTTCCTTGCCCCAGTCGAGATTCACACCGGCATAACATCCCTCGGCTGGCTCAAGCAGTTCCGGGCCAGACACATCCATGGTCGTAAGCTTCATGTCATCGAACTTGGCAGTCCCCGTATTTCCCTGTCCTTCCACAGAGACGGAGGTGCGGACCTGTACGGTATTGGATGGCGCGTTGCCCTCTACTTCATAGTACGACCATGAGGCCGCAGCGCCTGTAACCCGTGTGGTCACGGCCGAAAGAAGTGAATCGCCGGCATCCATAAACTCCATCTTCAAATAGAGCTGGTTGTAGGTGTAGTTCGCATCAACGGCGAAGTAGCTGCCGAAGATGTAGTGCGAAAGCGCAGACGCCGGCACGTCCTGATACCAGCCGCTTGACGCGCCGCTCCCTCCCCAGTTGTGCAGTGTCGCGAAGTAGCCGTCGCCGTCGTGCGAACCCCAATTCTCGCGCGTTCCCTCACCCCAGGCGAACCAGTACAAGGCGCCGTCACCGTCGCCGCTGGATCCATCCGATGAGTACAGGAACCCCGGGTTCTGCAGGACATTCGTTCCAGCCGAATATACTGCGGCGCCTTGGACGGTGATCGTATTGCTGGAGGTGAACGTTCCGTCAACGGTCAGATAGAGAATGTCCCGAACATCATCGACCGATGCGAAGTAGTCTGTGTCCGCCGTCAAAGGAGCGGCGTTCCATTCCACCGATATGGGGGCCTGTGCCCCCTGGAAGTGACGAAGAGAGAATGTCGGATTGCGAAGGGAGCCGGACGATAGATCCAGGTTCAGAGCCGCCGTGTTGCTAGCCGACATACTTGCCCGCCACGTTCTGTATACGTGGTCGTATCCGGCGGGGGAGTAGGTGAACGTGTTTGGACAGGCAACGCCTTCCCGTCCCTGCGTCTCGATCCGTCCGTCATTCGCCGTGAAAGACACGCTGCTGTGAATGGTCTCCGTTTCTGCTATCAGGTTCGTCACGCCGCCACGCGATCTCGGAGCCAGCATCAGCGCAAGCGTGTAGTTCTGATAGTATGCGGACGATCCATAGCCTCCGTCTACGGCCCCTTCGGGCAGCCCCCACGTGAGCTTATTGTCCGCATAGGAACTGTAGGAGTTCATCTGGTAAGCAAGCTGCCATGCCGGCGGCAGACTGCTGCCTGACGATCCATGATAGACGGGACCGCCTCCGTTGTGTTGGGCATAGGTCAGCGTCTGGACGTAACCGATCTCGAGATCAACATCGTCCTTCCACTCCCACACGTAGGGAACCGTGTTCGTCTGTGTGTACGTCCAGACTCCGCTCGAGACATTTGTGCAGATGAATTTCTTGTCTTTCCCGTACTCGAAGCCCGTGATGCCGTCGCCGAAATTGCCCGTGCCGTCCCAGTCGATTTCACAATAGGGGGATCGCGTGTCGTTCGAGAAGATGCCGAGGGTCTGTCCCGTTGTGTCAAAGGTGATTGCATAGACGATGTAGTCGTCACCGGAACGGAACATATAGTCATAGGTGGGGTGGAATGTACCGTTGCCGTGGGTGTCTTCCGCATACTGATCAAGCTCCATACGCCAGATCAGATGATGCGGCCCCTGAAAGACGATACTGTTCTGACCGTTTGTTCCGTGCGTCTTCGAGCGGGAGACGTTGCCGCCGGCGGCGTTGTAGTGATTCACCAATTGGCCGAAACCGGATTGAGGAATGTGTTGTGTTTCGCGCGCATCCACTTCAGCGGCGCCATCGCTGTAAACGTAGCGGGTGATAAACCCCCCGACGTAGTCGTTGCTGGAAACGCCGTCGGACTGCACCATACAAACCGTACGATTGCTTCCTATCGAATCACTCCATGAGACGATGTCGCAGGAGTGAATATGTCCCGCAGGCCCTTCCGAGCCGACAGTAACCTGAACCGCCCCGGCTTCGGCAGCTAGAGACAGGACAGCGGAAACAATGAGTATCTCACGCTTTATCGAGAACATGACAACCCTTCTATCAAGAACAGACACTCTTAAGACACCATTATGCCATAGTACGCGCGATCAGCTCTTCCGGGAAACGTTCCCGATTGCCTTAATCTTGCTCATAACTGCTTCCGGGCTCATGGCAATATCTGACCAGAATAGAGCAATAATGGACATTTCGCGTTCATCAGCAGTGAGTAGAATAGACCATGTGATAATAGGTTCATTCTTGAGAGAAATCAGACAAACAAAGAAGGGGTTAGGGTCATGAGAACATGTAGTCATATTTCATCTACGGCCATTCTCATCCTGGTGTTTACAGTCGGCATTACGCAATTCGTTGGTGCTGCCGTCCTGATCAACAACTTCAACAGCAACGGCATGGAGGGTTACTACGGCTCATGGAGCGGGGCTGATACAGAAGAGGCAACGTACCTGGACATCGGCGCATCCGCTACGGAGAGCGGCGGCAGCTATGACAATATCGCAGCCATCTTCGTCGATCCCGCTACGTATGAACTCCGCATTACCGCGCGATTGGGCGGCGGTAACATCGCGAACCATTTCAACGTGCTTCTCCACGACGCTGACGAGAACTTCGGATATCAGTTCAACACCTCCGCGCTCAATACCAGCACCTTCACCACATTGACCCGGTCGCTGGACAGCTGGACTTTCCGAGGCGCTGGATCCGGCTCGCCGACCTTCGATACGACCGGCATTGACCAGTACTCTCTCCAGGGCGACTACAGCTCGTCGGACGCGCTGCGCATTCAATTCGACAACCTGGATCTCGAAGTTGAAGGCGGCGGGGGTCCCGGCGGTGCCGTCCCCGAACCGACCACTGCGGGTCTCGTGGGCATGGGCATCGTTCTGATCGCCTGCTGTCGAAGGAAGATATCTCACGGCAAGTAAATCCAATCTTCTCCTTTTGCCCTGCTCCAGCAGAACCGTCCATCCGTTCGATTGGATCGATTTGTCCGCGCTGTCGGCGGACAAACAGCCTTGATCTGGAACATCATGAACTGGGGATGCCGACAATGCTCAGCCTGATCCTCCTCGGGGCTCTCGTCGCCCGCCGCCCCTGGAGAAAGCGGTAGAATCACGAAGACTGCGCCCTCTTCTCACGCGCAGTCAGAACCTCCTTCGCGTCGATCAGAACCGGCCGGCCGTTCTTCGCGATCACGACGGGCAGACCGAGTCGGCGGTGTTCCTCAATGGCCTTCGTAACAGCTTCTTCCAGCGCCTTGTGCATTAGCTCCGTCTGTTTTGAGAGGTACTTCACAGCATTTCTCCCTGCTTTCTGATCCTCCTCCAGCAAACTGCATCAGCGATGCTTTCGTCGGATGTGGTTCTTTCGTAAATTAGCTGAGGAACCGGACCAGAGTTATTCCACACGACGACGGAGTCCGCGATCGGCGCGTAGACGCGGAGAAGATTCCCAAGGCTCTTCCCGTACCTTCTCTTGATATCTCCAAGCGGGATGTCATGTCCGCCTGCGGCCACACGTTCCGCAACGCGCTTCGCGGAGAAATCTGCGGAAGGAATCCAGAGGTAGCAGAAATTAATCCTGTAACCATCCCTCTTCAGATCTTGCAGAAAATACGCCAGCGTCAGGCCGGAGAGCGTTGATTCCAGCGCGAAATTCTTGTCCATGCGGACCAACTCATCCATACGTTTCAGAAAGAGACGACCCGCCTGAATGGCAGCGCCTGCTTCATTCAGGGGCGACAGACCTCGCGCAATCGAATCGGCATTAACAAACTCGGCATGTTTCGCGACCGACGGCAGGTACGTCATTGCAAAAGTCGATTTGCCCGCGCCGTTCGGTCCGGCGACAACTGTCACGGCGGGACGGCGCGTCCCGGCCCTGTATTTTGCATGCCGCTCCCGCACCTTTACGGGACTGGCCGCCGGCTCAAATGCTATGCTGATCTCCGCACCCAACGCATCAGCCACACGCCGAAGCATGCTCAATGAATGTCCCGCGTAGGCAGGGGACTCGATGCGGCTGATCTGCTGCTGAGAAGTTCCAATGAACTTGGCCAGATCTTTCTGAGTCAGACCTCGGCTTTCGCGCAGACGCGCCATCTGCACGGCAAGGCCTGATCCTCCATACTGTTCGGCACGCCTCTTCATCGACCTCACGATACGAAGGAGAACCCGGGATCTCAACATCAAATTTGATGTATACACAGAAAGCCATATCACGGGGCTTCATTTTCATGGCGGCCAACCTTGAAGTATGCACGAACCATCCACGATGCAGACTACGCCCCGGACCCCGGTCCGTTCAAGCTGAGGATGGTATACATCACGCCGCACGCGGCGTCCTGACGGTTTCCACCGTCTGTGGCGGAAGG
Source organism: Verrucomicrobiota bacterium (assembly GCA_018814445.1). GTDB lineage: Bacteria > Verrucomicrobiota > Kiritimatiellia > JAHIZV01 > JAHIZV01 > JAHIZV01. Next base: position 3,814 of record JAHIZV010000077.1, on the reverse strand, counting down.
CCGTAGGTATTCCAACGGTTGGACGTGTACGGTCCCACGCCCGCCGCTATCGCGGCTCGCGGTATGTGTCCCCGTTCCGGCGTGGTGGGTCGTGCGGCATAAAGTGTGTAAACGGGATTGGGAAGGAGAGACTTAGAAGGGAGAAGAAGGAAGGCTGCTAAAAGAAACGGACGGCTCGTCGGCCTTGGCAAAACGTTAACCGAAACCGCCTCTGTTAGTTGCAGAGGCCTCTAACAAGAAGGAGGCGAACCGTCATGGCAAAAATAGAACTCGATATGTCCGCAGGCAACCCTGATGTTGAACTTTCGCTGAAAGGCTGGCTGTTGAAGAAGGCACAGGGATGGATCAACGGGTTGTTAAATGCCGAAATGGAGGAGCATCTGGGCCGCAAATGCCATGAGCCGGCAGGATCTGCTGATCCAAACTATCGCAATGGGTATCGGCCCCGGTTGCTCAATATCCTTGGCCTGGGCACCTTGAGCTTAAGAGTGCCCCGGGATCGGCAAGGCTCGTTCAAAAGCCTTCTTCTACCTGAGCGCCGCGGCCAGGCTCCGGAAATGAAAGCCTTCCTCACAGAGTGTTTCCTGGCCGGACTCTCCACCCGCGATATGGCCCGCATCAGCGAGAAACACCTTGGCAAACGCTACGACTCCAAGCAGGTCAGTCGAATCGTTGCTCGTGCCAGTGAGGAGTTGGATCAATGGCAAAACCGCTCTTTGGAAGGTCGTACGTACAAGTTCCTGTTCGTCGATGGCGCGAACTTCAAGGTGCGTATCAACCATCGCGTCTCGAAGCAAAGCTTCTGTGCGGTACTGGGCATCAGTGAAGTCGATGAAGTCATCGAGGTATTGGCCGTGGCCATGGGCGACAAGGAAAAGGCTGATCTGTGGGGTGATATCTTTACGGGCATCGCCGTCGCATCGCCACCGGTGATCCGTTTCGAGTCCTCGTCGAACCGCTGGTACACGACGGACGGCGCACAGCACCGTCCCACGTGGAATATCAATGATAATCCGGCATTGACATCCTGATATTCGAGAAAGTATCTTGGCGTCATGTTGAAACGACCGCGAGTCTTGAAGCGTGTTCGGAATCTGTTTCGATCGCACCCGGCTGTTGCCATCGAGGGGCCTCGTCAGTGCGGAAAAACGACCGTGGCCCACATGTTGGCGGCCGACGAGCCGGATGTCGCCTTCTTCGATCTGGAACGCGAAGTGGACCGCCGGAAACTCGATACTCCGGAGCAAGCCTTGTCCCCCCTGCGGGGTCTGGTGGTGATTGACGAAGCCCAACGAATGCCGGAGCTCTTCCCCACGCTGCGGGTGTTGCTTGACCGCCCGAATGTACCCGCGAGGTTTCTTCTGACCGGCAGCGCCTCCCCGTCACTGGTTCGCGGGCTCTCCGAATCCCTTGCCGGCCGAGTGGGCCTGGTGGACTTGAGCGGCTTCGATCTGCAGGAGGTCGGATCGCGGAACCTGCGAACGCTCTGGCTGCGCGGAGGATTTCCCCGCTCCTATCTGGCGGACGACGATGCCGCCTCCATGGATTGGCGGGAGAACTTCATTCGCATGCTCCTGGAACGCGATCTGCCGCAGCTTGGCATCACCATTCCCGCGACGACAATCGGACGGTTCTGGACGATGCTGGCTCATTATCACGGGCAGAATTGGAATGCGGCGGAATTGGCGAGGTCCCTGGGCGCGGACGAGAAGACCGCGCGCCGGTACCTGGACGTTCTTGCCGGCGCGTTCATGGTGCGGCCGTTGCCGCCATGGTTCGAGAACCTGAAGAAGCGTCAGGTCAAGGCGCCCAAGGTGTATGTCCGCGACACGGGGTTGCTGCACGCTCTGCTTGGCGTCGGCGCCGCGAACGATCTTCTTGGACACCCGAAACTGGGCGCGTCCTGGGAGGGGTTCGCGGTCGAGCAGCTTCTGGCCTGCTTCCCGTCGCGACAGGCCTATTTCTGGGCAACTCACGGCGGGGCGGAGTTGGACCTCCTGCTTCTGTTGCATGGCAAGCGATATGGTTTCGAATGCAAGTTTTCCGACGCGCCGGGAACAACCCGGTCCATGCATGTGGCGCTCGCGGACCTGTCGCTTGAGCACCTCTGGATTCTCTACCCCGGCACGGAACGTTACGTCCTCGACAAGCACATCACGGCCCTGCCCGCATCCGAGATTCCCTCGCTCGCAAACGCGATCGAGAGCGGAAAAGAAATCAGACCATGACTGCTGACCAGGCACACGTCAAACGAGTTGCCGATGCGTACTTCCACGCCCTGTTCGAGGCGGGGCGCCGTGGCGACGCGCGCGAGGAGAGCTCTTACGCTCCGTTGGCGTCGCGGGTCAAGTCCTAAAAGTCCTATAAAATCAAGCAGCGCGGACATGGCTTCTTCTTGTTCTTGGCTTTCGTTTAACATCCACGGATAGGTCTTCTCCAAGGACCTGGTTACGTAATTTCTTAATCATGTGTTCTTCGAATGTGCTGAAGGCCGGTTGAGCCCATCGGTTGCTGACACGGCTGAGGACGCCGAATACGAGCTTCAGAAGGCTGTGTTCGTCCCATATATGCGGAATGGTTTTTGTCCTTCTGCGCTCTTCGACGAAGGTGCGCTCTACCAGGTTGGTGGTGCGCACATACTGACGATGCCGTGGCGGAACAATGAGATGATTCAATGAAGCCTCCATATCGTCCCGCAGGCAGCGACACGCCTCTGGCAAGTCATGCTGATATTGGGTACTTTGCATTGAAGGTTCTGCATTTTATGGAACCAACAACGTACCCGTTTGGTTTTGGGCCAGATGGCCTGACGGCTTTGATCAAGCCGGCTGCGCCATCGGTGGTCACCGTCAACGGCATTCTCAGGCCGCGTTTAATCATACCTCGCAGGAAGTCCATACAGGCTTCGTAGCTTTCCGCACAGAGAACGCCGGGGGCGCCGCCGCGTTCATATCGGCCACGCCCCAGATACTCGTCCTGCTCTGCTTCAAGCAGCTCCTGGACGGTCTTTTCTACCGATAACCTGACCCGTTCGCTCAGTAGACTGCCGCTGCCGGCCATCTGACTACCGTTCAACAACTCTTCCAAGGCTTGCTTCTTCATCTGACTCGGTCGTATCCTACTCATAGCGCGAGGTTCCTTTCCGGGATTGTAGTCCCATTAGCTTTTTGCAGCTTGAAAGCATTCCTCGCGCTACTTGCTTTTTACAGGGAATTCAGGACACGACCCCGATCCCGTGTTGCATGTCCGCTTCCCGGCCCCGTGGTCGGTCGTGGCCGAAAACCCGAAAAATCAAAATTGGCGGAGGGGGAGGGATTCGAACCCCCGGGGGCCAAAGACCCCACACGATTTCGAGTCGCGCGCCTTCGTCCACTCAGCCACCCCTCCGCAGGAGCAGTGTTGGGAGGGCGTAAAAGTAGCGCTCGCGCCACGCTTCTGCAATCTGAATTCGTTTTCGGTTAAAGTGCGTCCAGCCCAATGGCCTCCGCCGCCGTTCGTATGCGGTGATCTGTTGTCGCGATAGCCTTGCACTTCAGAAGGCGGGCGGTAGCGAGATGAAGGCCATCGAGAGTTCTCAAAGAAATCATTGGTGAAGCCCGGCAGCAAACCTCGGCTAACTCAACAGATCCCGCGATCACGTCGCTTCCGATCGGGAAAAGTTGAGAGCGGCCGGGAATGGCGCTGACTTAAGGCCACGACATGCCTTACGGCATTGACTACAAACAATGCGAACTTCATCAATTGTTCGTAGTTAAGCCCGTCAGGGCTGTGCCTTTCTTTGCCTGGCGCATCCGAAAGTGGTCTTAAGTCAGCG
>JAHIZV010000076.1 GCA_018814445.1 Verrucomicrobiota bacterium | reverse complement strand
CGGGTTTCGGGTTTCGGGTTAATCAGGCTACCATGCGATGATGGGGTTCGCAAATGGGAAGACGCGGCTTCGATGCGTTTGCTCTCCTCCGGTTCTTCGCTTATCGTTCGGCCCTGAGGCTATTATGAAACTTACACCCCTTATCACGACCAGATTTCGGTCGGACGGCGGAGCGATGTTCGGGCTGGTTCCGAAAACGATCTGGAGCCAACTTGTGGAATGCGACGACAGGAATCTTGAATTGCCTCTTTTTGGCGATGCCTATCTCTCGAAATAAGGTACACTGGATCAGGAGGTGAACGATCAGGCTATGCAAGTTCCGCAGGAAACAGATATCCGCGAGCTCCGAAAGCTTATTCTTCGGTACACAACCATTGGCGTCGTTCTCATCACTCTTATCAGTGCCTCATTGGGCATTTGGCCTCTCTATCAAAGACTTCAGAAAACGCAAAATGAACGGCTCATTCAGGTCGTACAGACACGGACCCGTTCTATTGAGCAATTCGTGCAGGGAGCACGGAACGTCGTACTGCAGATAACGAGCAGGACCAGGGCGAGAAACCTCCTCGAGTTATTCAACTCCGGCAGCATGACACTGGAGGATTACGTCCGGCAAAGCGGCATAATCCTTGAAGATGCCCTGCGCCTTTCCGATGAAGTGATCGGGATCACGCGATTGGGTTTCACCGGAAAACAGTTGGTGCATGTCGGAAGGGCATTTCCTCCGACCACATGGCCCGAAGCCGCGGCCGGAGAAGACGAGGTTCTCCTGCGCGGCCCGCTTGAGTTTGACGGCAACCTGCTCCTCGTCATCAGCGCTCCGATCAAAGACGCTGCAGGAAATCGGGCCGGCACGGACATAGTCTGTTTTCGATTCAATATCATGGAGGAAATCCTTGCGGACAGGAATGGACTCGGCGAAACCGGCGAATTGGTACTCGGCACGGCGAGAAACGGGTCATACGAAATCATCTCGCGACCGCACGACGCTGAACGACTCGAGTTAGCGGTTGCTGCCGAAACGCAGGCCGCCATGATTCGAAGAGCGCTCGCGGGACAAACTGACGTAATGCAGGAGGCTTCCCCTGCCGGAAAGCCCGTACTGATGTGCTTCGGACCCGTGGATGGCACGCCCTGGGCCGCGCTGGCCACAATGAATCCCAGCGAGCTTTACTCCTCTGTTAACCGCCAGATTGCCTTGGTGATGCTGGGTATTACGGGGTTGGCCCTCGCGGGAGCGTTTGGAATGTTCCTTCTTGTCCGTCCGCTGACGGGAGGCATTCTGATTCACTCAGACGTTCTGCAGCAGCGAATCGATGATGCAACGCGGCGTCTGAAGGAGCACAACAGATTATTGCGGGCGGCGAATCTCGAACTGGCCGAGCACAATACACGCTTCAAAGAAGAGCTTCGTCTGGCCCAGAATGTGCAAATGGGGTTCCTGCCGACGCGTTTTCCGCACGAAGACCGTATCGTGTTCGACAAATACTACCTCACATGTGAAATCCTGGGCGGCGATCTTTTTGACGTTTTTGAAGTCGGCCAACACCATGTTGCCATGTACGTCGCGGATGTCGCGGGCCACGGCGTCAGCGCGGCGCTCATTTCCGGCTTGCTCAAGATGGCCATCAGTTCCATCCGGCAAACCGGCGAGCAGCACACACACGGCTTCAATCCGGACCTGCTCAGCCCCGGGCACATACTCGAAGTGCTGAACTCTCAGCTCTATGACGAAATGCCGAAGGACGAGTTTATCACCATGATCTACGCGATTCTCGATCTGCGAAGCATGGAGTTCACCATGGCGGACGCAGGGCATCCCCGACCCCTTCAATACAGGACAGAGACCCAGACGCTTGAGACTGTGACCTTCAAGACGGGCGCCGCATTAGGGCTGATTCACAATGAAACCTATCAGGAGTTCTGCTACGAAGTCCGTCCTGGAGACCAGATTGTGTTCTACACGGACGGCGTTACCGAAGCGCTCAATGGCGATGACGAGGAATTCGGCGAGAGCCGTTTGTACGAAACCTTGTCCGAGGCCTTCAAGAACAAGCCTCAGCATGTGACAGCAGCAATCCAAAGTGCCGTTGAGCACCATCGTAACGGACGAGAAGTGAGCGATGATTTCACTATCCTGGCCTGCGCGATTCGATGATCTTTCTAAGCGTGCCGAACGGCGAGAGAGACAAGTGCAAGTAAGAACGGCTCGGCTCTGTGAGGACGTCTTTCCGCTTTCAGGAGTTGCCGGATTCTGTTAGTTATAGCCTTGGCGTTCGTGTTGCAGCAGGAGTCCGTATGACTGGTAAGAGTTTCAGCGGCGATACACCTCTTCCGGAAGAAGCTGCGTGGCTTCTGCAGAAAGCCGACGGATACCTCGACCTGCATATGCCGGATCATACGCGGGCATTGCTGGCAGAGGCTGACAACGAGTGGAAACAGTTTGCGCCTTTCAAGCAGGTCGAACTCAGACTGGCCATCGAAAGTGGCGATTGGGTACTAGCGGCCGGGCTTGCGCGCGATCTCCGCGACAAGACTCCGGACGAGATAGCCTACTGGGTGCAGTTTGCGTACGCGCTTCGCAGGCTGAAAAGCATCGAAGACGCCCGGGGGGTTCTTCTCGAGGCGATTGAGAAGTTTCCCGAGGAGCCCGTGATCCCTTTCAATCTCGCCTGCTACGAGTGTCAATTGGGTAGACTTCACGAGGCCTTCTCCTACCTGCAGAAAGCTGTGACACTGAATCCACGCTATCTTCAGCGGGCCCTCAGGGACCACGATCTGGAACCGATCTGGGAAGATCTTTCGTGAAGATCGGCATCATGTCCGACAGCCACGGCCACATCTCGCGAACAGTCGCGGTGGCGGAGTACATGATCCGATCAGGAACGCGGGCGATCATCCACTGCGGGGACATCGGGACTGAAAACGTGCTTCTCGAATTAGCCGTGGTGATCGACAGGGCGCACATACCTGTCTATGCCGTTCCTGGAAATGTGGATTTGTACAATGCTTCCGTCCTCGGCTTTCCGCCGGAGAGCGGAATTCAGATGATGGGAAGAATCGGAGAACTTGTTCTGGGAGGACACAGCATCGCCGTCGTTCATGGCGATGACGTCCTCGCATTCAGACGAGCAGTAAGTGGCGGAAAGTACGAGTTCATCTTTACCGGGCACACCCACGCTCGCGACGAACTCAGGACGGCCGGCACACACATCATCAATCCCGGCGCGCTCAACAATACGCACCAACCATCTGCGGCCATCGTCGATATAGACACGGGTGAAGTGAGTTTCTTCGACGTGAAGGGATAGAGCGGCAAGACGGATGCCGGATGCCGGCATCCCTCCGCTACTCGATCATCGCTTCTTTGAGTTCTTCTTCACAAAGCTCATAGAAGTTGCAGCGGGTGCATACAGAGGAGGTGGCCGCCAGATCCCAGACCTCCATGGGCATGGCCTGGTTCTTCGCCAGGTCGCCGCCAACCAGATACGAGCGCATGTCTCCAACCGATTCTGAGATCCTCTCCTTCACCTCTTCCAGATCGTTCTCAGAAAGAGTCATGCTGTGCGTCTCCCCCAGCATCAGGTACTCGAGGTGGATTTGCAGATTCTCTACGGGGATACCGTGTTTGATCAGCGCCCATAGACCGTACACAGCCAACTGTGCGACATGACTCTCTCTCGGACGGCCCGCCTTCCAATCATGAATGTGACACTCATCGCCCCTGCGGTAGACGTAGTCGGGTATTGCGTAGACCTTGATCCCCTCCAGTTCAAACGATTCCGGATCTCCTGCGGCGACGGTTGCCACTTCGATCTCATCGGTCGCCTTGATATGTTCGAGGCGCGGCAGGACATGTTGTTTGAAATTGGCGATACAGAGTTTCACGCTTTCCGCGATATCAACCATCAGCTCTTTGTCGGTCTTCCGGGCAAACTGAGGATAGTAGTGTTCATGCAGACAACAGTTCTGCTTCGGCCTTGTCTTCCAGTCACCGGCACGGGACTCGTCCCATGCCTTCCGCAGCATCGCCCGGGCCTTCTTCTCGTAGACTTCTTCTGTGGACAGGTCACAGCCCCGCTGTTTTTCTCTGAGCATCCACATGATGCAGTCTTCCGCCACCTGGCCTCTGAGCGTGGCGACACTGTCCATTTTATTCAGGCGGTAAGCGGCCTTCTGAATTGGAGAAGCGTCGCGATTCCAGCCGTTCCACATCGCGTACTTGCTCCAGTATCGCCGGCGGCGACATTCGTCGAAATCGCCAGCCGCGCTGAAGGACCAGGAAAAGGTATTCTTTAGCTCCGCCATATCACTCTCCTAGTTGATCCCCAGGTACTCCGCCAGCTTATCGGCGACCACCTTGTCACCGCCAGCTTCCATTCTTTCGGGCGGGTTACCCGCCGCGTCAATATCCGCAAGCGAGGCCTCAAGACGGCCCGCATAGAGATCTGATGCGGATATATGACATTGCCTTAAGTACTTCCTGACGGCCCGCTCAAGCACCGCATACTCGCGGAAGTTTGTTCTGTCCACATATATAAGCGGCTTCCCGTTCGCAATGCACTCGGAAATCAGGCCGTATCCGGGTTTGGAAACAAGCACATCAACAGAGGCCATCAGATCAAAGAAGGAAATCTGTCTGCGGTCAACGGCATGAATCCGGCTCTCCGGCCACGCGAGCGGCAATACGCTGAAGAACTCACAGGCTTCAATCGCGCAAACGTTCTTTATGGCGTCCGCGGACCATTCAAGAGAAGTGAAAGAAATGAGTACCCATCTCCTGTCCACATCGGCGGCATACAACCGGGCAATCTCCTCTCGTTTTGCGCATCCCGGCGAAGATAGCATAGGCACCGGCTCAGACCGGGCGAACGCACTCATCTCCGCGCTGAACGGCAACTTCAGAAGAAGATCGGCTGAAGCATAGTCATGCTTCAGCAGTTCTACCTGCTCCCGCCACTTGCCGTCCGTCTCGACGAACTCCTCATAGATCCAATCCCATGAGAAGTTCCCTACGGCGATACAGGGAACACCCGCCCGTTTCGCGGCCGCCAGGGGAATCGCGGGAATGTCGCAGACGACAAGTCCGATGTCCTGCAACTGCAGAAATTCGACTTCCTGAGCGATGAGTGTCTCTCTTCTACCATGAAGCTCACGGACCTTCTCCAGCGTTGCGGGCACGTCCACACGCACGGAATCGAGCTGAACCATTCCAACGTCAAACGAGCCCTCTCTCAATCGAACCGGCACATTCTTCAGACGGCTTCGCAGGAAGTCCGCCGGCAGGTCCGTCACCACGGTTACCGGAACGTTCGGATATTCCGCGCAGAAAGTCCGGAGGATATCCGCCGACCGCACACCGTGCCCGTAGCCGTGCGCTGTGACGTAATATGCAAGTCCTTTCAGGTTCATCGGCACCATACATAGCACACCGAAGGAATCTGGACAGCACCGTTTGCGGACGGTTCGTCACCCCGTCCCCACCTTTACAGATTAAGACTGAGATTAGGATTAGGATTAAGATTAAGATTAGGATAAGAATGCGGGCTATGAACGATGTGAACACGTACTCGGCCGAAGTCATGAGCAATGACCGGATTTCGCCCTTCGGTTACCAGATACGTTTTGAAAGGAAGGATTTGGTCTTTCGGTCAGGACAACTGATTTCGATTCATGGCGACTCTCCGCTTGAGGACCGCAGTTACACAATTGCCAGCGGGGAAGGCGACGCCTGTATTGACGTGCTTTACAAGCTCATTCCTGAGGGCCGATTAACTCCGAAACTGGTCACACTCAAGCCCGGAGATCGCGCCTGCATTTCGGGTCCGTACGGACAGTTCGTGATCCGGGATGCGTTGAAGCCCGTGGTATTCATTGCGACAGGAACCGGTATCGCACCCTGCCGATCGTATGTGCGCACATACGGCGATCTGAATCTGACTGTCGTACACGGTGTTCGCCGCGAAGAAGAGCTTTTCTACCGTGAAGAGTTGTCCAAATATGCCTACTATCCGTGCGTGTCACAGGGAGACACGGACCTGTTCAAAGGAAGAGTAACAGATCTGATCGGAAACCTGACGGTTTCGGACGGCACACATTTCTATCTCTGCGGGGCATATGAGATGATTTTTGACGTACAGTCCATGCTTCAGAAAATGGGCGTCAGCGATGCGACCATTTTCACGGAGGAGTACTACTACCAGTATGATCTATAGCGGCATCAGAGAAGCGGGTATGGGAGTCAGACGGTCAATGGCCTCGATCTGCTGCGTGCTGATCGCCGCAGCTCTTTGCGGATGCGGTGAGCGCGAAGCGAAAGTGATCACGAGCAAAACCTTCTCTGTCATGGGTGAAGACGGCCTGGTTGCCGTACCGCAAGCTCGGGCCTCTGAACTCGAGGTCATCGCCATCTCGACCAAGTCGACGATGGAAGAGCTTGAACGCGTGTTGAGCATCTACGAACCGGACAGCAATATAACGAAGATCAATCAGGTTGCCGGCCACACGCGTATTCCTATCGCTTTTGACACGTACCGCCTTTTGGACCACGCCCTGGAGTACAGCGAGCTGTCCGGCGGGGCCTTTGATATTACGGTGGCGCCCCTGAGTTCCCTGTGGGGTTTTCGAGGCGGTCGCGTTCCCGATCAGCCGATATCCAAAGCCGTCCTCAGGGCCACGCTGCAGGCTGTCGGATCGAATATGATAGAACTGGATGACAAATCGATACGGCTTCTTTCTCCCTTCTCGCAAATCGATCCCTCCAGCATCCTTCCCGGATACGCGGTGGATATCGCGCTTCTGAAAGAGCGCCAGAGAGGTGTCAGGGATCTCTTCATCCGACTGGGAAACAGCAGTCGCACTCTGGGAGTTGAAGCGCCGGGAAAACGATGGCCCTTTGAGGTCTACCTGGACAAGGAACAGATTGTGCATCTGGGTACTGTCGGTATTCCCGCCGCCAACGCCATGTCCGTACGCCGACGGGACGACAACTTCCTCGTAATCAACGGTATTCACTACAGTGAAATCATCGACCCCCGAACGGGCATTCCCGTAACCAGGACTCTTCTCGCGGCCACGTTCGGCCCCGTGGCCACCATGACGGATGCCCTGGCTGTCGCACTGCTGGTTGGAGGGATAGAAGAAGCCCCGGAGATTCTACGTCAATTCCCACGGTGCGAGGCCATGCTTATTCCGGCGGGGGAGACGCTTGCTGTATGGGTGACTCCGAAATTCTCACAGGCCTTCCGCGCCGCCGCCGATTTCGAAAATGCGGTGCAGGTACTGGAAAGTCCCGACACGTTGGTGAAGTAACCGTTTTGCGGTGATGAAGGATGTGGGATGAGGTGATTTGTCATTGCGAACTGATAGCTTCGACGGCTCCTGCGAGGTCGAGAGTGAAGCAATCCAGTCTCAATGAACACTGGATCGCCTCGCCGTCGATGTTCTTGACCAACCCTGCGCTATCAGCTCGCGACGACGTCGTTTCGGCATCTGGCATCCGGCATCCTACGGCGTCATCCGTCAAATCTCCGCGAGCTGCCGGCTTACGGAGGCCTCGCTGATTGGGCTGTCTTCGGGCACGACCAGAGCCGCGCTGATGTTCCGGGTTCTCAGCAATCGGTCCGCGAGCGACTGAATATCAGAAGTGGTGACAGCTTCCAGCCTGTCGATGGCTCTCTGTGGCTGATGAATCCTGCCATAGCCGAGAATATTCTCACCCAGCCACATCATCTGGCTTGTGGTGCTTTCGAGACCGATCTTCAATTGCCCGATCGCGTAATCCTTGGCCCTCCGCAACTCCCCTGCGCCGACCCGCTTCTCCCTGATCCGCCTGAGTTCCCGACATATCAGTTCCAAAGCCCTTTCGGTCCGGTTCCTATCGAGTCCTGCGCTGATGACCATCGCGCCGGTTTCATCGAAAAGGTGGCAACTGCTGTGAACGGAATACGCAAGACCGTTTCGCTCGCGGACGACCTGGAAAAGGCGCGAACTCATATTCTCGCCGAGAATCACGCTCAGGAGTTTGAGGGCGTACCGCCGCCTGTCATGACGACCGAAAATCCTGACGCCAAGCGCGAGGTGAGACTGTTCGATTTCCTTTCTTTCGACGGCCGCGCGAGTACTGCCGACGTCCCTTTTAACCTCCGGATACGAGGGAGCCTTGCGCGCAGACTCTTGACCGAGCGATCTTTGAACCTGTCGACAGCATTCTTCGTGATTCACCGGGCCGGCAAAGGCGACGACGGTGTTGCCTGCCACGTATTTTCTCTGTTTGAAATCCACAATGTCGCTTCGGCTCATATTGATAATGTTGCGCGGAGTGCCGATCAGCGGACGCCCGAGGGCATGGTTCGACCAGATAAGCTGTCCCAGCAGGTCTTGCACAAGATGATGAGGCTGATCTCTGTACATCATGATTTCCTCGATGATGACGCCCTTCTCCTTGTCTATATCCGCAGGAGCGAGCCGCGGGCTCCTGTACATGTCAGCCAGTATATCCAGGACGCTCCACGTATGATCCGAAGTGATCCTGGCGTAATAGCAGGTAGACTCTTCCTGCGTGAACGCATTGAAATAACCGCCGCGACCTTCGATGGCCTGCGATATCTGCTGCGCCGACCTCTGCTTTGTGCCCTTGAAAAGGAGATGCTCGATGAAGTGGCTGATTCCCGAAAGCTTCTTCGTTTCGTATCGGCCTCCAACACCGACCCAGATACCGATGGCAACGCTCGCAAGCTGGGACATGTCGGACGTTACGACACGAAGGCCGTTGTCGAGTGTCGTGCTTTTTACATTCAGCTTCATCAAGTATTCCTATTCTGATGCGTTCAACATGTCTCGCAGGCTGACGGCGCCCTCATACAGAGCCTTGCCCACTATCGCCCCGCTCAGATTCTTCCTGTCGAGTTCCTTCAATCTCTTGACGTCCTCGACCGTACTCACGCCGCCGGAAGCAATGATGTCGCATGATACCGCCTTGCAGAGGGCATCCATGGCTTCCACATTCACGCCCTTCAGCATGCCGTCACGCGCAGTATCTGTATAAATAATCGTCTGAACGCCGGCCTTCTCCATTTCGAGAGCAAGATCGACGGCCGTCTGCGAGGTCGTCTCCGTCCAGCCCTTCACCTGTACCATGCCGTCGCGGGCGTCGATACCCACTGCGATGTGCCTGCCGAACCGGCCGACCAATCGCAGAAGATCCTCCGGATTCGCGTAGGCACGGGTCCCGATAATCAGCCTGTCCACGCCCGCCGCCAGCATCAGCGCGATGTCGTCGTCCGTGCGCAGGCCGCCACCCATTTCCACGGGAACATTGATTGCGGTGCAGATATCGCGAATAACTTCGGCGTGCATGGGCCGCCCCTCGAAGGCGCCGTCCAGATCGACCAGGTGAAGATACTCAGCCCCTTGAGAGACCCAGTCCCGGGCCATAGCAACGGGGTCATCCGAATACACCGTCACATCTTCCGCCCTCCCCTGCTTCAGACGCACGCATTTACCGTCTTTCAGATCAATCGCGGGAAGAATGATCAGTTTACTCATGATACACGTCGCCCTTCCGCGATCCACGAAGTGAAATTACGCAGCATCTGCAATCCATATTTCTGGCTCTTTTCAGGGTGAAACTGAACGGCCATCATATTCCCCTTCCAGACGGTCGAAGTGTAGGCAATGCCGTATTCTGTTTCGCCGGCCGTGTTCTCGTCCGAGGACGGATCGGCATAGAAGGAGTGCACAAAATAGAAATGAACATCATCAGGCACATCCTTGAACAGAGGACAGTCGGGCATCTTCTGGCGGACCCGGTTCCAGCCGATCTGCGGGACCTTAAGTTCCTTCGGCAGGTTGAACCGGCGAACGGCGCCCGGAAGAATCCCGAGGCCCTTGACGCCCGGCGATTCCTCGCTGCTCTCGAAGAGAACCTGCAGGCCGAGACATATTCCTAGAAACGGCTTATCCTCTTCAATCCACTTATTGACTACTTCTACAAAACCATGCGAACGGAGATGATCCATGCAGTCTCCGAACGCGCCCACTCCGGGCAGAACGATCGCGTCACACGCCGCCGTCTCGTCGGGACGGGTCACGACGCGCGATTCAATTCCCAGGAACTTGCAGGCATTGCTCACGCTGCCAAGGTTCCCCATTTCATAGTCGATGATGCCGATCATGCTGTAGTCCAAAGTTTATGGTTCAAAGTTCAAAGCCGGAGCGCGGCGTGATTCTGAAACTCAGGTTCAGGTTTCCGGTCTCAGGTTTCAAATACGCCCTTTACTCGAAGGCACGCCTTTGACCCTTGGGTCCCGTTCGCACGCGAGCCGGAGGGCCTTGGCCACGCCTTTGAAGACGGATTCGTAGGCATGATGCACATCGTCGCCATACAGGTGTGCGATGTGCAGATTCATTCTGGCCTGATCCGCGAACGACCGGAAGAAGTGTTCGATCAATCCCAGGTCGAAATCACGAATCTTCCTCTTTCTGTTTGCGATGGAGTAGACCAGGTAGGGCCGCCCGCCGAAATCCAGCGCGACGCGGGCAAGCGACTCATCCATAGGAACGATGCTCCACCCGTACCTCGCGATGCCCTTGCGGTCGCCGAGCGCTTTGTTAAGCGCGTCGCCGAGAACGAGGCCTATATCTTCAACCGTGTGATG
>JAHIZV010000075.1 GCA_018814445.1 Verrucomicrobiota bacterium | reverse complement strand
GAACAACAAGTATGTCACAACCTACTTCCGCCGTGCATTCGATCTGGAAAGCGCGGGACTTTATTGTGGGGAATTGGACATGCGCGTCAGACGCGACGACGGTGTCGTGGTCTACCTGAACGGGCAGGAAGTTTTCCGCAACAACATGCCTGGCGGTTCGATTGACTATTTGACGACGGCCACCGCATCGGTGCAGGGCGCTGATGAGACCGACTACCTGCAGTTCGCAGTCGACGGTCACCTGCTGGTCGATGGTCAGAACGTCATTGCCGTGGAGATTCACCAGTTCTCCGCCAGCAGTTCCGACATCAGCTTCGACCTTGATCTCACCTACAGCAGTTCCGACATCAACTGGTGCATTCCCGGTGTCGCACTCTCACCCGGAGTCACGACGCTGAAAGTGACGGCGGAAGACCTGGCCGGCAACAAGGAGACCGAACAGATCGAGATCAACCTGGTCGAAGGCGGCGGCGCGATCCCTCCTCCTGGCGGCGGAACGACAACAGGTGCCCAGCACCGTGCCGATAACGATTTCGACGGTGATGGAATCAGCGACATCGCTGTGTACCGCGCCTCCGACATCACGTGGTTTGTTTTCCAGTCGACGGACGGCCAGATGACGCCGTTCATTTTCGGCGCCCCCGAAGATATTCCCGTCCCCGCGGACTATGATGGTGATGGTCATGCCGATTTCGCGGTCTTCCGTCCTTCAACGGTCACCTGGTATGTGTTCGGCACATCCGCTGGCGCAATGGAGCCCTTCCAGTATGGAGCGCCGGGAGATCTTCCGGCCCCCGCCGACTACGACGGCGACGGACGGGCGGACATAGCGATCTATCGTCCTTCGACGATGACATGGTACGTCTTCGGCAGTTCGGACGGCGCATGGTCACCGTTCCAATATGGCGGATTGGGAGACATTCCGGTCCCCGCTGACTACGACGGCGACGGGCAGGCCGATCTTGCGGTGTTCCGTCCGTCGACGGTCCAATGGTTCATTTTCGGCAGCAGCACAGGTTCACAATTGCCCTTCCAGTACGGTGGGTGGGGCGATGTTCCCGTTCCCGGTGACTATGACGGCGATGGACTGGCCGACGCAGCTATTTTCCGTCCGTCAACAGTCGAATGGTATATCCGCGGCAGCAGCGACGGGCAACGCGCGCCCTTCCAGTACGGCGCCTACGGCGATCAGGCCGTTCGCTGATCAGGTTTTCAGCGGGCGGTAGCGGACGCGATGAGGCTGGTCGCCGCCCTGCCGATTTTTCATGTGCTCGTGAAAGGCCTCGTAGTTGCCTTCAAACCATATGACTTCGCTGTTCCCCGTGAATGCGAGAATATGCGTGGCGATGCGGTCCAGAAACCAGCGGTCATGACTGATGACCACGGCACAGCCGCCGAAGTTGATCAGTCCATCCTCCAGAGATCTGAGCGTGTTCACGTCGAGATCATTCGAGGGCTCGTCAAGAAGCAGTAAGTTGCCGCCGCTGCGAAGCAGTTTGGCAAGATGCACGCGATTGCGTTCGCCACCTGAGAGAATGCCTACTTTCTTCTGCTGCTCGCTCCCCTTGAAGTTGAAGCGCGCACAGTAGGCGCGGCTGTTCATGGTCTGTCCGCCGACAGATATCGTCTCCTGTCCGCCGCTGATTTCCTCCCATATCGTTTTGTCCGGGTCGAGGTCGTCGCGCGACTGATCCACGCAGGCGAGGTCAACGCTGTCGCCAAGTGACAGCGTCCCGCTTGTCGGCTCCTCTTCTCCTGTGATCATCTTGAAGAGTGTGGTCTTGCCTGCGCCGTTTCCGCCGATGACTCCCACAATCCCGCCGGGCGGAAGCGTGAAGTTGACGTCTTCCATGAGAAGGCGATCCCCGAAAGCTTTTGTCAGACTGGAGGCCTCGACAACCTTCTGTCCCAGCCTGCGGCCGTGAGGGATCTGGATAATCAGGTTCTCTTCACGTGTGTCGTATTCCCGGGTCGCCAGTTCTTCGTATCTCTTCAGCCGCGCTCTATTCTTGGTCAGCCGGCTGGATGCGTTCATGCGCACCCACTCCAACTCCTGTGCGAGGAGTTTCTTACGTGATGCATTCATCTTAGCCTGCTGTCCGGCAAGAATCTGTTTCTGCTCCAGCCACGCTTCGTAGTTGCCCTTGTAGGGATACGTGCGTCCTCCCTCGAGCTCAAGAATCCATTCCGTCACGTTGGAAAGGAAGTAGCGGTCATGCGTGACAACGATCAGCGTGCCGGTGAACTTCTTCAGGTGGTCTTCCAGCCAGCCGACGGATTCTGCGTCCAGGTGATTGGTAGGTTCATCGAGAAGCAGAACGTCGGGATTGCGAAGAAGGAGTCGGCAAAGTGCGACGCGGCGCTTTTCTCCGCCGGAGAGTATGCTGACCGGTGTGTCGCCCTCGGGCAGACGGAGAGCGTCCATGGCCATCTCCACATGCCGACCAAGCTCCCAAAGGTCGTTGGCGTCGATCTCGTTCTGCAGGCTATCGAACTCGTCGTTGAGTTTTTCCTGCTCACGTTCCGTCATCTCGTTGCCAAGGAGTCCGCACAGTTCGTCGTAGCGATCGAGTTTGGCCTGCAGTGCCTCCACACCTTCGCTGACGATCTCCTGTACCGTTTTGTCGGGGTCGAGATACGGCTCCTGCTCGAGGTAGCCGATGACTGCGTTCTTCCCGATTCTCACCGTGCCGGTGAAGTCCGTGTCCAGCCGGGCCATGATACGCAGCAGGCTTGATTTACCCGATCCGTTGGGGCCGATCACGCCGATCTTCGCGCCGAAGAAAAAGGCCAGCGTCACGTTATCAAGAATCACTTTCGCGCCCTGTTGTTTCGTCAGGCGTTCAAGTTCGTAGATGTACTCGCCAGCCATAGATCACTCCGTGTTCAAATGCGGCGCGAACTATGCACAGGTCGTGAGGGACTTTCAACAATCAACAGGCAACCCGTTCCTGGTGAACCATCATCAACCATGGGAGAGAGGGACTGCGGGCGGTCCTACTTCCGGCGCCTACGCGCCCGAAGCAGTATTCCTGTGCCTCCGAGAAGAAGGAGCAGTGCCGTTGAGGGTTCGGGAATTACTTCCTCGATCTGCATCGCGTTGATGTAACCGAATCCGCCGGTAGCCGAGAGGTTGATGTCGATCGAGCCGCTGGTGGGGGATATGCCAGCTATCGTGCGAGTCGTGTTGTCGTTCCAGTCATCGGTTCCGTTGCTGGCGATATTGTCGCCTGAAGTCCGGATGGTCACGTTGCTGCTTCCGATGGAATAGGTCGTGTCGCGGATGGTTGTCGTTACGCGCGCACCGTAGAACGTGACATTGTATGTGTATGAATTATTAAGCCCGCTGAGCGTCATCTGCGGCGTCGCACTGTCGAGAAAATAGATGGCATCATCGGTAACGTTCGTGAACGCGAAATCTCCAAGCGAAGCGTTCGGATTGAAGCCGAAGTTGTAGTCGGCTGGTCCCGTGAAGCCACTGACCATCTGCAGATTAGCGCCGGATCCGGTACCATCGGAAGCCCAGACCAGGTCGCTGTTATTGTCAGTCGCTCCGGTAATGTAATCCCAGTGATTGCCATTGCCGTCCGCGCCTCCGAGAGAATGTCTCTTCGCCACCAGGCCGAAATCGACGAGAATCATATCGGCGACGCTGAAAGATGCTACGGCAAGAATGACTGCAATAATGGTCAATGTGGCGACTGAACTTCTTTTCATTTCAACAGTTCCTTCTGTTAGAACGTCAGCGTTTGGTTTCAGTGTTTCCTGGGTTCCTGTGAGAGATTCAGGGCAAAGTCACTATGCTGTTTTCCTGCGACGGCGCAGTCCTTTGAGCAGGAAGCCGCCCGCCATAAGCAACATGGCTGTTGAAGGCTCAGGTGCTGATGCTGGGGGCTCGGGGGGATCCTCGTCCTCCGTGATCTGCATGGCGTTAATGTAGCCGTAATTGCTGCCGCTCGCGCCGGTGCTCGAAGAGAGATTGATTGTGATCTGTCCCCCGGAAGGGAACACGTTGTTGATACTGACAACCGTATCGCTGTTCCAGTTGTCGGTCAAAGGCGAACCTGAAGTCTGCAACTGCTGGTTGTTTCCGCCGATGGTGTAGGTTGTCCAGCGATCGTCCGTCGAAACCCGTGAGCCGTAGAAAACAAAACTGTAAGCGTACAGGTTATTGAGGCCGCTCAGCGTCATCTGCGGCGTTTCACTACCCAGGAAGTAGATGGCATCATCGGTTACATTCGTAAAGGCGAAATTCCCGCCGTTCAGGCCTGCGTTCGGGGTATAGCCGAAATTATAATCGGCCGGCCCCGTGAACCCGCTGACCATCTGCAGATCGATCGAGGTAGTATTGCCGCCCGTGTCCGTAAGGTCTGTGTTGTTGTCGGTGGAACCAGTGATGTAGTCCCAGTAGTTGCCGTTGCCGTCCGCACTGCCGACGGAGTGCCTCTTGGCCACCAAGCCGAAGTCAACGAGGATCGTGGCGGCTTGCGCTGTCGCGCTGAAGACCAATGCAAT
>JAHIZV010000074.1 GCA_018814445.1 Verrucomicrobiota bacterium | reverse complement strand
CGAGATAGTAGATTCTGGATCGCTCTCCCCGCCCCTCTTCATCGTCCCATCCGGCATAGCGGATCCAGGCAAGGAGACTCACGAAGTAGAAGAGCCCTGACAGCACGTTCTTCCTTTCGGTCACCCAGGCAACCGACTCATCATGCACGGGATGAATGGCGAATATAACTCCGGCCAATGCCGCGCCCGGAATCTTCAGTCGCCTCAGAATCAGGAAAAGCAGCACCGCGTTGAACCCGTGCAGAAGGATGTTATCTAAATGGAAGATGTTGGGGTTGAACCCGAAAAGGCGCCGCTCGATCCAGAAAGACGTGAATGTCAGCGGGTAGTACTGCGGAGTAGCGCCGGGCTCTATCCAGATCTTCTTCAGCCCGGCTTTGCCGAACAGTGCGCGATTCTGGGTGACATACGAGTCATCATCCCAGATAAAGCCCCCGCCTTTCAGCGGCGAATAGACAGATCCGACTGCCGTGACGATCAAGAGGGAGACTGCCAGCACAAAACGAACTTCACGGGAGAATAGCTGTCGTTTTCCGTGCCGCACTTCCTGCTCTGCCTCAGTCATGCATAGAGCATACCAGAACACGGAAAAACGAAAATCCTCCAATGTTGGAAGTTGTCTTATGAAAAGCTGATTGAGATGGGACTGAATTTTTGACAATACGGTTATATGGGAATATGGTTTTATGTATGAAAACGACCGTGGACATTGCCGACGAGCTGCTTGTCGAAGCGAAGAAGGCTGCGGCAGATGAGCATAAGACCCTGCGCTCCCTCATCGAGGAAGGCCTGAAGTTGCGCCTCACGAAGAAGTATCCGACGAAGGCCCCCGGCATCAAATGGATCGTCGCAGAGGGTGGTGTACCTCCGGAAGTTCAGGATCGTGCCGCTATGTACGAGTGGATGGATGAACACTCATGATCGCTGTGGATACGAATATCCTCATCTACGCTCACCGCGCGGGCTGCCGTGAGAACAGCTCAGCGCAAGCGGCACTTGAGAAAGCTATGGCACATTCTCGCGGCTGGGGCATCCCTCTCCCCTGCATCTCAGAATTCTGGGCCCAGGTCACTCATCCCCGATATCCAGGCGGTCCCTCGACCTCTTCGCAAGCCCGCGACTTCATTGATACGCTGACTTCTGACGGTCACGGAAAGATACTGCTTCCGAAACTGCGCGTTGCTGATCAACTGCTCGAACTTGCGAACGAGTTAGACATACACGGACCAAGAATCTTCGATCTCCAGATAGGCCTCACCGCCCTGCAGCAGGGCGCCAAACGCCTGTGGACTCACGACCGTAACTTCACTCTGATCCCGGGTCTCAAGATCGAAGATCCACTGTAGATTCGAGTTGTACTCGAATCAGGCCGCCCCCGGCCAACGCGTCTACCGCGTCCAGGTCGAACTGCAGCAGGGAAACTCACAACCACCAACGCTCAATGCTCAGTGAACGTGGTGGTCTGCCACCTTCCGGAAGTGGAAGCCATAGATCATAAGGCGGATCGCCTGCGGGAAACTCCGACGTCGATGGAAGAACGTCCACAGCAACAGTTTCCAGTACTCAAATCGTTCACGTCCGATAACACCCAGACGAACTACCGAGCGCAGAAATGGCTTAATGTCCGCTGCGCGCAGTTTTGCCGGCAACTGCCCCGGCTCGTAGTTCATCAGAAACGTCTTAACTCGGGCATAGTAATGCCGCGGCGAGTAGATGTGATGCAGCAAGTTCAGGTACCCCCCTTTGAGCATGTCGATGTTCATCCGCGTCAGGATGTTCGTTGACCCGTCAGCATTATCTCCCGTCAACTGGAGTGAGGAGAGTCGCCCTTCGCTCTTCATTCGTTCGAAAAGGCGTGTACCCGGCGGGGCCTGCAGAAGTCCTACCATCGCCGTCACGATGCCGCTCTTCTGAATGAAATCGATCTGCCGACGGAACACGGAGGGTTCGTCATGGTCGAATCCAACTATGAAGCCGCCCTGTACCTCCAGTCCCGCGCGCTGAATGCTGTGGACGCTTTCAATCAGATCCCGGTTCTGATTCTGCCGCTTCCCGCATTCAGCAAGACTCTCTTCGTTCGGAGTCTCAATCCCGATGAAAACTTCATCGAATCGCGCTTCCACCATCATGGCCATCAGTTCAGGATCGTCCGCAAGGTTGATTGAAGCCTCTGTATTGAACCGTACGTGAGGATGATCACGGCCCCACTCGATGAGTGCAGGCAGGAGCTCCGCCTTGAGCTGACCGCGGTTCCCGATGAAGTTATCGTCGACAAAGAACACGCCTCCTTTCCATCCGGCATCACAGAGAGCATCCAGCTCGCCGATCATCTGGGACGCTGTTTTTCTGCGCACACGGCGTCCCAGCAGCGCAGTAACGTTGCAGAAATCGCAATTATACGGACACCCGCGCGAGTACTGCACGCACATGGTCGCGTAGTTCTTCAAATCGCACAGCGACCAGTCCGGAGCAGGCGTCAGGGCCAGATCGGGGAATTCGCTCGTCGCGTAGACAGGCTTTGCCTCACCCTCCGCCAGGTCCTTCAAGAACGGCGGGAGAGTGACCTCTGCCTCGTTCAGAACAAGATGATCGATGCCGTGAAACTGACCAGGCTCACAGGTGAAGAGCGGTCCACCGGCAATTATGGTAACACCCGCCTTGTTGCAGCGTTCAATGACCTCAAGAGCGCTCTTGCGCTGAATCGTCATGGCACTGATCCACACGCAATCAGCCCACGCCAAATCCTCGTCGCGCAGACCCGATACGTTCATATCAACCAGCCGTTTCGACCATTCCTCCGGCAGCATCGCCGCAACAGTCAGAAGTCCCAACGGAGGAAGAGCGGCCTTCTTCCTGACAAACTTGAGAGCATAGGTGAAACTCCAGAACGTCACAGGGGCCTGCGGATAGACTAGCAATACCTTTTTCACTTTTTCCTTTCAGGACTGCAGAATCCTTTTCCTTCAGCCCGTGATCTTCATGATATCGCATATTCCGCCTGAGATCGATCTAATACAACGCTTCTTTTTGCGCTCTAATACAGCCTTCTTCGCAAGATTGGAGAAGCGCGGCCTCACTTGCTGTGCTAGAACGACACCATGAAGAACGAAACGGTCAGGGATCATCAGATACGATTGACGCGGGTTATGGCTTACATCAATGGGCATCTCTCCGAGAAGCTCTCGCTGGACATATTGGCCGGAGTTGCCTGCTTCTCCCCCTACCATTTTCATCGCCTGTTTCAGGCGTACATCGGCGTGAATCTGAATGTATCTCTGCTGTTCTTGGGTCAAGCCTTCGCGAAGCCTCGTGATGAGACCCAACGCAAAATGGATCTGGTTGTTCCCCGCGCTCCGTAGGCACACGGGACACGTGTCTCGCTTCGCTAAGCGTCATGCTCCTGTAGAAGGGCACGAAGCGCAGCAGACTCTCAGATCTATATGATACGACCCCATCTGCTGTATTGCGCAGAAGCAACCGCTCTAGCCCGAGCTTGCTCGCGGATGTAATGATCCAAGTCTGGACTATCGAGTACTTCTAGAAACTCGTGAAAGGACAGATGATCAAAGTAGCCGCAAGCTACAGCCCAGCTTGGACCGTTCTCGACGAAACGCTGGACAGAAGCCGTAGCCCGACCTTTTCTAGACAACAGTAGTCTTGTGCGGTGAGCTTTCTGTCGGACATGAACAAGGCCCTGCGCGATCAATTCGTCGCACAGATCACGAGACTCTTCCTCGAAGTCATCGCCGAGTTGAATTTTCCTCAAGACAAAAACCTGTTCAGCTGAGAGCATTCTTCCTCCCTATTCATTCAACATACTGCCGCTTCAGGCGCACGGAGTCAACTTCGGGAGACCCAGCAACCGCCGGTGATTTTGAGCAAGCTGTGCGTTTGACCTCAGTGAGACCTTGTGTCATCGTTGACCCAAGCGAACGGTAGACAGCCTAGTGAAAGAGAAGAGTCCCAATCTTCAGATGTTCCCCTCAAGAGCTCACATAACGCTCAAGACCCAGGACTATCGCCTTGAGATATCCGCGTACGGGCGCGGGATGCTTTTCAATCCACGGACAGGAGAGATTCTTTCCCTGAACCAGACGGGCGCGTTCATTGTCCAGACATTGAGTACGTCGCATATGGTCTCGGATCTCGTGCATCGGTTCACAGAACGCTACGACTTGGGATTGGCCGCAGCACACGAGGATGTCTCAGAGTTTCTATACGGGTTGCACGAAATGGGACTTCTAGAGGTCGATGCAACGTCATGAACGTCGCCATCACTGGTGTTCATGCAGGATGCCAACGGTCGCCGGGCTTGGCCGTAGCTAGATCGCTTGCTTGCGGTCAGCAATGTCGTTTGCTTGCCATCGACTACGATGATCTGTCCACCGGACTACATTCGCCGGAGTTCTCTCGCTTCGAAGTCATGCCCTGGACATCAGAACCTTCTTTGCTGCTCGAAAGGCTTGGCCCAGTCCTGCGGAAACATGCAACGGACGTAATCTTACCATGCCTCAACACAGATACGTTGCTTCTCGCCGAGGTCGCTGGCGACTTGGCAGCCTTGGGAATCGGGAGCTGCCTACCCTCTGTGACATCTTTCAGAAAGGTGTCGAAGATTAATCTTCCATCTTTGGCAATAGACCTGGGCCTTCTGCATCCACAAACGGTGGTCTGCGAAGACGCTGATGACTTCGAAGGCGCTCGTTCTGTTGTGGGACTCCCTTGCGTCTTGAAGGGTCATGAGTGTGGAGTCTTCCCGGTGCGGAGTGTCGATCTATTCGGGCACTACGCGACTTACTGCACGCGCTGTTTCGATTTCCCGCTGCTTGTGCAGGAGTGGATCGAAGGCGAAGAGTTTGCGGTAATGGGCTTGTGTTCGCGTGACTCTGAACTCCTTTCGTCACTTGTCGTGAAGAAGTTGGGTATTGGCGACGATGGTGAGTGTTGGATGAGTACGGTTGTGGAGAAAGAGGAACTAGTAGAAGTGCTCAGGTCCGTGGTAAATGCGGCCCAATGGGTGGGACCAATCGAGTGCGACTTCATACTGAGCGAGCAGGGACTCTATCTCCTGGAGTGCAATCCCCGGTTTCCGTCCTGGGTGGATGGACCTGCCTCGCTAGGATTCAACATTCCCCTTCAGGCAGTTCGGATCGCCCACGACTTGGACTGTGTCGACCTCCCCAGACCTGCAACCGGCACAGTCTTCTACAAGGATTTTCAAGACTTGTGCCTACCTGCTTCTTCCTGTACATCTGCTTAACTTTAAGTAAGTATGGTGAGCGATTTTGATATGAAGAATACTGAAGTCAGTCGAAGGCCGGAAGGCTACGAGAAGCCCATGGTCAAGCGTCATGCTGTTGTCATGACGATGGCACCAGCGGGCTGCAAAATGGGTCACGGCCTGTTTCCGTTCACGACAAAGACAATAGCCGAAGGAACGCGGCCTGCTATATCCCCTTCAGAGTTCAGCTACCGTCGCGTCTGATTAAGGACAGAATTGCGGCTCTTGAACTTCGGAAATGTCCCAGCCACTGTATGAACAAGAGAAACATCGATCTCAGGCATGTATGACGGACAATTTGACTGTTGGAGTTACGGGGGTACATGTTGCCTCAGCGCCAAAGACAGGCGCTGTTGTTCTCAAGGAACTTCTTTCTCTTCCCTCGGTCCTCCCAGTTGCGCTTGTTGACTATCCGCAGACCTGTGCTCTGGGCTGGATCGATCGTCTGGCGGCTGTTCACTTGGTACCTCAAGGAATTCTTGGAACTGAAGTACTTTGCCAACGCCTATCCAGCATCGCCAGCAGCAGGGGGCTCGATGTGGTCATTCCTTGCGACGATGAAGATGCACTGGCGATAGCTTCAGGAGCACACATTATCAAGACCTGTGGTGTACGAACACTGCTGCCTCTCGGGGACATCGTAAGGTCTGTAAAGAAAGAGAATCTCGAAACCACACTTCGACGCCTTGGCATAACTGTGCCGCGACAAGTCGCTATTTCAGACATATCGAACCTTAAGATGGATGAACTTGATTTTCCTGTTCTCGTGAAGGGGAGACTTATTCATGCTTACTTCGCTCGAAACGAGAAGGAAGTGCGAGGATTCGCTACTAAGCTATCAGAGGTGTGGGGATTTCCCGTTATAGTCCAGCAATTCGTGAACGGCGCGGAATTCAGCGTGTGCGCCGTGGCGGATCGGCAGAGTCGCATCGCCGGCCTATGTGCAATCAGGAAACAGGGCATTTCAGATCAGGGAAAAACATGGCGCGCGGTAACGATAGACCCCGACATTTTCGAGCCCATAGTGACAGGTTTTGTTCGTGGTCTTAACTGGGTCGGCCCCGTGGAGCTCGAGTTTATCATGCCTCCGTCCGGCAATCAACCTGTGGTCATTGAGGTGAACCCGCGCTTTCCTGCTTGGGTTCCCATATCGAGGCGTGCCGAAGCTGATCTCGTGAAGCTGGTTGTGGAGCTGTGTCAAGGAAAGCGACCGAGCAAGAGAATCGTCGCGAAGGCGGGCATGTGCTTTGCACGAACCTATCGTACAGGCGCTTTTTCCATGGCAGCCATGGCAAGACTTTATGCCCATGGGTCTTTGCCTGCGGAAAGAAATGGAACGCTGGCATGACTGCGTGCTCAAATCGGGATAGCAAAAATCGAGACACCGGATTACCACCGGGATTGCTGACCTCTGTGGCTAGAGAGTACGGAACACCCGTCTTTCTGGCTCTCGATGAAGACTTCCGAGAGAACTGCCGTACATTTCAACGCTATTTCCGATGTGGACGACGGCGTGTGGTACACGCTTACTCATACAAAACAAATAACATTAAGGCGTTATGCAAAGCCGCACATCAAGAAGGACTTGCCGCCGAAGTCGTCTCCGCAGCAGAACTCAATATGGCGCTTTCTCTGGGGTTAGACGGGCGCCAGATATACTACAACGGCCCTTTCAAGCCGTTGGATTCCATAGAAATGGCTATTCTCCGCTCCGCTGCAATCCATGTAGACTCCCTCACCGAACTTGAGAATGTAGCCACAACGGCCGACGACCTCGGTAAACCCGCAAGGATTGGCTTGAGACTGACCCCTATTGTGGGCGACAGAGACGGACTTGTGTGGGGCAAATTCGGCCTTTCGCTCGACGAGGGAGAGGTCGATGCAGCGTTGAGCCGAATCCAGTCATCAACGCAGATCCATTTGGAGGGCCTCCACATGCACATCGGCACAAACCTGACAGATTCAGATCTATACGAGAAGTCTGCCGAGTGCATGGCCGATGCAATTGACATGGTCCAACAACGGCTGAACCGCAACCTTCAGTACATAGATATTGGTGGTGGATTCTCGGCAGCCTCCGGAGCCACCCCCTTCACCGCTCACACTGAGGAGTGGCAACCAATTTCCGTGGACGAAGTCGGCAAGCGCGTCGATAGCGTCCTGAATCGCGTAGATCCGGACCAGAGGCTAAATGTGGTGACAGAACCGGGAAGAATTCTTGCCGAAGCGTCAATGGCGCTTCTCTGTCGTGTGGTAAGCGTCAAGATGCGGCAAGGACGCAGGCAAATAGTCCTGGACGCAGGGACTAATCTACTGCCCACAGCCTACTACACCAGGCATCCGCTGAGCTTCCCCAGCCGCGATGACGAAACGCTAGGCGGGGCCGCCGATTTTCACGGACCTATATGCACGCAGTATGATCTGATGGCTGCTGAAGTCTCTGCTCCATCGCTATCGCCTGGAGATCTTGTCCTGATCCATGCGGCGGGCGCCTATACTTACACGTTCTCATGCCAGTTTGTTGGGCCCCGACCTCCCGTTGTCCTAATCCAGTCAGGACACACAGTCAGCCTTGTTCGTGAACGGGAACCTGATAATATTCTCTGGCAGTATGACCACCTTCCCACAGACGGACAGAAGTCCTGAAGCGATCCAACTGAAGAGACGTATTCAGCGCATCGTGCGGCGAATACGCTCTGAACACCCTTGGCCTTCGGCTGAGTACTCCGCAGGTGGCTATTTCCGCATTCCAATTTGTATCGACGGTGAGCCGCATGAAATGCCGTTGGGGTTTGTCGGTTCCCGTGGGTGCAATTGGGCTCGTTCCGGTGGGTGTACTATGTGCGACTACGGAGGCTTCGAGGGCGATATTTCAGAGGATATCCTGGTGCGACAAGCTGCGGACCTCCTTGATCAGTGGGGAGAAGGCGAAACCGAGATTAATCTTTCATGTCTGGGTTCTTTCTTTGACGACCGCGAAGTAAGCCCCAAAGCGCGGCGTGAGATCTTGGGCGAGATCGCCAAGAGAGAGCACATTCAACTCCTTGGCGTTGAAAGCAGGGCAAACGATGTAAGTGAAGCCAAAGTTCGCGAAGCTCTGTCAATCCTTGGAATTGGATGCTGCCTTGAGGTCGGCATGGGGTTGGAGAGTGTAAACGATTTCGTGCGCAATGTCTGTGTAAACAAAGGTTTACCCCTTCGACGATTCGAGAGAGCCGTAGAGACCATCGGAAAATGCGGTGCTCATGCCGTGGGCCACGTACTCTTCAAGCCGCCATTCTTGACTGAAGCCGAGACAATCTCTGATGCAATCGCGACGATCACATATCTGGACTCTCTCCAAGTCCGCCGAATCGTGCTTATGGTTGCCAACGTAAAACACGGCACGCTTCTAGGCGAATTGTACGATCATGATTTCTATCGGCCTCCTTGGCTTTGGTCGGTGTTGAAGACTGCAATGGACATTCCCAGATCAGCCCGTGACAGGTTGCTCATTTACGGATTCAGATGCGGCCTGCCGATGACTGCTACCGGGCACAATTGCCCCAAATGCAGCCAGACGATCATTGAGCTTCTTGAGCAATTCAGTGGAACGGGCAATCATGAGCACCTATATACAGCATCGCATATTGACTGCCCCTGCAAGACTCAATGGCGAGTTGAACTCGACACAGATGACCTACCACCTTTGCCCACCCGCATACTGACATCGCTCGATTGTATCGAGGCTGGATACGAGCGTCTGTCATTACGCATTTCCGATGACTTGAGCGCACAAATGGATGCAAGGTAAACGATGACTGACTCTCTCAGGAGATGTGCAAACCAAGGTTGTGATAATCTGTGCTTACTTCCGTGGGCAGAAGCGGGTACAGAAGGCAATTCAGATATCACTCAGTTCTGCTCCAAGCACGCCAAAGAGGAATTCGCTTCCAAGAACGGAGCCCACATTGACCAAGACTGGGTGTCTGCCCTGAGCGAGTGTCTTCGCACTCGAAAAGCGACGCAGAGACTGTTCCTCTTTGACGCAGAATGCCAAGGTGCAAGGTTTGAAGACTTGGATTTACAGAGGTCCCTTTTCCTTCGCTGTGACTTGTCACGGGCGAGCTTCTGCGGAGCAAATCTGAAAGAAGCAAACTTCTTGGGCAGTCTATTGAACAACGCAGACCTAAGCAACTCCACACTCGAAGGAGCCTGCTTGATGGGAGTCCAAGCGAACTTCTCCCTCGTGGCTAATTCGAACCTATGTGGTGTCACGGGAGGAATGGATCGCCAAGAGTCAGGCTTTCCGAATGTCCTAAAGGACACCTCTCCTGATTCTTTGATATCCTCACTGGAGAATGCGTGGAAACACGGTCCGCGCCTTCAAAAGGACAAGGGAGACGAAGGGCCTCCATCAGGTGACCGGACAATAAGGCAACTTGAAATGAAGGAAGCTGTCTTGCGTGCCTCAGACTTGACCAATGCCAACCTGATTGACGCAATCATGTCTGGGACGGCGCTAGACTACACGCGTCTTCAGGGGGCGGATTTCTCCAGTTGCCATCTGGAAGACTGCTCCTTCTCCCACTCCTCGCTAGGTAACACAACGTTTGCCAATGCTCAGCTTGACCGAGCGGATTTCTCCGCTTGCTTTACGCCTGACCCTGCAGAGATCAAGGATACTCAGTCCTCGACAGTAATCTTCGATGAGGCAGATATGGACGGAGGCAGTTTGGCTTCATGCTATTTCTTCTGCGCCTCTCTACGTAATGTGCATGCCCGACGCCTTGACTGTCGGGCTATGACACTTGGTCCCGGCTCCACCTTGAGCGGGGACTTCTCCAACTCACGCTTTGGGTACGCGGACTTGATTGGCTGCACGCTGGGCGAAGACGAGATGGCGATCAACCTTCGGGATTCAGATCTATCGCACATCTACGCTGTTGAAGTCTATATGGTCTGTGATGACATGGACTCGTCTTGCTTTGAGCGTGCCCGGTTTGAATGTCGCGAGGATTTTGCTCTGACACTGCGGCGCAACAATGGCAATGGACGAAACGCCAGGGCAGATATGATCCTTGCTTCGCTCTGTGCGCAAGAACGGCGCCAAACTATGATCTGTGGCAAACCTTGCGGGGAGAAGGCAGTCATCCAACCGGCAGCCGTGAGTTTTCGGGCGGCCACACTGAATGTGATCACCTTTGAGGACATCTACTTTCTTGCTGCTGATTTCAGCAACTCGCTCACAGAGCTTACCAAGGATAGCAATGTTTGTTATGACAGTTGTGATTTCGACAACGCGGTCATCGGGCTGCCTCTACAGGTACAGATGCCGGAAGTGCATCAGTTATTCTGGGCCTGTAGCTTTCGGAATTCCATGATTATTGACTACGACGATATTAAAGAGGTACGCAAGGAGAATTCCGTTTGCATGATATTCCGTGGATGCCGGTTTCAATCTTCCGCCTTCTTGCGGAAGGAGACAACAGATACGAACGAGCCAGACTTGGGAGCGGACGCAGGTTCGCTGAAGTTCATTGAGTGTACGTTTGAACAGACAGAACTTCATCATTACTTCGCGCAGTCTCTGAAACAAGCCGTTCTGCGAAAGTGTCGTTTTCTTGACGGACAGCATTTTGGCTTCTTCTCGAAGATGGAGAAGAACAGAGAATTAACGCAACGCCAGGTAGAGAGATTGCTTGATTCAATTGTGTCCGCTACCCAGGACTTTGCGGACCCCAAGAACGGTAGCGACAATGGCGAGGACCAGAAGAAGTCTGATCGACAGTTCTTGTGGAACATGTTCGCGCAGAGCTTCGGTGCGCTCGCCTTGGTAGACTTACAATCGTTTTGTCTTGTGAGGTTGAAGGATGTGGAGCTGCTGGATCACTGCACACGATTCTCACGCATCTTCCCAGTCTGCCAACAGAGCGGACCGTCGGCGCTTCGGCTCGGCGCGGAGTGTACCGCCATATTAGCTGCCGCGCTGTTTGGCTCAGCGGTGATGGGCGGTTGGACAGGCAAGCTGCTTGGCCTCCTTCACGAAGCCGGGTCACTCTCGGGTACGTTCTGGGAATCGCTAGTGTTTGGGGTTTTTGCCTTGGCTATTCCCCTCTGGTGGATGCGCACGCGCACGTTTTCGGACACGCACCACGCCAGTTCCAAGCCCGATTCGTGTATTGAACAATGCAACGCGAAACGCGTCTGTGCGAAGGGGCGATCTGTTCGCGGATGGCTTGCTTCGTGGACCCCGTCTTATGAGTGGCGGACTATTTGGGCGAGATCTGTCTACCTCTATGGCGAACGCGCCACGCATGCGTTATCAACATGGGCGGTAGTTATTGGTGTGTTCGCACTTCTCTATTTCTCAACAGGTTGGGTTTCGCAGAGTGCAATAAACTTGGGTTTGGGCGGTAAGTTCAATATTGTTGGCGGCGATCCGGTGGGCTCTATCTTCTCAACCGAGAACCCTAGTGCAGGCTTGGTTAATAGCATCTACTTCAGTGTTGTTACGTTCACGACACTCGGATTTGGCGATCTACACCCGCTCCACGGGACGAAATTCTTTGCGGCGATGGAGGCGTGTATCGGTGCCGTGCTCATGGCACTGTTCGTTTTAAGCTTTGCGAGAAGAACCGCTGCTCGGTAAGAGGCGACGAGGCGCATGCAGCAGAAGTTGCCGTAAGCGACAAACGGCGCCGACTCAGAATAGTTCAGGGTTCAAGAGCAGGTTTCCATAAAGCTTCCAGTCCTCCGAGAGCATCTTATCCAACACTGACCTCGGAGATGAGCCTGAATCCCTGATTTTCCCAGCCGTTCTCAGCAAGGCATCTCTCTTGTCGTGGCAATCTTCATCTTCGGGCACGCAACGGGATTGTTCGGCGAGCAACTCCAATCCCTTATCGAGGTCTTCCAGAGCCCGATCAAGATCATTCCCTTTTTCGCCCGCCCAATACACCTGACAAATGCCGCGATTGCCGTAGGCGACTCCTGAGAGCATCAGGTCTTCTGTCGCTCTGTCCCTCTGAGCATCGGCCGTCTTTACCGCTTCGTTAAGACTCTCCCTGAGTTTTTCATATATCACAAACTTGATATCGCCCGACCGTTCAATCAGTGGAAAGAGGTAGAATCCGAGAAGCAAACGCGCTTTCAGCAATGAGCGATAGTGTTCTTGCCCGTTCTGGTCGCTTTCAAACAGAGCGATGGCACGCTCTATACAAGCAACCAGCAGCAATTCTATCGGCCCCTCATTCGGCATCCACTCGCACAAGTCTTCGCCCTCCGGTCGCCAGGCGAATGCGCCCGTTGAGGTCGCACTCGAGAGTTTCCATGAGATGGCGGTATTCCGCATGAGACAGAAATGGTAAAGGACACTGGCGAACCCGCGTCGGATCAGCCGAAGATGCTCGATTTCATTCACGCAACAAGTCGCATAGAGCTTCTCGACGTCGACAAGCCGTTGCCAATATCCCTTGCACAGATCGCCCGCACTATTCCATTCGTCTTTATGCTTTTCTTTCATTGCGCGGTATTGCTGCCGGACGACTTCTCCATAGGCAAGAGCGTACTCGATCTCCCCCATCAAGCATACTAACGTTGCCCGGTCGTTCTTGCTGACATTATCGGAACAGGGCTCCACATACATTGTCTTGGCGGCCCCGCGAGCAACCGCCAAAGCCGCATCTCTTTCATTCAGGCGATAGGACCGAACCAGACCAATGGCTTGACCCCGGAGGCATTCGAGCATCCATGTTCTCTCGACTAAGGTTCGCTCTTGCCTCCACCTGCTGTTCGTTATCGACTGGCGAATCACCTTCTCCACCTTGGCGGCAGCATCTTTATTCGGCTCCTCTTTTTTGGAGTCCTTCTCTGATTGAGGAAAAGCATCCGTGATGATCCGAGGGCGCTTCGGCTCAAAGCGCCAGCCACTTCCCGCACCCAGTATCGGCGCTGTCTGGAATAGTTTCTTTTGATAGGTTGTCTGGTAACCGTATTCGTAGAGCCGCGCAAACAGCGATGGAAACGGGAGTTGATGCCGTGGCTGACCTGTGCCTGCAAGCCCCTCTAGCAGATCCCACAGTGTGACAACCAGGGGATCGTACTGTCGAAGCGTGTGCGAAAGCCGGTTCCCGCCCGCGGGCTCGCCGCCCTCATAGCGCCCGTGCAGATTGTCCAGGGCCGCGTTGACGACATCGACAGCTTCGCCTGGAAGCGAATCCTTCTTATTGCCGACGCTCGACAGATCGAGCGCATGAAGCTGGACGTTCGTTTCGAACACGCTGGTCTCGTGCGTATACCAGCGGCCAGGATCGGAATCACCCCCACCATGCACCAGCAAACAGCAAAGAAGATTGCTCCACTTTGGGCTGACCTCCATACCGCCGTCCACGATAATTCGGCCGGCAAGCCATATCTCGCCCATCCTCAGGAGTCCTTCCACCAGTTTGTCTCGCTCCGCAGGGCTATCAATATGTCCGGCTGCCAGGCAGAGAATACCGCTCCAGACTTCCAAGTCCCGTATCCCGAGTCCACGCTCGCCGACGTCGCCGCACTCATGGCATCGGCGCACAATACGCAACATGCGGTCGATGGGGTTGAGAACGCCGTCGAGTTCGGGGGCCTCACGGGAGACGTCATCCAACTTCACCAAGGCCCGCCCCGCCAGATACTCCTTGAAGGTCAAATGGGAGTAGCGGAATAGCTTCCGCGATTCTCCCTTAGTAACTATGTCGCCTTCCAGGCCCACATGAAGAAGGGCAGGGGGGTCGCCCTTCCTTTGCGATGCAAGCCAAGTGGATGCCCAAGGACGATAAGCCGATGACCAGTGGCTTATCATAGTGGTAAGATCCTTGTCGTTCCGCCAGGAAAAGGACTCTGTAATACTTTCGCGGTCCCTCCAGAGTTGGAAAAGGCTCAACCGCATCCACCCCTCCCAACAGTCCTCCACCTCAAGATTTCCGACGCGTTTTTCGTTGTTCTTGAATGTGAATTCCAGAATGGAATCGTAGATATCCGCAAGTGCTCCGGTTCGCAGAGACTTCAGGCCGGCCTCCCCTCCCCTTTTCTCCCCTTTTCGTGCCATCTCTCTTACTTTCTCTGCCACGAGAGGGCGGGCAAGCATCTCGCGGCTTTCTTTATTGCCGAACTTCTCGCAAACCGCGTCGTAGTATCCGCCGAGGTACTTTCGCAAACCGTTGTCGTCAAAACCGTGTCCGAAGTAGGTCTTGTACATCTTCTCGGTATTCAATTCGTTCGTTTCACGTAACTGCCACACCCAAGGCCGTCCTGTGACTAACACGCGGCACTGAACTGACGAGCTTTTTGGTCCTCTGGGGGACCAGTAGGCACTGTTGCCTTCTTGAAGAACCCAGCCAACCCAATGTCCCGCCTCTGTTGGCGAGAAGTAGTCGAAGCCGTCGAGAAGCAAGATTGTGTTACGATCTAGACCATTCTCCCACCAGCGGCGAAGCGCAGATTTCATCATGGCCCAGCCGTGAGCGTTTCCCACAAGCTCCAAGGGCATCTTGACAAGGTAATCCAGCAACTTGTCACTGAAAGCCGGGCAGAACTGGCCATTCCCATTCGGATCTTGGAAAAAACAGGGGATAGGAACGACTGTGCTCTCTAAGTCCGCGAGACGCTGCGACGACTGTAGCAGCATGTAACCTACCAGTGCAGTCTTTCCCATGCCTGGGTCTGCCGAGATTCGAATGAACCGTCGGACGCCTTCCTCCCCAGCAGCGAACCGCTCTGCGTCGAAACCGGAATCTCCGTCGCTCATGGGTCTTGGCTCTTGTGTCGAGTCAGACGTGAAAACAGCAGGAATGTAGTCTTTGGGCGCGAGGTCATCGTGACGCCGGAGAATGGAGTGTTCGTTGTACGCAAGATACTCGCCATATTGCTGCCAGAAACCGGTCCACCACCATTTGGGTGGTGGCATCTGCGACATCAAATACCAATGGAGGCCGTTAAGTAGCGAAGCGAACGCTCGGTCGCCAAGGCTACGTTTATAGATGATTGAAAAGGCCTGATATAGAGCGCATTCCACAGCGGTGCGAGAAAACTTGTTGTCCATATCCTCGTCGCTTGTGCTCACGGGAATAAGGGCAGCCATGTTCTCTTCGTATGCAGTCCCCTCTGTCGTCCCGAAACCGAGCCCATAGATTGCTTTAATGCGTCTCCTAGTAAAGAAATCGGCAGGTATTGGTTGGTGATTCTTCGTCACCGTCTTCATGGCCTCTGAGAAGAGTTGGGTGACTTCCTTGTCACGCTCATCCCTATTCCGTCGCTTTGCGACTGTCTGGAATATCAGTCCTGTTCCTGTCAGCAGCAGTCCCGCAGGAGGACTCACTAGAGAAATGAACTTTGCGATGCACCGCACTTTGCCGCTGTCAGCTTCGTCCGCAAGGATCTCCTGAACGCCGGGAACGAGAAGGCCAACGGCCTCCCTCCAAGGAATGACCTTCGTCTCATCCATGGCGTCGCCCACCCTCGCGCCGCGGCGTTCTAAGAGACTCTTAAGTTCAAGCCACAGTTTCTCATCCATGTCCGTATCCTCATTCTTGAGGTTGTCGGTGGCGTTGAACAAGGTGTATGGGACACTTGCCAGACTACCGTCCATCGCAACGGTGATTCGCCACCCTCACTTTGAGTTACTTCGCACATATCGAGCTCATTCACCTCGCCGGATTCTCGATGGCCAAATGAACCAAAGGGAGATCGGGCTGAAGTTAGTCGGCAATTCCAATTGCTTCAGATCCCGGTCGAGATGGTTCCACATACGGCCTCGGCTCCAACACTTCGATGGACTTCCATCGTCCGGATCTGAAGCGAATCATGTATCCGAAAGCAACAAGTCCTACATATAGGGTGGTCCAACTCCAGGCAACAAGAATGCTTCCGCGAAAATGCACGAGGATGACCCATTGCCCCCCGGCTAGGAATACCCACGCCATAACTGCGGAGAAAGCCATTACAAAGCGTGTATCTCCCGCCCCATTCAGAGCATGTCCAACTATCAATTTACCTGCATCCATTACCGCCCAAACGACCATAACTAAGAGGAGCTTCCTACCTATCGGCAAGAGAGCTGATAAGGGAATCGTGGCGGGCCCACTCCCCGCAAATATCGAGATGTAGAACTCTGGGAGAAGAACATAGGTCAATCCGACCGCAACAGCATAGCCGGTTCCAAGACGCCACGCAGTCCACACGACCTGTTCTGCGGTTGGAATATTTGCCCGACCCTTATACTGGGCGACAAGAACTGACGCGGCCGTTCCGAAGCCGATTAGCGGCATGAACGCCAGCGCATTGATGCTAATCGCAATGTTACTCGCGGCAAGGGCCACACCTCCCGCTCGGCCGGTCAGCAGGATGAAGAATGACAAGGCGGCAATGTCCACCGCAAGATGTATGCCTGACGGAAATCCGAATCGGACCATTCGCCAGAAGAGTCGACTATCGTACCGGAAGGATCGCCGCGTACTGAACTGCTTGTCCATTCGACCCGAAAAGTACAGGGCGAGTAGAATTATTGGGCTTACGAAACCTGCTACTATTGTCGCTATTGCGGCGCCTTGAAGCCCAAGTGCGGGGAATCCCCATCGTCCGAATATCAGCATATAGTCGAGCACTATATTCACAATGCTCCCAGCCACGTTTGCCGCCATCGTCGTGCGGGTATCACCACGACCTGTGAAAAAACTACCTGCGGCAGCGTTAAGCGGAGGCGCAATGCTACCTAACATCACGATGACAAAATACATCTTCTCAGCTCCGTAGACATCGGGGGCATGTCCCGCCGCGTGGAGAAACCAGATTCCGAAAGGTACTCCTACGAGGATTAACGGATAGGATACCAATGCAAAGATGATGCCCTGAGCAGTTGACCGACTGCACCCAAAATGATCACCAGATCCGAAATATTGGGCGACAAAGATATTGGCATAAGCGGCAATAGCCACGAATGCACAAGTTAGAGCAAAGGCAAGAATACCTGCCGGCAGTACGGCCTGAATAGCCACCGCACTGTGCCACGATAGAAACATGCGATCACAGAACATCATGATAGTGAACGACCCCGTACTCACGATGAGAGGCCACGCCACACGGAGGACCGCCTTATAGAGATCCACTTGCTGCCTATGCTCTGTTCCGATCATGGATGAAGTAGTCTCCTTTACTCATTGCCCCTGATATCCCCCCCTTCGTACACTTTGTCGATTTGGATGTCGAACAGGGAGGGCTCCTCATGCGTAAGGCTAGTTGTAGATTCGGGTCGGAAGAGAGGTCCGCGAGGCCCGGGTCGAATGGGCGGCTTACGAGATGTGCCGCAAGGAATCATCGATTACCGATATCGCTCTCGACTCGGGATACGAAACCCCATCCGCTTTTCACAAAGCATTTGTGCAGCATTTTGGCGAAAGCCCGTCCGACTTCCGGAAGAAGAACCGTGCGGAGATATTCCCCGCACAACAGTTATTCATCCAACACAAGGAGAAGATGGTCATGGAACCGAAAATTGTAGAACGCGAACCGAAGAGAGCTCTGTGCGTCAGAGCGACAGGCCCTTACAGCCAGTCCGCGCAGGAGGCATGGGGAGGTCTCTGCGCGTTTGCCATGCCGCGCGGGCTCTTTGAGCAACCCGGGGCGGAAGCCATCGGAGTCAGCTACGATGACCCCGAGACGGCGGATCCCGACACGCTTCGCTATGATGCCTGCATAACGGTGGCAGACGATGTCGAAGCGGAAGGCAACGCTCAGATACAGACGATAGAGGGCGGGAAGTACGCCGTGTTCCTGCACGAAGGCCCGTACGAGAACCTGACCCATACGTATCAGGGAATCTACGGTCAGTGGGTACCGGAGAATAGCGCCAAACTCCGCGACCTCCCCTGCTTCGAAATCTACCTCAACGCCCCGGGCGAAGTTCCGCCGGAAGAGCTGAAGACGGAGATCTATATTCCGATTGAGTAGCAAACGGTTGTTCGAGATTCCTGCCCCTGCCTTGTGTCACCTGCAGATACAGACGCTCAAAGGGCAGAAACAGCAAAAGCGCCCTCCGGAAATCCGGAGGGCGCTCTGCTTTGATTGTGCCTGCGGCGTTTAGTTCTTAACAATGCTGTACGCGCGCGTCTGCTCGCTGAACGTGAAGGTGTAGTCACCGTCGAGTGTATCATTGAAGTAGATATCGCCCGCGTTGTTGCCTTCAGCGGTTCCGCTCATGTCGACCGTGAAGTCAGACTGATTGCTCTCACCCCAGTTGTATGACCATGAGCTGTTGCCAACAAACTTGAAGCGGCCCGGCGCCTCGTTTGAGAAGTTCAACGTCGCCCGCCAGGTGTAGTCGGCGATCAGCGCCATGTTGTCCAACTCAGGCAGCCAGCCGTTGAACGTGCCCGTGACAGTCATGCTGTCGTAGTCACTCTTCGGGGTGTCAAAAACGTTGGGGTCGGTACCGTTCTGATATTCCTCCAGATTCGTGTAGATGTCGCCGTCCGGATTGCCGGAGCCGCTCTGGCTCAAGTTACCGAAGTGCGTCACTTCCCATGAGTCCGAGAGGCCGTCGCCGTCCGTGTCGTCGATCTGCTTCGCCACCGTGTAAGAGCGGGTCTGTTCATTGAAGGTGAAGACGTAGGTGCCGTTGAGCGCGCCGTCAACAAGGATATCCACGTTGCCGCTATCGGCCGTGCCGCTCAGGTCCATCGTGAAATCGGACTGGTTGGCCTCACCCCAGTTGATGCTCCATGAGCTGTTCGCAACGAACTTGAAGCGGACCGCACTCTCGTTCACAAGATCCAGCGTGATCTGCCAGACGTAGTCGTCAACCAGATCCATGTTGTCGAGACCAGCGTCCCAGCCGTCGAAGGTCCCGGCGAGTGTCATGCTGTCGTAATCCGACTCTTTCGGATCTTCATCGAATACGTTCGGGTCAGTTCCGTTCTGGTACTCTTCGAGGTTCGTGAAGCTATCTCCGTCCGGGTTACCGGAACCGTCCTGGCTCAGGCTGCCGAAGTGCGTCACTTCCCAGATATCAGACAGACCGTCGGCATCCGTATCCGGGTCCTGCTGTTCAACCACGGTGTACGCAAGCGTCTGCTCGTTGAAGGTGAATATGTACTTCCCGTTCAGCGTACCGTTGACCAGCACGTCACCGTTGCCACTCTCGGCGTATCCGCCCAGGTCCATCGAGAAGTCGGACTGATTCGCCTCGCCCCAGTTGATACTCCAGGAACTATTCGCGACAAACTTGAAACGCACAGCGCTCTCGTTCGACATATTCACGGTCACCTGCCAAACGTAGTCATCGACGAGCTGCATATTGTCGAGGGTCGCATCCCAGCCCGTAAACGTACCGGCCAGCGTCATGCTTTCATAGTTCGACTCATAGCTCGGCTCGTCATAGACAAACGGATCGGTCCCGTTCTGGTACTCCTCGAGGTTCGTGTAGTCGTCGCCGTCAGGATTGCCTGACGCATCCGACGGATCGCTCGGATTCAGGCCATGACTGATTTCCCAGTCATTGGGCATGC
Organism: Verrucomicrobiota bacterium; assembly: GCA_018814445.1. Classification (GTDB taxonomy): domain Bacteria; phylum Verrucomicrobiota; class Kiritimatiellia; order JAHIZV01; family JAHIZV01; genus JAHIZV01. Next base: position 6,731 of record JAHIZV010000074.1, on the reverse strand, counting down.
CGTCGTTGTCGTGATCGTTGTCACAGACATCACCGATACCATCGCTGTCGCCGTCTTCCTGCCCCGGATTGTAGGTGTACACGCAATTGTCCACGCCGTCCTCAACGCCATCCCCATCGGTGTCGATGAAGGTGCTGGACTCTTCGAGTTTCAGGAACTGGGCAACACTGCCGACCTGCGTGACGTTGCCGGAGAAACCGACGTAGATACCATTCTGAGCGATGTCTGATCCGCTGCGCGCCTCAGGCCAGAGGTACTGGTCGGGGTTCGCGGAAGCCAGGTTCTTCACGTTGTAGAGCTTGTTCGGGTTCAGGTACACCGCCGCTACGTCTACGTTGAAGGTGCCCGCATTCGCCACGAACGGATCAAGATTAACGAGACAGATCACGACATCCTGGTCAGCTGGATCCCAGCCGAAGTTTTCGTATTTCATGACGGCGAAGATACCTTCGTGCGTGCCCCAGCCGTTTACCTGATCGAGGTAGTACTGGTTGGACAAACGGATAACCTCGGCGCGCTGACGGCCGTGGTTGATCTCTGCATAACGCGCCCAGAGAGCGTCCTTGTCCCAGGAAGTGTCGTTCCACAGCGTATTCATGTTGTAGAGGTCTCGGATCTGAGGAATCCAGCGGCTGTATTCATAACGCCATTTGGAGAATCCAAAATGGTCGCTGTAACCAAGTTCCTGCCCCATGAACATCTGCGGAGCGCCGTCCACAGCACAGCCGATAGCATATCGCGCCAGCGACCACCACTTGTCGCCAGGAGCGCTCTGATCGTGATTGATGATGCCGCGCATTACTCCGGCATAACCATAGTCGGCCTTCCGGCTGTCAATTTCGTTGCGAATAGAGGTACTGGTGTCACTGCCGCCCAGCATGCCCCACACCCAGGAATCATTGATCACGTCGAACTGGCGGCCGGCACGGCGCGACACAGCGCCTCCATCGAGTGATTCAGCCATGAACATAAGCTCCGGCTTAATGGACTTAGCCTTATTGACAAAGTACTCCCATGCCTGAGGCGGAAGGCCCTGCGCGAAGTCACAACGGAAACCGTCGATCGCGCCATCCGTCTCATTCAGCCAGTACTCCGCGAAATACGCGAAGTACTCAGCCATCTTCAGCACTTCGTCCGAAGCGCCCCATCCTCCGTCGTCTTCATTCTGCGGACTTCCTAGCGCACTGTAACTTCCCCAGAAAAGATCGCTGGCATCACACCACTTGCCAAAGTCATGGCGGTCCGCCGGAGCGGGACCAATCTGCCACTTGTTGTCGGCAGGAGCCCAGTATTCGTAGGGAGGGGAACCGCCTTGATCGTCGTTCCAGTAGCAACTGCCGTCACCCGTGTATTTCGAGTACCAGTTCGGCTTCCAATCACGAATCTGAGTGAGAGGGGTCGAGGCCAACTCGTAAGGATTCTCCGGATTGCGTTCGATTTCGGCATCTTTTGCAGTGTGATTGAAGATCGTGTCAAAAAGTATGTTCACACCTTTCTGCTCGGCTTCAGTGATGAACGCTTTGAACTCGTTCATGGCCCCGTCGCGCGTGCCATCTTTGCCGAGGTGCTCTCCCACCTTCCACATGTTCTTGATCGAATACGGGCTTCCAAGTTGACCATGGTTGCCGTCGTTCTTCGATCCGATGGGGTGGAAGGGCATCAGCCAGAGCGTATTTACCCCGAGATTCTTGATGTAATCGAGGTTCCAGCGGTAGTCATCGTGCAGGTCCGCAAAGGTGCTTCGGCTGTTCCAGTCGTCACCCGTGGCATCGACAGCATTGACCTGAACTTCGTACATAATCAGATCGCGTGTTGCCACGTCGGAAATTACGACGGCAGCGTCACGGGAACCGGTCCAGCGCCAGTTCGGGTCACCCCAGACTTTGTAGCGACAGGTAATCCGGTAGGCGCCGCACTTCTCAATCGGCATATTCAGCCAAAAACGGCCATTGTCACTATTCATCGTGTACGCGCCGTAGTAGCTCGAAGCATCCCCCGGAACAACACTGTTGGCGTCTTGAGGCGTCAGCGTCGCGAGGTCCCGCCGATTCAGATTGCTGAATAGCTCGACCGTCTGGATATTGCCTTCATTCGGCCAGAACTCGACCAGGATCGAATCCGTCTGCCCCTCAGACTCGTCGATATAGTAGTGAAATGTTGCGTAGTCCCCATTACCTCCGTTCACCTGCATATAGGGTGCGGCAAAGGCCCCCAGGCCCAGGAACAGTATCGCCAGCACGCCGGCGATGATCGTTTTGATAAGACTGCTTCTCTGCATTCTCTCTTCTCCTTTCGTCTTTTTAACCCCCGCCACTCCGAGAAGGAGTAAAACGTTTTACTAACTTGTAGAGGCATAAAATAGGGCGATCCTGGAATCTTGTAAAGCGTTTTACTAACTTTTTCTTGTTTGTTACGTAACTGTCGTATTTTCAAAGGATTGCGGCGTCCTTTCGGGGAACATACCTGTAGAGACCCTCTATCCACCGCCCCTGCGGTGTGGTGATTAGGGTCTTTGTTAGTTCACGTCAGCGTGGTAGTCGCCGCCGCCGTTGCTATCCCAGTGGTCGGCCCCCAAACCATCGCGCACGAGGATGGCGTACCGGATGTGAATTCCTGTGTCGAATGATCCCAGGTTCACGTGCCACCAGTCGTTTGCGCCATGCTGACCGCCAATGCTCATTTCAGCCGACCGCCAGTTCCCGCCGCCATCGATGGAGTAGACCACCATCGCAGAAACCGCCGTACCGATCGGGTAGGATTCGATGTTCACCCAGACATCTTCGCCCGGGTCAATGTCGCCTCTGAGCGGCCAGTGGTAGCTGTTCCCGACCCAGTAGACCGGGTCGCCGACATTAACTTCCGCAGTGTAGTTCACGCCGTCATTGTTATCCCAGTGGTCGTCCCCCGCCCCATCCTGCACAAGCACTGAGTACTCGATCTGACTTCCCGGAGCGAATGTGCCCAGATTGACATGCCACCAGTCATGACCGTCCTTCTCCTCAGCCCACGACATCTCGTGCGAAATCCAGTCACCGCCGTCCACGCGATAGGAGACGAACGCGGACACCGCAGCCCCTGAAGGATCGGATTCGACGTTCACCCAGAAGTCGTCCTGTGCATCGATGTCGCCGTCGAACGGATAGTGCCACGTGTTGCCTACCCAGCTCACAACTCCCGTATCTCCCGAGTCTATGCTGTCACTGACGAAGTACGCCGCACTGCCGTCGGCCCAGTATTGGACCGTAACGGTCTTTGGATCCGCGCCGCCGCCAACCGTCCATTCGGACACGTTGGTGTACGCTTGCCAGTCACTCCAGGCGTCACCGTCATTTGCCACACGGAACATTTCTGCTCCAACCGCTTTGTGCGTCAGCGTGATGACGTTTGTCTCCAAAGTCGCGGCTCCGCCGTTTATCAGGCTGTCGTCCCACGTCGCGGACGGGTTGCAGATGATGTTCTGGTCCGATCCCTTCCTGAATCGAGATCTGTATGCACCGAAGAGGCGTTTACCCGCCGTACTTGTTGCGGTCTCCAGGACTTCGATCGTATGAATGCCGTCCGTCGGGTCGACGAGGTAGAGAAGCTTGTTCTCGGCAGCTTTCCAGTCAAGGCCCGCGGAGTCGACCTGAGCGCCGTCGAAGCGAAATGCCGATTTAACGGAGTCTCGATCCATAGGCTCACTGAAAGAGAGCTGGATCACATAGGGTTCATTGCCGATCCGTTCATCGTGCGCGGGGAAGGCCATGTTGACGACGGGCATCAGCGGTTTATGATGCGACGCGTGGACAAAAACCTTCGTTTCATAAGGGGCAACCCAGATCTCACCAATGTTTCCGCCGGATTCGACAACCCGCGTCTCAGACGGATTCATGGCATTCACAATCACGTCGCCTTCTTGCCAACCAGTGTACAAATCGCCAAGACTTCCCCCGGCCGGGAGCCATCCTGACCACGTATTGAACATGACGAGAGCCCACTCCTCCATTGGGCCCCACGCTCGTGAGTACGCATAAATGCCGTTGTTACCGGATTGTTCAACCCATCGCTCGTAGATCGTATCGGTGTTGAAAAGAGCCGGGTACTGACTGCGAACGTTCATGCATTTCTGGACGTACTGGAAATGCGGGTTCAACATATCGAAGTTATCTTTGTTCGCGGGATTCGGGGAAACCGGTGCGGCGGCGTTCTCCCATGCGAGGCTCGTCATCATATCTTCGCGCGCGTCGCCACCGATACCGGAGCCATACGTGCAGAATCCCTGTTCGTCGCCGTAGTAAAAAAGCGGGATACCCGGCCAGAACGCGACAATCGCACTTCCGAGATCTGTCTTCCTGAATCCATCGCTCGAAGTGGCCATGCGCCACTGGTCGTGGTTGTTGTAGAAGTTGAGCTGACGATAACGATTCTCGGCTTTCGCCGGATGATAGAAATCGAATGCGAGCCAATCCAGATAGTAGCTATCCCGGATAACGTGGAGACTCCCGTTGGCCTGCTCCTTCACCGCCGGCATAAAGAAGTCATAATACATCCGATAGTTGATCCCGCCATCCATGGAGAACTCGTCGCTGATAAACCAGAATGGATTGCCCCACATTTCGGGTTCATTGCCGCGGCCAACCATCGTAGCCGCCCGACCTCGGTCACAGTAGAATTCGCCGAAGATGAAGAAGTTATCTTTGCCGAGCGATGCGGCGTGTTGCTTCACCGCCGGACACCACCGCTTGAAGAAGCCCAGAGGCACCTGCATCGGCGTGTCCATGCGGATGCCGTCGACGTCGGTCGACGAAATAAGCGACTTTGTCATGGCAATGATCTTGTCCTGCACACGGGGATGCGTCGTCCGCAGATCATCCAGACTGCCATAAATCTTGCCGAGGTGGTTCTGCCACGGGTCGCTGTACGACCCGAGGTCACCATTGTGATGAAAGTCGCTTTCCCAGTACGAGCCGCCGAATCCGTAGTTGTCGTCTACTCGCTCTCCGCTGTCGTTGTAGACTTCCGGATACTGACCGTCCGGGTAGTAGGTGTTATCGACCTTGAAGTCGGGGTAGTTCACACCGGGCGTCTTCTCGATCAACTTGTACTCGCCGATATGAAACGCAAAGGGAGCACCTCCACCGGGATAGCCTTCAAAGTAGTAAAGATCGCCGAGGTGATTGACCACGATATCCACTACTACATACATGCCGAGATCGTGGGCCCGGTCCACCATCGAACGGAAGTCTTCGAGCGTACCGAATCTCTTCTCGATGAGCGTGAAGTCCATCTGGCCGTATCCGTGGTACGAGTTGAACATGTTCTGGAACATCGGTGAAATCCAGATCGCCTTGTACCCGAGCGACTTGATGTAGGGCAGCCTGTTCTGGATGCCCTTGAAGTCACCGCCATGGCGCGAATCGACCTTGAACAAGTCGTATCCGCCGTAGTCGAGTTCGTTGTTAGCGGGATCTCCGTCCGCCAACCTGTCCGTGATGAACTGGTAGATAGGAATCTGCCGCCAGTCCCCCGGAGAAGGGAAATAGGAGTGTCCCGGCCAGTCACCGTAGTACCGCGATGGATCAGATCCGTCGGGATTGAGGTTCACATTCCACGCCGCGTTCTCCGGCGTCCATGGCGAAGCACAGCAGACCGCCACGATGATCAGAAGGATGCCAGCAATATGAAGAGTCGTTTTCATGGGATGTTCTTCCTTAGACTTTGGATCTTGGGACTTTGGACCTAGTTAACGTCCGCGTGATAGTCCGCGCCATCGTTGCTGTCCCAGAAGTCCGTCGCGTTGCCGTCCTGCACGACAACGGCAAACCGGATGTGAGTACCCGACGGGAACTGTCCGAGACTCACATGCCACCAGTCGTTATTCCCATTCTGTCCGGCAAGACCCATGTCGACCACCTGCCAGTTCTCTCCGTCAGCCGTATAGACCACTTTTGCGGAAACAGCGGCACCCATTGGATAAGACTCGATGTTCACCCAGAAGTCGTCCTCAGGATCAATTTCACCGGCCCATGGCCAGTAATGGGTATTGCCGTGCCAAAGCACCGGCTGGACCGTATTGACGGGGATGGAATAATTGTTGCCGCTATTGCTGTCCCATGTATAGCGTCCGTCATCGTCGATCACGGCCACGGCATACTCTATGACTGTCCCGGCAGAGAACGTACCAAGATTCGCATGCCACCAGTCGTTCGCGTCATGCTGACCCGCGAGTTCCATATCTTCCACGGCCCAGGTCTCACCGCCGTCACTGCTGTATACGACAATAGAGTTCACACCGGCGCCCTGCGGATACGACTCGGTATTGATCCATAAGTCGTCAGTGGCTTTGAGGCCGCTCTGCGCGGGCCAGGTGTACGTGCTTCCGATCCATTCGACCATCAGCCCATTGTCGATCTCAACTGAAAGCTGTGTCTCTTGCGCAGTATCGGGTATCTTCACATACAGTTTTCGCTCGGCGATATCATAGAACCAACCTTCTGTCTGCTGGTGCATTTCGAAGAGCGTGCTGTACTCTGTCAGACTGTCTCCGTTCTTCGCCACAGCGTCCACGGAATTTACGGCATGAGCGATGACAATGACGCTCTCGCGTCCTGTATCATAGCTTCCGTGGCGCTCGTTAATCGTAAAGGTCCAGGCTGACCCCTCGAGATCGCTCACCATGCGGGTTTCAGCGTACTCGCCGCCGAGGTAGGACATGGATTCACCATCATCTTCATACAGGGAGAATTCGGAGT
>JAHIZV010000073.1 GCA_018814445.1 Verrucomicrobiota bacterium | reverse complement strand
TGTAGGAGAGATCGCGGAGCCGATTCAGCTCCTTAGGCACTTCAATATCCGCTAACGCGGTTGGTTCAATCGGCATGGTTCAGATTCCTCACTTGTGCGTCTTATGCGTTATTATCCATTCATTGGATCATTCCCTGATCCGCTAAAAGGGCTTCTTGTAATCTCGGGGAAGATGAACTGCAAGCGGAAATTCGGGATGGGATCCGATGTGACCTTTGGTGACAGTCCGCGTTTGTCTTCGTCCGGTCAGGAATCCTGGCGGGCGTGGATGGCAAGAGTCAGTTGCAGGCCGTTGTCTCCCTTGTCAAGCGAGGCCAGATACATGTCGTGAAGGGCTGAGGCCCTCTCTACGTAGCTTTGCGTGTGACTCGACAGACGGGTCACGTTGAAACCTGCCCGTTTGAGAGCGTTGGGGCCCGCGTTGTAGGCCGCGAGCAGGAGGGAGCGCTCGTCGCCTTTCCATTGTTCACGGTGTTTTACGAGAAACCTGTGGAGATCGGAGAGATATGCACTGCCGATTCGGCGATTCATCGCCGGATCAAAAGCCCGGTCAAAGGGAACGGCCTTCCCGAAGACGGAAGCACTGGTCTGCCGCCACGTTCCTGATTTGATCTGCATCAGACCTCTCTCGCCGGCAGAACCCACACAACGGGGATTTCCGGCGGATTCAATCTGGATGATCGCGTCGACAAGGAGCTCTGTAACGGCAACGGAATGATCGATTCTACGGGCCGGTGTCGGAGCGGCGGAAAGGGGAGCGGTTCTCTCGACGGAAAACGCCGGTTCAACGGCCTCGGCACCGGACGTACGGCCGGCAAGAACGACCTGCGTGAGCAGGACTATTGCGCCCAGAAGCGTCACCCAGCTCCAGATCGCTGTTTCCTTGCGTGTGTACCACTTGTCCATTATCTGCTCGAATTTCACGTGTAAATCGCCGATTTCCTAGGTTTTTCGTCACTTCTTCCCTGATCAAAAGGGGCGATAACATACAGCGATCCACGGAGCTGTAAAGGGCAAAGAGCAGAAAAATGCACATCGGCTGAAACCGCTACTTCAGGTGCTTCAGAACATGCGCGAGAACTTCGGAAAAATCCGTGAACCTGTTGAAGCCCGCGGCGCGGATTTTATCCACGGCCAAATGGGAGTCCGGCGGCCGCCGCGCGATCTCGGGACCGGGTTCGATCATGGGCTGAATGTGCCCCGGTTCCTCACCGATAGCCGCGGCTATTTCACAGGTCCAATCGTACTTGGTTCCGGGACGCAGGGAACTGCAGTGGAACACCCCGCCCTTCCCTTCGCGCAAAAGGAAGTCGATCGCCTCGGACACATCCTCGATCCATGTCGGAAATCGAATGCCCACATGGTCTATCCTCTGCGGCTCCCGTCCACGGATTGCTGAAATCGTCTTGCCGATGAATCCGCTTTCCTCGAGGGTGGCCCCTCCCCCGACTAGCAGAGGTATCCGAAGCACGATGTTGGGGCCGGCGGAGAGGACTATGTCCTCTGATGCTGCTTTTGTCTCTCCGTATACGTTGATCGGTCCCCGTTCAGAATTTTCATAATATGGAGGATGTCTGCCCGAAAACACGTAGTCGCTGCTGATGTAGAGGATTCTCGCGTGCTGCGGCATATGACGGCAGAGAAACCGGGTCGCATCGACGTTCAGTCTGCGGGCCTCGTCGGGGTTCTTTTCACAGAAATCAGGATCGCGGTAGGCGGAGGCATGCACGATCCAGTCGGGCGCGAATTCGCCCAGCATCCCGCGGACAGACTCCTCCTCGCGCAGATCGATGTTCAGACATCTCGCATTGGTCTGACGATGGGACAATCCCTCCACGTCGTTCTCGACCTCCAGCCGCCGCATGACAGCCCGCCCGAGAAATCCACTGGCGCCTGTAAGAAGTATACGCATCCTTTTCCTCCCGACACCCCGCTTCAGGTTTCAGGTTTCGAGGGGATAGCATAATCAACCCATCTATGGGTTGCAATCAATGCGGACGAAGTCTAGGATTTCCGCCCTTGTATCACGAAATTACATCGGAGGCATGAACTCGTTATGAAGATTACGATAGTCGGCACAGGATACGTGGGTCTCGTGACCGGAACCTGCTTTGCGGAGATGGGGCACACTGTTCTGTGCGTCGATAACGACGAGAGCAAGATCAAGATGCTCAAGAATCTGGAAATGCCCATCTATGAGGTGGGACTCCAGGAACTGGTCGCAAAGAATGTCGCGGAGAAGCGGCTGAGCTTCACGACATCCATTCAGGAAGGCACGGAATTCGCCGAGGCCATCTTCATCGCCGTGGGGACACCTCCGGGTTACCGAGGCCAGGCCAATCTCTCATACGTCGAACAGGTCGGCCGCCAGGTCGCCGAATCTATGACCGATTACCGCCTGCTCGTTGAGAAGAGCACCGTCCCGGTCAATACGGGCGAACAGCTCAAACGCACGATTGCGAAGTATCTGCGCGAAGACATTCCCTTCGACGTGGCCTCAAACCCCGAGTTTCTGAAGGAAGGTACCGCGCTCGAGGATGCCTTCAAGCCGGACCGCATCGTAGTCGGAGTGGAGTCGGAGAGAGCCGGGACACTGCTCCGCAAGATTTACCAGCCGCTTATCGACAAGTCAGGCTGCAAATTCCTGCAGATGAACATCGCCAGCGCCGAGCTGACGAAGCACGCGTCCAATTCCTTTCTCGCGACGAAGATATCCTTCATTAACGCGGTGGCGCGCGTGTGCGAACTGGCCGGCGCCGACGTCGAACAGGTCGCCCACGGCATGGGACTCGATCTCCGCATCGGCCCCCAGTTCCTGCGGGCGGGCGTCGGTTACGGCGGCTCATGCTTCCCGAAAGACGTGGACGCCTTCGTGCATCTCGCCGATCAACTGGGCTACAACTTCCAGCTTCTGAAAGAAGTCCAGCACATCAACAAGACTCAGCGCGAGTTCATGATGCAGAAGATTCAGCACGAACTCTGGGTCGTTCAGGGCAAGAAGATCGCGGTCCTCGGACTCGCCTTCAAGCCGGGAACGGATGACATTCGTGAAGCTCCATCCCTGTATTTCATCCCTCAATTGATGGAGGCGGGAGCCAAACTCAGGCTATGGGACCCGATCGCTCAGGAGAACTTCAACAGAGAGCACCCCGGTCTGAAGTACTACGACACACCGCTTGCGTGTGCAGAAGGTGCCGATCTTGTTCTGATACTCACGGATTGGCCCGAAGTGAAGGAACTGGACCTTGCCAAACTGAAGGAAACCATGCGGTGCCCTGTCATTATCGACGGACGCAATACCTTTAACCCCCAGACAGTCAAGGAACTGGGCTTCACCTACGAGTCCGTCGGAAGGCCGTAAGAAGACCCCGCGGAACCACCCATGGTTAATGGTTAATGGTTGAGGACGCTGCGGGACAACTACGTGTTGCTAGTTGACAGCACAGGGCTAAACCACTAGGTTCTCGCGCTTCAACCCCACATAGCCGAAGGTGTAAAGCCTTCGTCCAACACGACGGAAGGGGGTGAGTACAATAATCGTTTCTGAAGTAAAAGTAAGACGAGGCGAAACAGTCGACCGCGCACTCCGCAGGCTCAAGAAGAAGCTTGATAAGGAAGGTGTGATGCGTGAAATCCGCTCCCACCGGCATTACGAGAAGCCCAGCGAGCGGAAGCGGCGCAAGGCTGCGCGTGCCCGTACCCGCTTCTAAAGTCGTGTCCGCCAGGCAGTATCCTGCCGCTCGAAACATGTCTGCCCGCCCCGGCAAAGTCCGTGAGGGTTTGAATTACCAGCGGCAGGATCGCTATGTTCTAAGAAGGAGATGACGACCAGCCTGGACATTTCATGATTTTTGCGCTCACAACACATTGGAACGCATGGCGTCACAGCGATGGCGAGGCCCTCCTCACGGAGATCCTGGAGTTGGGCCTGAATCATGTCGAGTTGGGGTATGACCTGAGGCTCGACCTTGTGCCCGGCGTTCGGAAACTGGTCGAGGAAGGCACGGTCAAGGTGGACAGCGTGCATAACTTCTGCCCGGTTCCTGTTGGAGCTCCTAAAGGTCACCCGGAGCTGTTCACGTTGGCCGATCCTGACCTGCGTATTCGGGAAGGCGCAGTCAAGCACACAACGGAGACGATCCGTTTTGCGGAATCAGTCGGAGCGCGCGTCGTGGTCTGCCACGCTGGAAACGTGAAAATGCCCCGCCTGTCGCGAGATCTTCTCGCCCTTCAGGAGACGGGCCGGCGGTTCGATGCCATCTACGATAAAACCCTCTTCAAACTGCAGATCAAGCGCGAGAAGAAGTCGAAGAAGCAGTTTCAATACATGATGCAGGGAATCGAAAGCCTTCTGCCTGTTCTCGAGGAAACCGGCATCGTCCTGGCTCTGGAGAATCTGCCGACGTGGGAAGCATTCCCCACGGAAATCGAGATGCAGGAACTCCTCGCCCAATACGGAGGAAGAAACCTGCGCTACTGGCATGACATCGGACACGGACAGATACGAGAAAACCTGGGGCTGATCAATGCCGAGCGCTGGCTCGACCGACTGCAGGACCATCTCGCGGGCATGCATATTCATGACGTTGCGCCGCCGGGACACGATCACCTGATGCCGCCGACCGGCCAGGTGGACTTCTCGCGTTTTCGCCGTTTTGCTGAACTCGATGTGCTCCGCGTGCTCGAACCCAGCCCCCAGGCCCCTACGCAAGATGTGATTCTGGCACTTCAGACATTGAAAGAGACATGGGAGTGCGACTATAACGATCCAGTCAAATCTGAAGATTCACTAAACGAAGAGGTAAGCGAATGAAGGCATTGATTACCGGCGTAACCGGTCAGGACGGATCCTACCTGGCTGAGTTCCTGCTTGAAAAGGGCTATGAAGTGTTCGGCATGGTTCGCCGGGCCAGCACGGAGAATTTCGAACGCATCGATCATCTGACCGACAAGATTGAATTGGTTCAGGCCGACCTTCTCGACCAGCTTTCCCTGATCAAGCTGCTCGAACAGACTCAGCCGGATGAAATCTACAATCTCGCGGCCATGTCATTTGTTCCCACGTCCTGGAGCCAGCCGGTTCTCACGGGAGAGTTTACCGCAATCGGTGTCACACGCCTTCTCGAAGCAGTCAGGCTCGTGTGCCCGAAGGCCAGATTCTACCAGGCCTCCAGCAGTGAGATGTACGGGAAGGTACTTGAAGTGCCCCAGACGGAGAAAACCCCCTTCTATCCCCGCAGTCCTTACGCGGTCTCGAAAGTCTACGGTCACTACATCACGGTCAACTATCGCGAAAGCTACGATCTCTTCGCCGTCTCAGGCATCCTCTTTAATCACGAGAGTCCGCGGCGCGGAAAAGAATTCGTCACCCGCAAGATCACCGACGGCGTGGCGCAGATCAAGACCGGCGTTTCAAAAGAACTCCGCCTCGGAAACATCGAGTCAGAACGCGATTGGGGTTTTGCAGGTGACTACGTCAAGGCCATGTGGATGATGCTCCAGCAGGACGAGCCGCAGGATTTCGTCATCTCGACGGGCGTCGCCCATTCCGTTCAGCGATTTCTCGAAGTCGCCTTCTCCCATGTCGGTCTGAACTGGCAGGACTATGTAGTCCAGGATCCGAGGTTCATGCGGCCGGCCGAGGTGGACCATCTCATCGGCGACTCTTCGAAAGCCCGCGATAAACTGGACTGGAAAGTCGAAGTGGATTTTGAACGTCTCGTGCGCATGATGGTTGATGCCGACATCGCGCGCTGGGAAGCCCGTAAGAAAGCCTAGCCCATATTTCATGAGAGTTCTCGTAACAGGTGCAAGCGGGTTTGTCGGGCGCTATGTGCTCGAAGAGCTGCAGCAGCACGGCCACACCGTTATCCCGATGCTGGAGCCCGGCATCGCCACGCAGGGCTATGAGAACGCGCAGGTCGCGGACCTGCGCGATCCGGAAAGTCTGGCCGCCGCCGTCCAGTCCTCGAAACCGGATGGCTGCATCCATCTTGCCGGATGTGCGTTTGTCCCTCTGAGCTGGTCCGACCCGCGCCTTGTTTTCGAAATCAATATGGTCGGCGCGATCAACGTGCTGGAGGCCTTTCGCCACCACCAGCCGGATGCGCGCTACGTGTTCGTCAGCTCCGCCGAAGTGTATGGCAGGAAACCGCTCGAAGGCATCATTGATGAGAACACGCCCCTCACCGCATCCAATCCGTACGCGGCCGCGAAAATTGCGGCAGATCTGACGACACTTCTGTATGCCGGGAAATACGGCATGCACACCATGACCGTCCGCCCGCAGAATCACATCGGCCCGGGACAGGCTGATGCGTTCGTCGTGCCATCCTTCGCGAAGCAGTTGGCGGCTATCGCCCGCGGCAGGACGGAACCGCTCATGCGCGTCGGCAACCTTGAAAGTAAACGGCATTTCGTTGACGTGCGCGACGTGGCCCGCGCCTACCGCCTGCTGCTGGAGAAAGGAAGCGCAGGCGAGGCCTATAATGTTGCCGCCGATTCCAGCACGACGATTCAGGAAGTTCTTGATCTCCTGTGCGACCAGCTTGGAATCCGGCCTGAGATTTTCGTGGATCCCGAGCGGTTTCGTCCTGCGGATGAATCCCTCGCTCTGAGCGCCGGAAAGATCAGGAAACAAGTTGGCTGGTCTCCGCAGATTCCCTTGGAAAAGACACTGGAAGATATTCTCGAATCCTATCGTACCCGGCCGTGAGCGACGGAGAACACAGCAGAGGAAACCGCGCGGGAAGCAGACTCGGACTTCTCGTCCGCCTTTTGATCGCGGCTGCCATCCTGACCTACCTGGCCCGTCGTGTACCGGCGGATGAGTGGCAACGAGTTGAATCCATCTTCGCCGGACACTGGCGATGGCTTCTCCTCGGCACGGGCCTTACCTTTCTCGGACTCCTTGTCGGAGCAGCACGCTGGGCCTATCTGCTTGGCAGGCAGGGCATCAGAACCGGTTACCTGCAGACGTTTCGCATCTTCTTCATCGGACAGTTCTTCAACTCGTTCATGCTCGGTGCGTGCGGCGGTGATGTCGCGCGGGCATACTACGTGATCCAGCACTCACCGGACGCGCGAACCAAAGCCGCGTCTACGGTACTGGCCGACCGCATGATAGGTCTGTTCGTAGTGGTCGTCTTCTCCGCCGTCATGATCGCCTGTCGCGTTTCGTTCTTCCTGGCACTCGACAACACGCGTCAGGTCGGAATCATCATGCTCGTGTTTCTGGCGCTTTTCGTTATCGGCGGGGTCATGGCCTTCCGGACCCACCTTTTCAAGAACTCCCCTCAGCTTCGCAGGCTTCAGGAACGGACGGTCACGGGGCGGCTCCTCCGCAAGGGATATGATGCGCTTTTTCTCTACAGGTCCGAGCCCGTCACGCTGGTGCTCGCGGCGGCTCTGTCGTTGCTGAATCTGTTCTTTCTCACGCTGGCCGTATTCGCGTTCGGCCGGGGTATCGGAATCAGCCTGCCGGTCATCGACTACTTCACCCTTTTCCCGCTGATTATCGTCGTTACAGCCATTCCCGTGACGCCCGGCGCCCTCGGTATCCGCGAGTACTGTTTCACCGTCATGTTCCGCGCTGTCGGAGTGGGCTACATGCAGGCTATCACCCTTTCTCTTCTCGTGTATGCCGGCGGGCTCTTCTGGAGCCTGCTCGGCGGACTCCTCTTTATAGGACACGAGGGCCGCGGACCTTCGATTCGACAACAACTGCGTGAGCTCCGGCAACAGGCGGCAGAAGAGTAATGACCGCTTCTCCTCCTCTTCCGGACGCGTTCCTCGACGCCTGCGATAGAAGGTCCATCAATCTTCAACCCGCACAACAGGAACAACTCTCCCGGTTTGCGGTTCTTGTCACCCGGAAGAACAGCGAAACCAACCTGCTGGCCGCCCGAGAGGTCGATGATATTTTCATGCGCCACATTTTTGACTCGCTCACGCTTGAGCCCTTCCTCCGTCATCACGCCTCGTTTATCGACATAGGCAGCGGCGGCGGCTTCCCGGGAATACCGCTGGCGATTTTACTGCCCGAAACCAGCATCACACTTCTCGAAGCAACGGGGAAGAAAGCCGACTTCCTCAGCGCGACTGCTGATCGACTCGAGCTGCGGAACGTCACCGTTCTCAAAAGACGGGCCGAAGAAGCCGGCCGTGATCCGCTGCACAGAGGGAAGTACCCATGCGCCGTAGCTCGCGCAGTTGCGCCTCTTCGCATCCTTGTGGAACTCGCTCTGCCCCTGCTGGAGACAGGAGGTGTCCTGCTGGCGCAGAAAGGACGTGCCGCACAGCAGGAAATCGAGGAAGCCCGCCACGCGCTCGATGCCGTCGGCAGCATCGTAGAAGCCGTCCATGACGTCTCACTCGCGCCGGACCACGGAGCTGTGGTCATCGAACTGCGGAAGGCATCACCCACCCCGGATAACTACCCCCGCCGTCCCGGGATCCCGGCCAAACGACCGCTTTGAGCAGTCGAAAGGCGGCGATGATCTCGCTGGGATTCTGCAATCCGTGCTTGGCGCGATGGACTAGTTCCGACAGCATACAGGCAATGCACGTTGATCGGTCCAATACAACCGCCAGATTCTCGTCGGCGGCCGACACATATGACAAGGCGATCTCCGTTCAGCCGACGGTTGCGGAGACTCTGTTTGACCTTATCCCCTCTGATCTCGCTCCGCGCAGAATCCTCGAAATCGGGTGTGGCACCGGCCTGTTCACCAGCTACATCGCCGAGTTCTTCAATAACGTGCGGCTCGACGCGTTGGATGCCTCGGACAGGATGCTCGACCAGGCAAAGACAAAGCTCGCCGGGCTTCAATCGGTCCACTTTCATCACGAAAGATTTCATGATTATGAATCGGACGCTCAGTTCGACTTAATCGTCAGCAGTTCGTCCCTCCACTGGATCACTCCACTCGAAGAAGCCGTCGGGAAAGTCCATGGCCTTCTCAAACCCGGGGGTCTTTTTGCGGCCGCTATCATGCTGGAAGGGACGCTCAGCGAACTCCACGCGACCCGTCTGCTCGTCGCGCCCGGAAAAGTCCCGGAAGCCGCCATGCCGTCCCAGACGCATCTTCTCGCGGTGCTGAAGGACGTCGGGTTTCATCTCACGTTCACCGACGCGCAGAGCTACACAGTCAAGTACTCCGACGTGAATACTTTCCTCTGGGCCCTGAATCGTGCAGGGGTCACTGGCGGCGCATTTTCGCGGGGCTCCCGCCCCCTCACGAGAGGTGAAATCGCTTCCCTGAAAGACCTCTATACGCGCGAATACGGAGAGGACGACGGATCAATCCCCGCGACGTATCACGTGGGTTACGTGCTAGCTGAACACCGTTCAGGAGAATGAGCCGAAGAGCGGGCTTAGGAGCATGTGCCAGAATCGGAAGAACATCTCTGAAATCGCCCCTCCCCCCTTCCAGATCACTGCGCCGAACGGCGTGACGAAGATGGCGATCAGCACGAACCAGGAAATCTGGTTTGCCATCTGCGGATTCATGTAGCGCATGGGCGGAACGAAATGAGCGTAGACCTTCCAGCCATCAAGAATAGGCACCGGAAGCATATTGAGTACGAAAAGGACCCCGTTGACCAGAGCGCCAATCAGGAAAAGACGCTGGATGATGTCGGCCGCCTCTCCCTCAAGCCGCATGAGGGATAACACCACGGATACCAATGCAAAGAGCATCGAAAGAGCAAGATTCGATATCGGGCCAGCCGCCGCAACCAGCGTTCTCTGCAGTCGCCCTCGCAGCCGTCCCTCATTTACAGGAACCTGTCCCCAGGCGATACCAATGAGCGCCAGCATGACAAGCGACGTAGGCCCCATCTGCACGGCAGGATTGAGAGACAAGTGCCCCAGCAGCGCGGCAGTGTCATCGCCAAAGCGATAAGCCGTCGCCGCATGCGCGTACTCGTGAACGCAGATCGAGAAGGCAACAACACCTATCCATGAGAAGTAGTAGACGGGATCCTGGAAGAGGGTGTGTATGAAAAGGTTCATGTGAGGGGGGAGATGGTTAGTGGTTGATGGTTGATCGGCGTTCGATGATCCTAGTCTTTCTCTCCACAGATATCACAACTGTCCGCGTCGTGCGTGCAGGACTTGGCGTGATGGCGGAGTTCATTCAGGAACTCCTTCACGACGGACGTGTCAGTCTGGACGCATTCGATGAAGCTGGCAAGTCTGGTCGTTGTCTCGACGCTGAGCAGATGTTCGATTTTGCATGCGTCGATTTCGGCTTGCTCACAATCGAGTCCCAGCACGTCCCTGAAAAAGATCTCCAGAAGTTCATCGTTCCTCTCAACAAGTTCGGCCAGCCTGCGGCCTTCATCGGAAAGAAGGAGGAACTTGTTCTCGTCTTCCAGCACGAGTTCACGCTTCTTCAGCGCGCGCAGACTGATCGAACAGCTTCCTCGCGTAATATTCAGCCGCTTCGCGATATCCGTGACGCGGGCGTAGCCGTTGTCATCAAGCAGTTCCTTGATCGTCATGAGATAATGAGCCGCGCTGTGCGTCAGCGCGTTCTCTTCAAATGATTTCCATACGTCATTCGCCATTTGTCTTCCTCCCGAGTACCACCCGCGGACGGTCCGACCCGTCCCTACCTGCTGCTCACGTCACACCAGCAAACCTGAGAATCTGATAGACGAGCAGAGCTGCGCCGTATGCCAGGATGGTCATGTACACCAATTGAAAGACGGGCCATTTCCACGAGTTTGTCTCGCGCTTCGTCACGGCCTGCGTAGGCAGGCATTGCATGGCCAGCACATAGAAAACGAGAAGGCTTATGCTTGTGGCGACGGTGAATACCGGACTGCCGTCCTTCCGTGTCGCCCGCCGCAGTGTGTCATACAGTGTGCTGGACTTGTTATCCGCGGTGTCCTCGCCGACGCCATAGACAATCGACAATGTGGAGACAATGACTTCGCGCGCCGCGAAAGAGCTGACGATGCCTATGCCGATCTGCCAGTCGTATCCCAGGGGCCGGACAACCGGTTCGATCAGGTGCCCAAGACGGCCGGCGAACGAGCGGGAAAGCGCATGTTGAGCTGCGAGCCGGTCGGCACTCGCCTCGATCTCTGCCGCTTTCGCCGTATCGCCATCTTCAACGAGTTGCTGAGCCCATGCCCTGCTCGCAATGACATCGTCCGGCACATCGCTTTTCGGATACGTGGAAAGAGCCCAAAGACCTATGGAGATCAACAGAATGATCGTTCCCGCCTGCCGAATGAAGACCCATGCGCGGTCCGCCGTGTAGAGCAGTGAGTTCCGCAGACTTGGCAATTTATAGCTGGGCAGTTCGAGTACGAGCGGCTGCCGCTTGCCGGGAAGAATCGTCCGACGGAAGACGAACGCCATTCCCAAAGCCGCGACCACACCCAGGCCGTACGCACCCGTGAAGAACGTGGCAGCCAGCAAAGGCGAATGCGGAAACAACAAGGCCGTCAGCATCGCGTACACCGGAATTCGAGCCGAACAAGTCATCAGCGGAACAACCAGTATCGTCAGAAGACGGTCGCGCTTGTCCTGAATGACCCGCGTCGCCATGATCGCGGGAATTGCGCACGCGTGCGCGGACACGAGCGGGACAAAGGCGGTGCCCGGTAATCCGATGCGGCTCATCAGCCTGTCCATAACGAAGGCCGCCCGCGCCAGGTACCCCGTATCTTCAAGCAGAGACAGGAAGAAGAAGAGAATGCAGATCTGGGGAAGGAATACCAGGATCCCGCCGACACCCCCGATGATTCCGTTCACCACAAGGCTCTGCACATCGCCCTCAGGAAGCACGTGCGCCGCGAAAGACCCTACGCTAGCGAAGAGCGCGTCGATAAGATCCATCGGCACGGTCGCCACCTGGAAAATCAGGTAAAACACCGCCAGCATAACCAGGAAGAAGGACGCGATACCGATCGCCGGGTGGGTCAGAAACTTGTCGATCGCGTCGGTACGGCTTCCCTTCGCGACCGTCGGCGACTTGGTGACCCTTGATGCCACGGATTCCGTCCACGCAAAGCGCTCTTTGTATGCGCATCCCGCACAGCAGGCGCATGGCGGTGTGCGCCGGCTTTGAAGCAGAGCTTTCCTGATGTCAGGAGCAATGATCTTTTCGAGTTCGCTCCGCAAATCCTCAAGACCGCGACCGCTTGTCGCGACCAGCGGGATAACCGGGATACCCAATTCCTGGCTGAGTTTCTCCGCGTCCACATGGATGCCGCGTCGTTCGGCGATGTCCATCATGTTCAACCCCATGATGATCAGGATATCGTGTTCAAGCAACTGGCTGACGAGTACGAGGTTCCGCTCCAGATTTGTCGCATCCGCGATGACAACGACAGCGTCAGGCCGTCTCTGACCCGGGAGCCTGCCCAGCAGGGCGTCACCGGCCACTTTCTCATCGGGAGTGGCGGCCTCAAGACTGTACATGCCGGGCAAATCGAGAATCTCAACGGCATGGTCGCCAAGCCGCATGCGAGCCACTCGCCTTTCGACGGTTGTGCCCGGATAGTTCGCGGTCCGGGCTCTCAGACCTGTAAGAAGATTGAAAAGGGTCGTCTTTCCGGCATTGGGATTTCCGGCCAGGGCAATGCAATGGGTCTCGATACGGTCGCGCACGTCGGCAAGAGACTCATTACTCTTGATTATCTCAGCGGCCATTCGGAATTTCTCCCTCGAACTTGTCGCACGGTTTGACCAGAATGCGCCGGGCTAATCGCGTAGAAACACCTATGCGTGAACCGAATACTTTCAGAATCATGGGGCTTCCCCCCTTCACCAGTTCTATGACCCGGCCTTCGCACACGCCCATGGCCATGAGTCTGGCCATTTCATCGTCGCTGGCGTCTATCTCCGCGACAATGCCCAACTGGTGCAGGGCTAACTCATCCAGTCTGACTTCTACTCGTTCCACCTGCCTCGAACTCCTTTTCTGAGAAATTGTGCGACCTTGATAGACCCAGCAGATTGCTATGTCAAACATATGGTATATATATTTCCGTTCAGACCTGTATACGTCGCTTTTCAGGACTTTTTTGCGGCCCGTCCGAGAAGTTTCTGTCTGAAGCGGGGAAGTTGACCTCAGTCGGTCATGTCCCGACTAATATTGGGTTTAAATGGGCACATGCACGCAGCGCACACTTACTCGCTATCTTAAACGGATTCACTTGAACGACCCGCTTCGTCGACCCCGTACGCGGTCCCGAGAAGATGATTGAGATGGGGTTGGCGTCGGGAATGCTGCGCAGATGCCGGAACCCGATATCGGGCACCCGGCATCAATAATCTGACGGCCATCCTGCTCCCTCTCCCCGAGGAAGAGGGCCGGGGTGAGGGATTCCTGTCAGGTGAGTGGACGATTACAACCGAGGGATCGGCAGGTATGCGGGGACGAGTAAGATGGTGGAGTAAGCGTGCCGTTCAAGAATGGGTTTAACCTGCATATTTCATCAAACTGCGCCGCGGAGCCGTCGGCTTTTCGCGAGTACGGCCCGCTTTTCCTTCGGGACAGGTCTACGCGACATGCCCACTCGGAGAAGCAGACCGTCCTCATCGAAAACACGAGGGTTCCGCTCATAAGTCATGCAGGTCAGGTTGTATGCGTGGTGGCTGGACGCATTTTGGTGAAATATGCAGGTTAAGTGTAGGGGGATGCAGGAACTTTTTGGATAAAACACCTTTTCCCCCCGGCCTCAGCCCTGCCGCACTTGCCATGGGTCATGACCGACTCTATGCTCTGCCGAATCGGCATTCCGGAGGAATTGAGTGGCTGGAGAGAGAAAATGGACTCGGCTGACGTGGGCGCCCGCAATGCTCACCATCCCTTTCATACTGCTGGTGCTGTATGCCCTTCTTCTGACCTCGTACGAGACGGCGCGGCACATGGTCAGCGAGGAAGGCTTCATTCAGAAAGCCGAGGAGGTGCTCCTTGTTGCGGCCGCTTTACTGTGCGTCTACCGGCTGATTCGCGGCCCGGGGACACGGAAGGCCTGGCTCTACGGCACCGCGATAACCATTCTTATCCTCCTCAGAGAGAGGGATTGGCACGAAGCGTTCACGGCGGAGCCCGTAACTAAACTCAGCTACTACTTCCACGCCACCGATCCTCTTCATGTCAGGATCATTGCCGCTGCCGTTCTTTTCATCGCGGGCCTCGTTGTCCTTAGGTGGGTGAAAACGTATTGGAGCGGCTTCCGGCGGTACCTGCGCGAGCGCCAGCCCTGGGCTGTTAATCTTCTGCTGTACCCCGTCCTCCAGATCATCGGCCAGATCGTCGACAAGAACACCACCAGCCGTTCCCCCGGTGCGATCGTGGAGGAGAGCTTTGAACTCTACGCAGTGATCGTGCTCTGCTACCTGATCATTGTTTTTCCATTGCGCCGTCCCACGCCCGACACGTCTGCACAATCATGAACTGGTACTCAGAACATCCGGAAGGTGTGATCATCAGTCTTCGGGTAATCCCCCGCGCATCGAAAAATGAAGTGCAGGGCGTGCACGGTGATGCATTGAAGATTCGCCTTCAGGCCCCGCCGCTCGAAGGCAAGGCCAACAAGGCCCTCGTCAAGTTCCTGTCGCGGGAACTCGACATGTCGTCCGCCGCGATTGAGATCCTCAGCGGAGAGACCGGCCGGAACAAGCGGGTGCTGGTTCGGGGACTGATAATCGAGCAGGTCAAGAGACTGCTCAAGGAACATCGAACATCAAACATCGAACGCCGAACATCGAAGTAGTGGCGGCATCCATTATCGCTTGAGCGCCTGGCGGATGTCTTTCAGTTCCTCCGACCTGAGCGCCAGAGAGATGAGCCAGTAGACCAGCATCCCGCACGCGATGGACCCGGAGACGGTGGCGACTTGAAGGAGTTTCGGGTGCGCGGCAAGCCCATGGAACGCCCGGACCAATACACCGTTCACCTTCCAGACAGTCAGCCCCATAACTCCCGCTCCGGCAAATGCGCGTGCGGCACTCCTGAATATGCTGTCCCACCCCAGCGAACCGATTCTCTTTTGAAGGATCACGGCAAGGCAGATCGCGAACAGACTCTCCGCCAATACCGTGGAGAACGCCAGTCCCGCGTGTTTCAGATGCGCCGGCCAGGTCGTAACGAAGAGCAGACTCAGCGCCAGCTTAACGACTACCGTGACCAGGCCCACCTTGACCGGAGTCTTCGTGTCCTGCATCGCGTAGAACGAAGGTACAAAGACCTTTGCCAGGCTGAAGATCAGAAGCCCCGGCGCATAGAACTGCAGGGCCACGGAGGTGAACTGCACGGACGATTCATCAAACGACTTCCACCCGAAAAGCAACGAAACGATCGGTCGCGCCAGTATGAGGAGGCCGATTGACGCAGGAGCCATCACGAACAGCAGATTGCGCAGGGCGTGATTGACTGTTTCGCGGATCTGCCGGGTATCTTTGCGGGCAGCATGACCCGAGAGCACCGGCAGCAGAACCGTGCCGAGAGCGGTCGCGAACAGCCCCATCGGGAGATAGATCAGTCGCTCACTGAAGAAGAGCGCCGCAGGCGCCCATGCCCCCGCCCAAAGCGCGAGCACCTTATCGACGGCGACATTGATCTGCGTGACCGCCATCCCCAGGGCGGCGGGACCCATAAGCAGAAACACGCGTTTTACTTTTCTGTCTCTCCAGTCAAAGGATATCCCGGGGTGGTATCCAAACCTGGACAACATCGGCAGTTGCGCGGCCAGTTGCAGAAAACCGGCAATCAACACCGCCCACGCGATTCCTCGGATCTGCACCTCGGCCGTTGAACCGAGAAGAGGACAGACGAACAGGATCGTCAGGATCCATACTACGTTGAGAATACACGGAGCTGCCGCGGGCACCGCGAAGTGCTTGAAGGAGTTGAGTATGCCCATGGAAAGGCCCGTGAGGCAGATGAAAAGCATATACGGAAGCATGATCCGCAAGAGCCGCAGAACTGCCTCGGATCTTGTTCCCGGCTCTGCTCCGGCCAGCATCAGGGTGGTCACGACGATCCCCGCGATCACGATCAACAGAAGCACGAGTCCCACCAGTGTGATGATACGCCTTGCCAGGGACCATGCCGCCGGATCGCCCTCTTTCTCCCGCGTCTCAACGAAGACAGGCACAAATGCGGCGGAAAGAGCACCCTCGCCAAACAATCGACGGAAGAGATTCGGGATAGTGAACGCAACGTAGAAGGCGGAAGAGACAAGCGATGTTCCAAAGAATCCCGCCATCAGGATATCGCGAACCATCCCAAGTATACGGCTGATACCCGTGAGCCCGCCGACAACCCCCGCGGCGCTGATGACTTTCGACTTCTTCATGAGTACATTCAGAACTTGTACTGAGCCGCTTATTGTTTGCACATTAGGTCTCATGAAGCAAAGCAAGATAACCGGGTGGATCACCGTGACGCGCGCTAATCCCACCGGTCCCGGAACTCTCACCATCCACCATCGGCAAGGCGATGAGCGCTGGGTTCATCTTGCCATCTCCTATTGGAAGGGCGAAATCGAAGACCTTCACAAGGTCGTCAGCTCCGTCCATGCCGAAGTCCAACGGGGCGCCATCTCGGCTGACGGCAGGCCATACTACTTCAAAAGGTACTTCTCCCGCGACTGGCGCGACCGCCTCAAGCGAATGATCCGGCAGTCACGCGGTCATCGCGCGCTTGTCGCCGGGGAACTCATCACCGCGCAAGGTTTCCTCGTTCCCCGGCCCGTTTGCCTGATCGAATGGCGGCACTTCGGCATCACGAGATCCAGCGTGCTGATTACGGAAGAGGTCGAGAACGCTCACGACCTCTACTACGGACTGGTCAAACCGGAACTCGGAATAGTGAATGACATGAATGAACGCCGCTCACTTACGCGGACGTTCGCGGGCGAGGTCGCGCGGTGGCACGCATGCGGTCTGCACCACGGCGACATGCGCCTGCGCAACGTGATGGTCCGGCGCGCGGGAACAGGATTTGAGTACATCTGGCTCGACCACGAGAACACGCGGCATTTCAAACATCTCCCGCGCACGCGCCGCATCCACAATCTCATGCAGCTCAACATGACCACGGCAGGAATCAGCCTCACCGACAGGATGCGTTTCTGGGACGCGTACCGCAAAACGGCTCAGCTCGACAAAGACGAGGCATCTAAGATCCGTCGCGCGGTCGCGACATTTACCCGCAGCCGCTGGAAGAAGCACGGACACCTCTAGCGAGACCCATCACCACCCATGGTTAATGGGAAATGGCTGATGGTAGATGGTTAATGATCCCCATCCCCATTTCCATCCCCCCGTCAACACCCACCTGACTCCCGGTCCATATTGCCTTTACCACCCACGGATAGACTGCATAATGGTTTGTCAGTGTAGTCCATCCTCTATTGGATGGAGGCTCTATAATAGAAAGAAAGAGGTCACAATGAGGGTTACACTGATTCTCAGCACGAGTATTCTGATTCTTGTCACAACTCTCACCGGTCACGCAGATCGCTCCTTCGAGGCGGTGACGAATACCTCTTTGCCGAACGTCAGCCGGTTCCCCGCCCTCCGCGTCGCTAATATCGACGGCGACAGCGATGATGACATCGTACTCTCCGGACACCTCGGAGGGGTATCCTGGGCGGGCGGAATATACTCAAGCGATGGTGACGGCACGTTTACCGATGTCGGCGCGACTATTCTGCAAGTTGACTACGCTGACGCCGCGTGGGGTGACTACGACAATGACGGCGATGCTGATCTCGCAATAGGAGGCGAAGGGGCAAGCGGCGTCCGCGGAGCCGAGATATACCGCAATGACGGCGGAAATGTTTTCACCGACATAAACGCAGAATTGCGCAACGCCGGAAGTCTTGCGCTTAGCTGGGGAGATCCCGACGACAACGGACTCCTCGATCTCGCTCTCTCCGGTAACTACTTCTCCATCAACAAGTTTTTCGATTTCTATCAGAACCTCGACGGCACGAATTTCATCCGCCGAACCAGCGTCGGCCCGGCGGAAGTCTATGTCGGGGCGATGGCTTTCTGCGACGTGAACGGCGATGGAGCAGACGATCTAATCAACACCGGCGAAGCCAGCGGTACGATTCTCTACACCGCGCTTTTCTACTACGGAACGGGCAACACGAATCTTCCCTTCACGGGCGGACCCAACGTGTTCCAACCCGTCAGATACTCGTCCGTCGATTGGGGAGATTACGATGGCGATACCTACCCGGACCTGCTGCTTACCGGTGCGACAAATCAGTTCGGCGAAGGTTGTACCGCCGTCTACAAGAACCAGGGCGGAAGCAATTTCGTCCGGTTCGTCACCTCGAATCTGCCGGGCATCGCTTCGGGCGCGGGGCGGTGGGGCGATTATGACAAGGACGGTGACCTCGACATTCTTCTCGCCGGCTATACGGAGGACCACAGCTACTTCGCCGAGATATAC
Source organism: Verrucomicrobiota bacterium (assembly GCA_018814445.1). GTDB lineage: Bacteria > Verrucomicrobiota > Kiritimatiellia > JAHIZV01 > JAHIZV01 > JAHIZV01. The sequence continues at coordinate 2,209 of JAHIZV010000073.1, read as the reverse complement.
CGCAACGACGGCAGCAATGGGTTTGTCGACATCGAAGCCGATCTGGAGTGGGTGCAATACTGCGAAGCAGCCTGGGGAGATTTCGACGGCGACGGATATCTGGACGTAATCATTGCGGGCACCGCGAGCGGGGGCGTCTACAGCACTTCGGTCTACCTCAACAGACCTGGCCCGTTCATAGATACCGACGGCGACGGACTTGCCGATGAAGTTGAGACGAACACCGGAACGTACAACGGTCCGAGCGATACCGGCACGGACCCCGACAATCCTGATTCGGATGGGGACGGCACCAAAGACGGCGATGAAATCCGGACGGGAAATGATCCAACCAACCCGAACGAACGCTTTGCCCCGACGTCCCTGACAACAGGCCCTCAGGGCAGCCCTGTCATCCAATGGCACAGCGTGACCTCACTGCAGTACAACATCAATAACGGGCAACTCAGCGGAGGCAGCCCGTGGTCAAATGTTTACCAGGCGTCAGGTTCAGGCGGAGCCATGAGTTACACAACACAGCCTGGCGTTGTTCAGAGCGGCTTCTATCGTCTGTCCGCGGATCCTCTGTAGCATCCGACTTCCCCGTCGAAAACGGAGACGTTACAGCCCGAACATCACCTCCAGCAGAATGCTTCCCGCGTCTTCCGGCACACGATCCAGGGCCATCTCTCTCGCGTGCGTCCCGACACGCTCCCAATCCGAAGCCGCGGACAGCGCCCGTACAAGAGCGGCTGTATACGACCGCCTGTCTATCCCTTCGGCAATGAAACCCTCTCTCCCCTCTCCCATCCATTCACCGATTCCCCCGGCATTTGTCACGATGCTTGGCCGGCCGCATATCATCGCCTCCATCATCGAAAGCGGCACCCCTTCAGACGGCGACGCAAGTACGAATGCGTGATGGTTTCGCCAGATGCCGCGAATGTCAGTCGTCGCCCCCATGAGTTCCACCCGGTCACCCAAACTCAAACGAGCTATCATGTCTTCGATCTCACCGCGGTGCTCGCCATCTCCGAAGATGCTCAGCCTCCACCCGAACCGCCGGACCTCAGGGGACGCGAGGCTTTCGAACAGGACATTAAAGCCCTTCTGCAGATGCAGGCGTGAGACACTGGCAAGTCTGAGCCCGTCGGCGGCGTCCGGAAACGGAAGCGGCGTCCGATCGGTCAGATTGATGGGCTCCTGAACGATGAATGCATTCTGAAGCTTCGCCGGCAGAGAGGCTTCGGCCTGTCGAATGCTGTGCCGTGAGCAGAATCCTGTCGCCCGCGCGTTCCCGTATATCCTTTGTGCCACTGCCGCGTGAGCAGGCTCTACCGTCCCCTCCCCGAAGTTCACCAACGCATAGGGAAATCCACAGCGCTCGATGCATTCGACCAGTGCCGGATGCAACATAATTTCAAAAACCCGCGCGTTGCTGACGAGGACCATATCCGGCGAGAATGTTTCCAGTGCATTCCATGGAGTGCGCGTATCTGTATCGCCGAAGGGAATACTCGCGCGTCGCGCCCCTGCGTCGATAAGAGCCTGAACCGATGGAGGAAGCTCAGGCCAGTCGTAGTTAATGAAGAGGACTTCCCATCCCCGCCGAAGCGCGGCATCTGCGGTGGCAATCCACAACTCTTCAGATCCACCCGAGCTCACATACCGCTGAGTAGTCACAATCGCCAGCTTCACGCGTGGCGACCTTGTTCCAAACAGTCGCGATAAGACTTCATACATGCGCCGCATGCGCTGATACTAAGGATAAACAGATCTAAGTATAAGAGAAAAGGGGCGCGGCCTGAGAATCTTCCAGGCCTTGGAAGTTTTCTACGGCGTTTTTCCTAACCTTGGAAGTTCTGCGCCGTTACCCCATTCTTCTTTTGCGGGTTGGGGTTTGCTGGTATAGATATGCGACTGGGTTTCGATGCTCTGATCCGGATTGGTTATGATGGCGGCAACCGCGAAGTTTGATAGATACGACCGGCTGTTCTTTCTGGCGGCACTGTTAATGCTCGTTGTTGTTCTGCTCGTGTATCAGGACTTCGGAATCATACACGATGAGCCGATCCAGAATGAGTACGGGAACTTTGTCTACAACTACTACGCCAGCGGCCGGGAAGACGTCTGCGCGCTGACGTTCCACAACCTTTATCTCTACGGCGGGCTGTTCGACGGCACCGCCGCTCTGATCAACAAGTTCTCTCCGTTGGGAGAATACGAAACG
>JAHIZV010000072.1 GCA_018814445.1 Verrucomicrobiota bacterium | reverse complement strand
GAGCTTCGGTCCAGTATGCCTCCCGCTGCAGTTCTCATTAGAGGTAATGCAGTAGTTGAGAAGAGCGACCGGAAAAGAACTCAACCGATCCCGCAACATCTTCCGGTACGCATCCCGATCGAGACCGAATCGAAGTAGAAAGGATCGGTCACGCGTCCTCCGTAGCAACTCATGGCGAAGGGGGATGACACCGATGAGTTACGTGGTAGGTGTGTCCCTGCAGAATATATCGATTGGCTCGTGGCATCCGGCGAACCTAAACGTATGGAGGGAAAAACGCGCACAAAAATCGCTCCATAGACCGAATTTCCGATGCTCGGAATGTCGTAAACCCTTGATGCTCTAGAAGAACCTGTGGTCCGACACGAATGGACATCGAATGGACATGCTCCAATAGCGGTGTTCTTTTCCGTCCTTGAACCGCTTGTGACACTTCAAATACATGAAGCCATTTTCGCATGAACAAGCGGCCCGTCAACGGGCAGGGTCTGCCCCACAAGCCATTTCAAAAAACGCATCCCTGAGGACAAAAGGCGGAATGCTGGTCACTCCAGCGAAAAAAGGCAGTTTGTCACGCGAACGGGGAAGGACGGGTTAGTCTCGGCTGAGGGAACCGGGAAGGGGATCGAACCACGAATGAACACGAATACACACAAATGAGGGAAAGGGGGACATCTGAACTCTGACCTCTGACCTCTGACTTCTGACCTCTGTCATCGGAGACTTCCGATGCTCTCCCGCAACCGGCAGATCAAAGGGACGGTAAATCCGTCAATAAGCGTGAGAGAGATACTGCCCGGATACGCGGCGCAAGCGGGAACGTAGATTCACCCGCATGAATCACATCGAGCTGCGTCAGTTTCAAGTCCTCGACGGCGTGTCGCATCGATGGCGTAACGGCTGGAGCCGTGGTTCGCTTGACCTCGAACCCGAGACGTGTCTGGCCCCGGTTTACAAACAGGTCCAGTTCGGCGCCCGCATGGGTCGCCCAGAAGAAGCATTCCTCCTTCTCCGCACCCAGTTGCCGCATGATCTGGTCGATCACAAAACCTTCCCAGGAGGCGCCCACCTTGGGATGGGTCTCGAGGTCTTCCTGCGTCCGCAGGTTCAGCAGCGTATGCAGGAGTCCGCAGTCGGCCACATACACTTTGGGGGCCTTCACCTGGCGCTTGCCGATATTCTCATGCCAGGGGTGAAGAAGGCGTACCGCCAGGGCCGATGCAAGCCGGTCGAGATATCCGCGTACGGTGGTATCCGCAACACCGAAGGATCTGCCGAACTCCGAAGCATTCCACGTCTGGGCATGATAGTGAGCCAGCATGGTCCAGAAGCGACGCATGGTGATGGCGCTGATGTTGATGCCGAGTTGAGGGAGGTCCCGTTCGAGAAAGGTCTGCACGAAACCCCGGCGCCACTCCCAGCTCTCCTTTGAGGAGCGTGCAAGGTAGGATCGCGGCATACCGCCGCGCAACCAGAGCTTCTGACGGTTTTTGATTCCGATCTCGTCCAGCGAGAAACCGCCCATCTCATGATAAACGATTCGGCCGGCAAGAGTCTCAGAGCTTTGCCTCAGCAATTCCGGAGACGCACTGCCGAGGATGAGAAACCGGGCAGGCGAACCGCGCCGGTCAGCCAGCACACGCAATACCGCGAAAAGGTCGGGAGCACGCTGTACCTCGTCAACCACTACCAACCCCCGCAAGTCCTTCAGTGCGAGCATCGGATCCTGCAGCCGGGCCTGATCCTCCGGATTCTCCATATCGAAGAAAGTGACCGACCCCTCTCTTCCCTCAGTAACCATATGAGCGAGTGTCGTCTTGCCCACCTGGCGCGCACCAATAAGGCCCACAACGCGGTGCCGATTCAGCAACCCGCGAACAGCCTGCACTTCTGCTTTGCGATCGATCATGAATCTGAAGATATATTGAATATTCGGTAATGTCAACCGAATATACAAGGTCTTGTCCGATCTGTACGCCTTCCCCCGCTTGGTTACAGAGAACTGGGTGTAAGAACCGCGAATGGACGCGAATACGCGCGAATGTGATTTGGGGAAGAACGCTCAACTATCAACTCACAACGCTGAACTCACAATACACTGGATGTTGTTTGTTGATAGTTGTCAGTTGACTGTTCCCCCTCTCCCATTCCCCATCAACCATCAACCATTAACCATGGGCAGTGACGGGTCTCCTCTACTCCGTCTCCACCCCAACAACCCGCCTACCCTCCGTCTCGGTCCACGAATACACATTCGTAGCCTTGTACCAGGGATATTCGCCGCCTGAATAAGGCCCCTTGGTGAGAACGTTGGTTACTGGTGAGCTCGTGGGGTCATCGGACCATGTGAGAATGTTGGTGGTTCCGCCGCCTTTGCCGATCCATTGAACGGTCATCTCGTGATTGGTCTCTGCGATGGCTGTGACTTCGAGTCGATGGTTCGGATCAAGCGGATCGTACATACCGCGTGCCTCGTCCGTATCGCTCATGCCGTCGTTATCGGTGTCGGGATTGTTCGGATCGGTCGATGCATGACCCGAGAAAGCGCTTCCGTCTATCTCGTCCCGATCAGAAAGAGCATCGTTGTCGTTGTCCTCGTCCAGTTCGTCGGGAATCCCATCAGCATCCGTATCCTTGTCCAGATACTTCACGCTTCCCGCCTGTAGAAACCCGGCATGATTCACAATCGGATCATTTGTCGAAACCAACACACCACCCGGCTGCATCCCTGCACCTACATGGCGATAATTGATCCCCGAAATCTCAACCGTGCTGGTCGAAATCCCACCAACACCATTGTGAGTCGATGCGAGATTGTAGAGGTCGTCCGTGTGAGATATTCCTGCCAGAAGAACAACGAAGAAGCAGGACATCAGCAACCGCAGAGTCTGCGCCCTCATTCCTGCTGCCCTCCTTTCGACAGGGACCGTACAAGGTCTTCGAGTTGGCCCACCCGGTGCTTCAGCTTCCGATTCTCTTCCTGCAGCTTGCCGACATCTGACTTCTGATCGCTGACTTCTGCATGTAGTCCTTGTATAGCTGCAAGAGCTACACCGTGTAGATCACCACTGTCGATAGAGGTGTCGGAGCTTCCTGCCAATGGAAAAGCGGCATGGAAATCCTGTGCCATGGGTCCGATGTGCCGTTTGGAATATCCCTTGTAATTCCATTCGGTAATCGGCAGTCCGACAACCCGTTCTAAAACACTGACTTCATCAATAGGGAGAAAGTCTTCTTTGGCTGTCTGATCGGAGAAGTTCTGCCAACCCGAGGAGCCTCCATCCCAGGTGACGCGGTTGGCTGTGGGCGTACTTGCGAGAAAACGTGCGCCTCCAGCACAGCGGAAGGTTACTTCATTCGCAACGGAAGAAGTAGTGTGCAGATTCTGCCCGTCGCCCCAGACAAAGGACCCGCTGTGGTCCGCAACGGCAAACTTGCCTGCGGCAAGCGAGTACAACCCATTCGCTTTGCAGAATCCGCCGCCCGGAACTGTGCCGTACTTGCCTAGGACACGGTTGCCCCAACCACCCCCAATGACGGCAAAGTGCGTGTTGGATCCGATCTGGTTCTCTGCTCCACCACTGATCGTGGAATAATGACAATTAGTGAGTATTACGTTTCCAACACCTCCACCGATTGTGCCATAGCTGGTGACACTTTTAATCAAGTTGCTTCTGCCTCCGGAGATGGTGGAGTGCCCAGATCTTATTGAAATCACATTCCCGCCGCCTCCACCAATCGACGCATTGTTGGCCATGGTGTAGACAACATTGTTGGACCCGCCGCTAACTGTTGAGTAATCGGCGTGGGCCTCGTTCCATCTGCCGCCTGAAACCGTCGCGAACGAGGCACCAAGACCGATTTGGTTGTCAACGCCTCCTGCGATCACACAATTACCGGCGTTCTCGTCGATGTTGTTTCCGGAGCCTCCCCCGATTGTCGAATTGGTCGCGCTTTCTTCAATGATGTTTCCTGACCCGCCTCCAATAGCCGCATAGTCGCTGTAATGCTGAATTTCGTTGTCCCGACCACCGCTGATCAGAGCGTAGTGAGCTCGTTGAGCAACCGTGTTGCCACGTCCACCACTGATTGTGGCATATTCCGCGCCCCCTATCTTATTGTCGCCTCCGCCGCCAATGGTAGCTCTAGCGGAGTCATACCACATATGGTTAGCCGCCCCGCCTCCAATGGTGGCATTGGTCGAGTTTGGCCTGATCAGGTTCTCACTCCCCCCGGAGATCGTCGCGTAGAAGGCTTGATTGGTGTTCCTCCCGCCGCCGCAGACCGTGCTTCCTTCTCCCTTTGCGCTGTTATACTGCCCGCCCAGAACGGCTGAGTACTTCGCGGTAGCCAGATTCTGCAAGCCTCCTCCCACCGTCGCGCGGTAACCGGCATTATTGCCAGCCCCGCCACCGACAGTCCCATATGTGTCCGATGCCGTGTTGTTCTTTCCGCCTGACACCACAGCGTAATCCCCTGCGACAACTGCCCCTTCCCCTTGCGCAATGGAGTCCACGCCTGAGACGGACGGAGTCGTACCGAAAGCGCCGCTTTCTCTGTAGCTAGCGAGGACAGAATCGTCGTCACCGTCCTGCAGGCCTGATGGCATCCACGCCCAGTCGATCTTGTTGCTTCGAATGGTATCGTCTTCAATGTTTGCGTAGGAGACGGTCCCCAGCGCGATCTCAGCACTGCTTACGGCCCGCGGCGCAATCTTTGGTCGTGTCACTGCCTCATCCGCCAACATTGCCTGCGTGATAGCCCCTGCCGTCACACCACCTGCCTTGATCGCATAGAGAACCGACACGACCTGCTCGCGCGGCGAGAGGGTGGTGTCGCCAATCTGAAGTTCAAGAAACAGTGGCTGATTCGTTACGGCGTTAGCTAGCGACCCAACTTCCGGACTTTCTCCTATATGCGTAGAGTACAAACTATCAACGACAACAACTTCCTGGGTTTCGATGTATAGAGGGTCACCGCCCGATGCTGTGTTGTACAGGCGAAACACCATGGTGGTCGCTGCGTTTACGAGATTCGTTCCGTGCACCAGTTTCCCCTGGTAGTTGAACATGGCGGGTACCTGTGCCTTACAGATGATGACAAGGAGAACCGATACTGATACCAGCGCGGCGATGTGTTTCGTACTCATTGCTTCCCCTCCCATTTGGCTGAATACTCCCGTGACGGTGGGAATGCCTCTTGTCCGTCAACTGGGAGACGGCTGATACGTTGTTCCAGCTTCTGGAGGCGTTCTCGCGCATCAGCAAGCTGTCCTTTGAGTTTCTTGCTTCGAATGGGGTCAGGCCTTGACATTTGCTAACTCCTTGTTGAGACGCTCGCAAATCCTCCAGAACTTGGGGCTGCGATCTCGTTTCGATCGAAGCTCGCGGAGCCGACGAGAAACTACTGCGCCGTCCTTATGTCCGAGGCGCCGACCAACATCTCGACCCATCAGCCCGCTTTCTGTCGCCCATAGCCAGATAAGCGCGTCGCGTGCGTCGCTGTTTCCTCTCCTCCTCTGTAAATCTTCCGGTGAAACCATTGCGTATGCTTCAGCAACGACCTGCAACACCAGCTCAGGATCAGTTCCATGTTCGATCCGGCGCATGGCTATGTCTGGATTGTGTCCATGCTCAGCTGCGAGGCCCTGATACTTCTTTTCTATTTCCTGACAGAAGGACTCACTCCCCACAGACTTGCTGGATCTCTCCAAAGCCTCTTCTAATTCCTCGTCGTTTCGGGCTAGAGCTGCGCTGATATACTTGCGATATGCCGAGCGCTCTCCTTTCAAGCCCGCCCGCTCATTGAGCAAGGCATCCAAGGGAGCATACGAAATCCATTCCTGGCGCTTCTCCCATCCGCCATAGGACCGATGTGAGCTCCATTGATACTTATTCAAGTACTCGAGCTTCTCCGACAGCTCTCGTGGCTTCATAGCCTTCGTCCGAACAGGGTTTAGATGAATATAGCGAACCAGCTTCATGAGGTACTCGTCGCCCTCCACAAGCGGCGCCTTGAATCGACCTCCGAACAGTGCACCACTCCTGCGGTGCCGCGCGTTGAAATACGTGGTGTAGGACGTTCCAAACTGATGCATGAAACTGCTGAGATTTCCTCGCGGCGTCATAAGCAGAAGGTGGTAGTGGTTCGACATGAGAAGGTAGGCATAAAGCTCAATGTGGTGCGTCTCCACGTTCGCCTGGAGCTTGTTTATGAACATCAGCCGGTCCTTATCGCCCCGGAAGATATTGCACCGGTCCACCCCCCGCGACATCACGTGATAGATCGCTCCTTCAAACTGACATCTCAACATTCTCGCCATAGCCTGTTCACCATAAGCAGCGGTTATCAATTGTCAAGGCCTGACCCCTTCCCTTCCGTTATCAATTGTCAAGGCCTGACCCCTTCTCTCTTATGACCCCTTCTCTCTTATCTCGTCAGTGTCTGATTGCAGGTGTGCAAGACCCGAAGGGGACTGACATCGCCTAAGTGCGTGCATATGATAAACCTGTCTCAATTGTATACCCAGATGCGAACGCGAACGTTAGTCCATCCGTGATGTTGTCCACAATGAAGCTCGACGCTATTCGTTGTCAGGAACTCGTACCAATTGCCCTGATGCTCTAGGCCGTATCTGTCGTGGCCGTTAAATACCGTGTTAATCCCGTAACCAGCTGTTTGCATCTGCATGTCTACGACATAGTCGTCAATGTTGCCGCCGATGCCGTGGACAACGGTAGTATGCTGGCCAATGCCCGGTATAGTTACCCACCCGCTATCATACGCAGGCCGCGGAAACGGAGCTCCACCATTGGGGCCGATGCTGCCCCGGAAGGCATTGGATGAATTGGTGATCACAAGGTCGCCATTGATGGTGACGGTGCCTGACCCCGGACTCGCTGTTCCCAGCCCAATTCCCCCGCCAGCTCTTACGATGAACTGGTCGCCGGCAGTAGAAGTGAATTCCCAGTCGCGGTTGTCGGCCCAGACGAACGTACCGCTATGGTCTGCTCTGGCCCGTCGCCCCGCGGCGAAAGCGTAGTCAGCGCCAGGACCGATACGGTTGTTTGCGCCACCAGGTATCATGGAGTACTCGCAGAAGTTGGCCGTGGTGTTGCTGCGTCCCCCGCCAATCATGGTGTAGTCGGAATAGTCGCCAATACGATTATTGCCGCCCCCGCCAACCGTCGCATAATTCGCGCCTTGTCCCACTTTGTTATTCTCTCCCCCGCTCACAGTCGAGTGCTCTGCATTCTCCTTGATGATGTTCTCTCTTCCCCCGGCTATGACGGCCTGTTGTGCATCATTGCTTATGACATTCTGGAAGCCGCCAGCGATGGTTGCCCGTTGCGATCCTTGATGGATGACGTTCTGGTTTCCGCCGCCGATGGTCGCATCATGTGCAGCAGTCCTGATGCGGTTGAACTCCCCACCGGCAATGGTTGCGACGAGTGCATTGGTTTCAACGGTATTGCCGAAACCGCCACCGATGGTCGCTGCGGAAGATCTCGCCTCATTGGGTCCGTACAGAGAGCCGTCAAGGGCGATGCCCCCGCCACCAATAGTTGCGCCCGTCGCACTGGCCCGGTTTGAAGCACCGCCGCTCACGGTGGCACCGATCGCTATCGCCTCGTTGTCTTTGCCGCCGGAGACTGTGGCGTACAGTCCGGAAACGGCGTTTCCGTCACCGCCGCCGATCACCGTTGCGGCACCCGCGACGATGGTGTTCCTTCGCCCTCCGGCGATGGTGGAGTCGGTGGCTCCGGATCCGATGACGTTTGTCCAGCCGCCGCCGATTGTCCCGCGCCAGGTGCCGTCTCTGATGATATTGCCCGTGCCGCCTGCGATCACCGACTCCTGAGAACCCGAGCCAATGCGATTGTTCTTTCCTCCGCTGACAACAGCGTAGTTTCCACTGACGGTGTTCCCCGATCCTTGCGCGATGGCATCGGTGCCACTGACTTGCGGAGCGCTTGAGAAGGAGCCGCTCTCCTTGTAGCTCGCGAGGACCGTATCATCGTCCCCGTCCTGTAATCCCGGAGGCATTTCCTGCCAGTCGATCTTGTTGCTCTGGATAGACTGATCTGCAAGGTGTTCCCACAGTACTGCCCGAGCAGCGATTTGGTTATTGGACACTGCGCTGTAGGCGATCTTGGGGCCCGTTACTGCGTAGTCGGCCAGCATCGCCGATGTGACGCCACCGGTTATCACACCACCCGCCTTGAGCGCGTAGAGAACCGATACAACTTGCTCTCGGGGTGAGAGCGTGGTGTCTCCAATCTGGAGTTCGAGAAACAGTGGTTGATTCGTTGCGGCATCAGCTAGCGATCCGACATCCGGACTCTCGCCGATGTGCGTGGAGTACAGACTGTCAACGATCACCACATCTTGCGTCTCGATGTAGAGCGGATCGCCGCCGGAATCGATATTGAACAGCCTGAACACGATCGTGGTCGATGCGTTCACCAGGTTCGTTCCATCGACCAGTTTCCCCTGGTAGTTGAACATGAACGGCACCTGTGCTGTGCAGATGAGTGCGAGTAGAAGGATCCCGGCCAATGCAGGGATCGTGCGAGCGGATTTCATGGGTCTACTCCTTGTGTGATTTTGGTGTTGTAATATCTATTGTGGAAAGAATGGAAGGGAGGGTGGTTGGAGGAGTTATTGATGCAGGGGGAACGCAGTCTCTGCAGTCCCAACTAGAAAGATGACACCCATAAGTCATCTGTGCCCCAATACAACAGAAGTGCCTAACAGCCTCCCTTCCTCCCTTTGGTGATGTATGTATCTTATCGCACAGGAGGGTAGACTGTAAATCGGGCCGGTGATGATTCTGCAGTAGGGGAAATGACTAGGCAGAGGGGGATGTGAATGGTTGATGGCTGATGGTTGATGGAAATGGGAGTGCTTTCCACAGCACCGCGGCGACCTGTCCGCCAGAAGGCTCGGGAGCAAGGGGCTGCGGGGCCTTAGGTCCTTTAGGTCACTTTGGTCCTTTCCTGATCCGTCATCCGTCATCCGTCATCCGGCATCCGTCATCCGGCATCCGTCATCCGTCATCCGTCATCCGTCATCCAGCATCCGGCATCCAACATCCGGCGAAATCCCTTAACTTTCCCTTGCAATGGGGTAGGTTAAGCGCTTATAAAGTAAAACGTTTTAACGGCGCGACGTTTCTTTCTGGAAGGGGTAATGAGATTTCGATTCAGATTTGTTCTGCCGGGAGTTGCTCTATGCGCTCTCCTTCTCTCGCCAGCCTATGCATGGGATAATTGGCGTTCCCGCACGGATGACGATCCCGGTTTCACTTACACTGAGTCTCCTGCCGACTGGCGGACAGTCAACCTGTACGAGATCCTGACCGACCGCTTTAACAATGGCGATACCGGCAACGACAACTGGCAGGGCTATTACAACGGCAGTGACGGGCAGATGTATCACGGTGGCGACTTCGCGGGCATTCAGGCCAAGCTCGACTACCTCCAGACTCTCGGTGTGAAGGCAATCTGGATTTCGCCAGTCGCGGTGAATATCGATCACACGTCGGACATCTATGGCGCCAACTATGCTCCGTATCACGGCTATCAGCCTATCGGGCTTGCCCGTATGAATGGCTACTTCGGCGACCTGACCGCCCTCCGTAGTCTGGTTGATGCCGCGCATGCCCGCGGAATATATGTAGTCTTTGATATTGTGATCAACCACATGGCTGACCTGATGGGTTCGCAGAACGGCGACAACTCGGTGTACCACGTTACAGAATACGGCGATCCATGGTGGCACCACGGTTATCAGCACGATGCGCCGTTCAACGACCTGAACAAGTTCCATAAGAACGGCGCAATTGAGAACTACGAAGACTCAAATCAGTACATCCGCGGCGAACTGAACGGCGGACTCGATGACCTGCGGACCGAGGACTCAGGTGTCCGCGCCGACCTAGCCTCGATCTACAAGGCGCTGATCTCCGCGACGGACTGCGACGGATACCGCATCGATGCGGTGAAGCATATCGCACAGGATTTCTATGATTACTTCCTGCCGGAGATATACAATCATGCTTCCTCGCTCGGCAAAACCAACTTCATCTGTTTTGGCGAGGTATTCAGCGGCGACGACAGCTTTGTCGGTCAGTTCACCGGCTCAACTCGCCATAACTCGATGCTGAACTTCCCGATGATGGATACAATGGAGAATGTATTCGCGTACGGATGGTCCACGGATAATCTGACCACGCGCATCAACGCCCTCAGCAACTATCATCAGGATTCGCGCTATCAACTGGTCAACTTCCTCGACAATCATGACGAGAACCGGTTCCTGGCGAGTTCGAAACTGAATGGCGACGCAGATATGCTGAAGGTTGCGCTGACCTTCATGTATACATCGTTGCAGATTCCGTGCCTGTACTACGGTACTGAGCAGGGATTCAACGGCGGCGACGATCCATGGAACCGGGAAGACATGTGGGACGGCGGTTTTGAGTTCGGTCCTTCGGACGGCGACAACTTCAACACGAATCACACGCTCTTCGCATACGTCCAGCGGCTCAACCAATTTCGTGAGCAGCATCCTGCGCTGACGACGGGCACATTCACACAACGCTGGCAGACCACCAGTGGCGCGGGCATCTACGCGTACTCGAAGCACTCAGGCGCCGATGAAGCGATTGTCGTGCTGAACACGGCGGGAAGCTCTCACGCCTGTTCACCCACGGTTCAGGGCGCGCCCGGCACAACCTACGCAAATCTATTCAACCCCGCGGATACGCTCGTGGCGGATGGCTCGCAGACTATTTCAGTCTCGATGGGGGCGAAGAGCGCGAAGATATATGTCCCGTCCGGAACGGACTCGGAAGTCGAATTCGATCCGGCGTCGCCCAATGGTTGCGGCGATGTGACGATCACGTATCATCCGAACGATGGTCCGCTGAGTACTGCAACTCAGGTTTTCGTCTTTGTCGGTCACGATGGATGGCTTGATGTCGTCAATCCGCATCCGGCCATGACTGAGTTCGATTCAAACACCTGGACGTATGTGTATTCACCCTCCAATGGAGCCGAACTGATCAACGTTGTCTTCAATGACGGCGATGGAACGTGGGATAACAATGACAGCACCGACTGGTCGGTGTCCGTCGCCAATTGCACGGACACGATCATGTTGGCGATGAGTTCTCCCGTCGTCGCCACGAACGCCGGAACGATGAACGGAGTGGGAGACGCTTTCGACCTGAGCCGCAATGGTGGATCGGCAAATACCAAGTACCAGGGCGGATTCGGAACCTTCGGTCGCGTCTACGCCAACTACGATGAAACGAACCTGTACCTTGGCGCGTTCAGTTGCGATGTTGCCGGAACGAACAACGCGATGATTCTGTTCCTCGGAACTGACGCATTCGAGTACGACTGGGCAATGGTTGACAACCTGTGGGCCGTGACGGGTCCCGGCGGCGAACCGCGTGGAATAGACCAGCTTCACAATGTGGCTTTTGCGTCGCCGATGGCTCTCGCGATCCTGCTCGGCGACGAATGGGGTGACGATCACTGGCGGGATTTCACGCTGGAGAACGGTTACTCGTTCGGGCAGGGAGTCTACTTCATCAACGAAGGCGGGCCGTACGGGAACATGGCGGCGATGACTGCTGCGACGATCTCGCAGTTTGACGGCGACGGTGAGTCGGCGACGTCGTCCGACAATGATGACGGCAATCGTTCTATGGATCGATGGGAAGTGCGCATTCCATGGTCGGAGCTCGGGGCGAGCAATGGGATATTCAGTGTGTCTGATCTCTATATTGGCGGTCTCATCGTTAACAGCGAGACCAACGGGAACGACCGCTATATCTCCGGGAACTACCTTGGGGAAACCGCATCGAGCGACACGGGCCTGGACGCCTACAATAATTTCGGCTTCAGCTTTGTCACGCTCACGCCGCTCCGTATCGGTCTGCCGGATCCTGATTCCGATACCGATGGAATCCGCGACGGTTGGGAAATGGATAACTTCGGCAATCTGACGACGGCGGATGGTACGTCCGACTGGGACGACGACGGCGCTGGCGATGTTCACGAGGCCGGAGCGGGAACAAACCCGAAAGACGCATCATCCGTATTCAAAGCTCAATCCATGGTGGGTGGTGACGGATTGGTTGTAATCAAGTGGCAGAGCGTCGACGGCAAAGTCTACTCCATCTACTCCGCGACTGACCTCGTGGCGGACAACTTCACCCCTCTGGCTTCAGGCATTGGCGCGACGCCGCCTGAGAATGCCTACACGGACACCGTCGGTGACGCATGCGGTGTGTACAAGATCCGCGTCGAATAGGCCGGACCGTTCGGGTCCGGACTTTAAATGGTCGGTGTATCTGCTCGCAAAGTCGACCTCCTGCAGTTATTCTTCCCAAAAGGAGGGCATAGCTATGAAGAAATGTGTGAGTCTTTGGGCTGCAACTTTTGGAGTCATAGCGGTGGTTGTCATGCTTGCCGGTTGCGGAGGATCGGGAGACAACAGCGCGGTTCCTGCTGGGCGGGCAGTAGAGACAATCCGGATCTACAATTGGTCGGAGTACTTGGGCGAGGGCATTCTCGATGGGTTCGAGGAGAGGACCGGCATTCAAGTTGAACTCTCAACTTTCGATTCGTGCTCTGAAATGCTGTCGTCACTGAAGGCCGATCCCTCGGCATACGACATTGTGATCGTTGATGACAGTGTGATAGCCGGACTCATGGAGCTGAAGCTCATTCAGCCACTTGATCATTCGAAAATAAAAGGTTTCGACAACCTGTCGCCGGAGTTTGTGAATCAGGCTTATGATCCTGGGAACAAGTATTCCGTTCCTTACTTATGGGGAACCACGGTGCTTGCATACCGGTCCGACAAACTGGATGAAGAGCCCGATTCGTGGGGCGTGCTGTGGGATACAAACCTGGCCGGCCGCATTATGATGCTGGATGACAGTCAGGAGGACTTCGGTGTAGCTCTGCAGTCTCTCGGCTACTCCATAAACTCCCATGATCCGGCAGAACTCGAGGCTGCCGGCAAGTTGCTTATCGAGCAGGTTCCGCTGGTGGCCGCTTATACCCCTGCCCCTTCCATTCTCGAAGCCCTGATTTCCGGAGAGTGCTGGGCGGCGCCCATGTACAGCGGTGATGTCGGGAACGTTGTCGATGAGCATGAAGAACTGGCTTATGTCATTCCGAAAGAGGGGGGCGCATTGTGGGTCGACAGTCTTTGTATCCCTCGTGACGCGCGGAATGCTTCCGCTGCCTACGCCCTGATAAGTTACCTTCTTGAACCTGAAATTGCGGCTGATAACGCCAACAAGCTCTGGTACGCCACGCCGAATGCGGCGGCCCGGGCGCTGACTGATGAAGAGCTTCTCGCAGACGAGGGAATCTACCCGCCACAGGAAGTGCTTGCCAGGTGCGAGATGTATACGAAGCTGGATCAGGTTCTCTCTCCCGTCTTCAACTCAACATGGGCTCAACTAATGGAGATGTCTTCAGCCGGGTCCGACGAGGAACAGCCGATCGAGTGAGAGGAAGCTGGTGAGATCCGTACCTTCAATACGCCGAAGTGTGCTGCAGTATCTGCTGTGTGTCGCATTGATCCCGCTTGTGGCCATTTCGATCTTCTTCGTCCTGCACACCCGCAACATGCTGATTAATCGCGAAATCCGCAGCATGCGTATGGTGGGAAAGGAGGTGGTCAGGGAGATAACTTCTCTGATGACGCACGCCGCAAGCGATCTGTCTGTCTCTGCTGTTCATCCCCGCCTTCGGAAGCTCGATTTGACCCGGGAAGAGGCCGAAGCCTACCTTCGTGGCCTCCATTCGATCTACAGGGTTTTCTCAGATATTTCCCTCTACGACAGAAGAGGCGTCCCGATAGCATCCAGTCTGTACAGCTATTGGGAAGATGCGGAAAGATCCCCGTGGTTCAGCAGAGCTATGGCAGGGGAGGTCATCGCAACGCCTCCGCACAAAATGATCGATCGTCCCGGACTTCACGTCACACTCTATCAACCTGTGCGAAACAGCGAATGGAACGTATTTCGTGTTCTGCTCGCGAGAATCTCCTTTACCGAGATTTCGCGCATTCTGAATGGTGCCGATCTGGGCGGAGAGGGTGAGATGGTGCTGCTGGATTCATACGGCAATATCCTCTCTCATCCTGACAGGACCAGAGAGTTGGATAAGTTCCGCGACTTGGGTGACGACGTCATGCTCGGAACTGTGAGTGAAGGTATCGCAACCGGGGAGTCCGGAAAACGAGTCCTGTTCTCTTCATTGGAAATGAGTTCCGAGCAGACACACACGGGCCAGACTTGGAGGCTCATCTGTATACGTCCGCACAATGTGGTTATGGCTTCTCTAAGGCAACAGCAGACGACCCTGATCGGTGTCGGCGTGTTGACTGTGCTTCTGAGCGTTCTGATGGGAATCCTTTTCGGTAAGAGACTGGCGGACCCGATAGGAAGAGCGGCTGCTGCCGCAAGGGACATAAGCGAAGGGAATTTGAATGTTGCTGTGCCGTCGGAGGGCTTTTCGGAAGTGCGTGAACTTGCGGTGGCCATGAACACGATGGTCGCTGAAGTCAAAGACCATCGCGAACGACTGGAAAAGCTGGTGGCCGAAAGAACAGGCAAACTGGAGGAGTCCCGCGCCAGCCTTCAGGAGGTGTTGCATAGACACGAAGTAATTCTCGATTCCGTGGGTGAAGGTATTTTCGGGCTCAATGCTGAACGGCGAATCAGTTTTGTCAATCCGGTGGGCGCTCGCCTGCTCGGATGGGATGCATCTCAGCTTCTTGGAAAGGATGCAGTCGAAGCATTTCATTATCTGAACCCGGACGGTTCCCGGCATGACGCGAATACTTGCCGGATACTTCGCGTTATCGATACGGGCGAGCCATTGCTGGATGAGGATGAAATCTTCGTTCGAAAGGACGGCAGCATGTTTCCCGTGCGTTTCATCGTCACTCCGACCAAGGATGAACACGGCTTTGTGAGCGGCGTGGTGATTGCCTTTCAGGATATCACCAGGGAGAAGGAGGCTGACTCGAAACTCAAAGAGAGCGAAGAATCCCTCCGCCAGACGCAGAAGATGGAGGCGATCGGGAGACTTGCAGGAGGGGTGGCTCACGACTTCAACAACCTTCTGACGGCCATATTGGGACATGTTGAACTTCTTCTTCTCGATCTTGAAAAGGGGAGTCCTTTCGTGCAGGACCTGGAAGAAGTGCGAACGCAGGTCGAGCGCGGGGAAAGGCTGACGCGACAGTTGCTGGCGTTCAGTCGCAGGCAGGTGCTTCAACCGCAGGTGCTTAACCTGAACGACATCATCAGGGGCATGGAGATGCTGCTGCACCGGCTTCTCGGTGAAGATATTGAAGTGTCTTTGCATATAGATAGCGATCTTTGCATGGTCAAGACAGACCGAGGCCAAATCGAGCAGGTTATTATGAATCTGGCCGTGAACGCCCGCGAAGCCATGCCAAAAGGAGGGCGGCTCGTTGTGGAAACGAAGAACTTCACTGCCGACGATACCTTTTCCGATATCAGTCCGGGAGGATACGCGCTGCTCGAAGTCAGCGACACTGGAACCGGCATGTCTCATGACGTCCTCGCCCGGATTTTCGAGCCCTTTTTTACAACCAAGCCGCAAGGAAAGGGCGTGGGAATAGGGTTGTCGACGGTTTACGGCATTGTCAACCAGAGCAAGGGAACGATTCGTGTCTACAGTGAAGTCGGCAAGGGATCCACCTTCAAAGTATTCCTTCCATCGGCGGAAGCGGAGGCAGCGCATGCCGAGACCGATGTCCGCGATGAGCAGGATCTGTCGGGTGACGAGACGATCCTCATCGTTGAGGACGAAGATATGGTTCGCAGGGCCCTGTCGCGCCAGTTAGCCAGGAACGGATACACAGTGATCGATGCTCCTGACGGAGAGGTAGCCCTTGAAGTTATGAAGAAGCATCATGGAGAAGTGCATGCCGTCATAACGGATATCGTCATGCCGCGCATGAACGGACGGGAACTCGCGGACAGTCTCAAAAAGGAATATCCCGGCATCGGGATAGTATTCATGTCGGGATATACGGAACACATTCTCACGCAGGGCAACGTGGCTGAAGACGAGATATTCGTCCAGAAACCGTTCAGTTTCACGATGATTGCCAAGGCGCTCAGGACCGTTATTGCGAAGATCCGGGACGAGGCATAATTCATCTCGTACACTTGCGTTACTTCCCGCCCCCGGCATAATGCCGACATGCACAAGAGCATCACGCATGTGACCTATAAAGGCGGCGCCAGAACGCGGCGAAGTGCGACGGCAATAGTTGCGGAACTTCTGGAAGAGAACTTTGCTGCGGTGCAGGGACCGGTACTCATTGCGGTTGGAGGTCCGGGCGGAACCGGAAAATCCACGTTCTCGCGCGAACTTGCCCGGTGTCTTCTGCATGCTTCGGTTCTTACGCTGGACGACTATAAGACGCCGCGTGAAGTCCGCCATGCGAGGAACCTGCTCGGTGCGCATCCTGCGGCCAACCGCATTGAACTGTTGCGTGAGCATCTCCTGCTCGCACGCGCGAAGAAGCCGTTTGAGAAGCCTGTTTACAACAACGCAACGGGCCACGCGGACTCGACCGAGCGCTTCGAGCCTTCTCGGATCGTGGTTCTGGATGGAGAGATATCGACGTATCCTGAAGTCAGAGACCTGGTCGACTTCTCCATCTTCATTGACTCCGACTGGAAGACCCAGTTGGCAACTCGCGTGTCCCGCGACATAACGGAGAGAGGCTACTCGCGCGAGAAAGCCGTTCACACATTCCTTCAAAGCAACCTCATAGAATTCGAGAAGTTCGGGGCCGGGAGCAAGAGCTGGGCCGACATGCACCTGCACTGCCGCGATGACTATCGACTGGTGATCGAGTCGGTCTCGGAGGACCTGTACCAGCGTTTCGACACCATCCTTCAGAAGGATTTTGCGGCAGTCGACCTGTCCGGACTTGTCGTTGCAGTAACCACTCCGTTTGACTCGTCGCTCGCGATACGGGAGCAGAGCTTCATCGAGCACCTGGAGATGCTCGCGGCGGCGGGTGTGAAGCGCATCCTTGTAAACGGCACGACAGCAGAGTTCTTCTCTCTGACCCCTCAAGAGCGGAAGATCACTCTTGAAATCGCCCGGCAGTATTTCCCGGGAGTCATTATACTGCACTCAGGGAGTGACAGCCTTGCCATGACAATGGATGAGGCGAAAAGGGGAGAGGACTTTGGTGCCGATGCCGTAGTTGCGCTTCCTCCGTACTACTTCGCCGATGCGCCGCAAGAGGGCTTGATCGAATACTTCAACACGATCGGGCAGAATCTTGAGATTCCCTTTCTCCTCTACAACTTCCCGCGGCACACGCAGAATCCGTTGACGCCGGAAATACTCCGGCGGGTCGAGCATTTCGGCATCAAGGATTCAGCAAGAGATTTCTCCCTGATCGAACATACGCCGCACTACTTTGTCGGCGGTGACAAACACATCCTCGACGCCTACGCGAAAGGTGCTTGCGGCTGGGTGAGTGCCCAGGCGAATCATTGTCCGGGCATGTACGTGAAGCTCGGTCAGGCGCTTGTTCAGAAGGACGGGGAAAGGGCTGGGGATCTTCAGCGCGAGATAGCCGAAGCGTACGACTCGCCATCCGGCGGTTCAAACATATCCACGATCAAGCAAGTCCTTGCTGAAAAGCTTCCCGGATATCCGGCGAATGTCCGACCTCCGTTGAGGTGAGGAGGTGAGAAGGTGTGGGGAACTGGTGACAGACCCGGGGTCATGGCGAACTGATGCCGTTGAATTGGTCTTCTCCTCCGCATGTGAAGTTTATCCCGTGGCTGCGATACACACTGGATCACTTCGCCAGAACTCGGTTTGGCAGTTCAGCCCGTGACAATCTAGTAGTTGAGGGGCAGGTGAACGCTCCTATGCCGACCTCCCCATGATTCTGTCATCGTCCCTGAGCATCAAGGAGCAGATGAGTTACGCACGCGTATTCGCGTGAATTAGCGTCAATTCGCGGTTCCAAACTTCCGGACTTCATGCCGCAAACCCCACATTTTCACCGAATTACAAAAACGACAAAAAAAGTTACTGAAACGCTTTACTTCGAATAAATGGCCGGGTATCAATATAGCCAAGTCAGGAGTAAAACGTTTTACCATTGAGTTGATGATCGGGACTTGTTTAGGAGTTATTGGAGGATTGGGAGAATGAGGATTAAGAGTAAACGGGGAATGAAGTTCTTAATGGCCCTTGTGATCGGGTTGGTCGCGACCAGCGGATTTGCGTTTCCATCGTGGATGGGAGTGTACGGCGGGTTTGAGCGTCATAGCGATGGCAATCCGGGGACGTTCACCGTTCTGATGAATCAGGACTACTACGGTCTGAACGCCGGCGTTGGTGTACAGGTGGATGGCGGCGAATGGGCTCTCTATGAGATGGTCTACGTCGGAAATGTCGAAGGTAACTCGATGTGGCAATTCACGCCCGGTTTCACTTTCCCGCAGGGATCCACAGTCAGCTACTACTTTCATGGCTGGGATGACTGGGGTGGACAGCTTTGGGACAGCGACTGGGGTAACAACTACTCCTTCACAGTTGGTGGCGGTGGAGTTAATCCCGTCAGCGTCGCCGCATTCGGAGCATGGGGCGGAGACTACTTCAACGCGAACGGCATCACTGCCGATTACGAGTTGAATTTCTGGGTCGACATCGTTGTTGAAGATCTCGGCGCGAACAAGGACATCGGCGTGGTCTGGAGCGACGATGGCTGGGCGAACGTCAATGTTGCCCAGGCTTCTTTCGAATACGACCTGGGTGGCGGATATCTCCAGTACGGTGTCGATGTTGAGCCCGCCGGCATCACCCGCGTCCATCGCAACGGATTTCTCTCCCGTTGGTTCAGCCTCGACGGAACTGAGCACATGGGCGGGTATGGCGTCGACCGGTTCATTGGTTTCGCCGTGTACTACACGGTCGACGGCCAGACGTATTGGGACAATAACGGCGGACAGGATTACTGGTTCAACGTACTGGCGAAATAGGGACTCACGGACGATTTGGCGAGGACAATGAGATGAAGAAACTGATAGCAACAATAGCCTTGGCAACTATCACTCAAGCGGCGATGGCAATTCCTTCCTGGATTGGCGTCTACGGCGCATATCAGCGCCATGATGGAGACAATCCCGGCACGTTCACCGTTCTGATGAACGAAGACTACAGCGAACTGCACGCGAAAGTCGGCATCAAGGTCGGTGAAGGCGCTTGGGAAGAGCATTGGATGACTCACACGGGCAACGTCGACGGGAATTCCATTTGGGAATACGCACCGGGCGCGGCATTCCCGGGTGGTGCGACAGTCGAGTACTACTTCCATGGGTGGGACGACTTCGGCGGAAATACATGGGACAGCGACTGGGGTAACAACTACTCCTTCGTAGCTCAGGATAATGGCGGGTCGATCGTTTTCGATGGAGGCATTGAGGTCTCCGATCGCTTGTCAGATATCTGCGCTGACAATGGATCGGCCTACGTTGTCACGGGCGGCTCAAATGAGCTGTCGCTGACGGTTCGCTCCCTTGATACAGGTAACTGGTCCACACCAGTCGTCATCGACAGTGGAGAGTGGTTCAACAGCGGACAGGTTGCGGCAAATGGCGACGATATTCTTGTCGTCCACAGCGCCTTCTCTAATAGCACCGCCTATACGAGCGCAGACGGCGGTCTGAGTTTCTCCGCTCCGTCAGTTCTGCCATTCGGGAACATACAGGATATCACGGCTTTCGGCGCCGATGGCTTCGCTCTTCTCTACGCGACGAGGTCCCAAAGCTACACTCCGCCTCACAGTGCCGCTCTCTACGTCGTGACGAGCGCAGACAACGGAGCTTCCTGGTCTTCGCCGATTCTTCTTGAGGAGAACACTTCGAGCAATTTCTTTGCGTATTTCGAGGGCGAGATCGGCTCGAACGACGACGGTTTGTTTGTTGGCTATACATATATGGAGGCTGACAGCCGGGGATTCGGCGACGCCGATTTCAAAGTCGCTCAGAGCACTGACGGTGCTTCATGGGGAATCACGGAACTGGGGACCATCGAATTCCCCCGCATGAACACGGTGCGAATGGCCTTTCTTGTTGCTGAGTCGGATGTCTTCATGGCCTCAAGTTTCAACGGTGTGTACAGCCAGGAATCATGGCTCGGGAATCCGGTGGTCTGGAGATACGATGGCGGCAATTGGCCCGAGACACT
This sequence comes from Verrucomicrobiota bacterium, assembly GCA_018814445.1. Taxonomy (GTDB): domain Bacteria; phylum Verrucomicrobiota; class Kiritimatiellia; order JAHIZV01; family JAHIZV01; genus JAHIZV01. Next base: position 16,507 of record JAHIZV010000072.1, on the reverse strand, counting down.
GGTTCCCGGCAATGGCGAAGCCGCAGAGATCGAACTCTCCAAAGGACCTTCCGGAGAAATCATCTTCTTCCTGGCCGGAACCTGGACCCTTGAGCCAGGTTACTTCGTCAGCAACAACGGCGGCGCAAGCTACGGCTCAAAGACGCTTATTCCGGTCCCCGCTGTACTGGCCAATTCGACGAGGATCATGGAATCCTTTGGATCACAGGATGCCGTTAACGTTCTCTGGCTCGGATTCACAGACGATTATCAGCAGAAAGTGATCTGGCAGACCGGCACGGCCGGAAGCAGCGCTCCGATTGAATGGGTAGGCAACACTTATAACTGGCCGGCAAACGGTGAAATCGATGCGGGCGATAATCTCTGGATCAACACACACACTCACCCGATAGGCGCAGCTGTATCCGTCAAGGTTGTCTACTCCACTGACGATGTGAACTGGAACTCGGCAGAAATGGTGCTTGGCGGTCAGGATGGCGACAGTGACTGGTGGCATGTCAACCTCGGTTCTTTCGCCCCGGGCACGACAGTCCGGTACGCGGTCCTGGCAGTTGACGGAGTTGGTGATGATCACTGGGACAGCAACAACGGGCAGGATTACTACGCGACGGTGAATGCGGGCACGGCTGTGCAGTGGGTCGGCAATGTGTACCACTGGCCCTGGGACGGTGAAATTGACGCGGGCGAAGACCTTTGGGTCAACGCCGATGTGTGGCCAGCGGGTGCAGCGGTCGCCAGTTATGTGATCTACACCGACGACGGAGCGAACTGGTACTCGGAGCCCATGTTCGCAGACGGGCTGAACGGAAACAACGAGTGGTGGCACGCGAACCTGGGATCTTTCGGCTCCGGCACCCACGTAGAGTATGTCGTGCTCGTTCAGGACGGCGTTGGGCAGGACCATTGGGCGAGTAACAGCGGCGCTAACTACCACGCATGGGTCAACTAGCCGACGAACTGCTGCTATCAACAGAACTAAACAGGAATACCGTCATGCAGAGAATGTCGAAAGCAGAAGCGAGAGTGCGGTGGACAACGAGAGTGCGTCAGCACGCTCGCCAGGTCCAGGGCCTCTGCGCTTTTTGCGAACGCATGAGAAGGCAGATGGACCTATCGATTGAAGATGCGCCGACGTTCCATACAGCGAGTGAAGAACAATTGATGAAGTAAGAACCCCACAGCTCCTGGCGCGGGGTGGTCTCCCCCGTCGCCCCGCGTCGGGACGCTTAGGGAGTTACGATAAGGACAGTTGAAGATGAATGCTCAAAGAAACAGTGAGGCAGATGTCGGGACGGCCGGGTTTTCGGATGTCGAATCGTCAGTTACATCTGATGGCTGCGCGTCCGAGGGCGGCAGTAGTGTTCACGGAGGAATCGTCTCCGAGAACGGTTCGTTCTATCTTGAGCAGTCACGACTGCGCGTCGTCTCCCTCTATCAGACATTGATGGAAAAGAGATCAATGAGATTCTGAATCTCTCGACGCATCAGTCAGGCACCTGGAATTTCCCGTCCGGGAAATCACGTTGGCAGAGGAATTCACCAAGGAGAAAAGCAGTGTACAATTACGCAAAGCGTATTCGCAGTTCGATCAGCTTCAGAACGTTAACCTTCGTTGCCCTGTTCCTTCCGTGCATGGCTATGGCATTCCCTTCATGGATAGGGGTCTACGGCGCATATGAGAGGCATGATGGAGGCAACCCCGGCACGTTCACAATCTTAATGAATGACGACTATCCCGGCCTGCATGCGCGCGTCGGAATTGACGTCAACGGCAGCGGCTTTGGCCTTTATGACATGGACTACGTCGGTCACGTCGACAACAACTCGATGTGGCAATTTGCGCCTGGGACGGCCTTCCCCGAGGGTTCGACGGTCAGCTACTACTTCGAGGGGTGGGAAGACTACAGCGGCGCAAAGGTGTGGGACAGCAATAGTGAGCAGAACTACTCGTTCACTGCGGCAGAGAACACGGATCTCGCATTCGGCCCGACTTTGCTGATCGGGCCCTCGGCAGTCCAGGACGTCGCGTTCTATGGCAACCGGGCGTATGCGCTGAACGGTGCGACCATTCAGCCCGGGTATATCTCCGAGCAGGGAATCAACTACGCCGGGTCACTTTCTGTTTCCGGCGGATCGAAGATTGCGATCAGGGGCAGTTCGGTTGTTGTCGTTGAACACGATTCCGAAGCCGGAAAGCTGACCGTGCACCAGAGCTCCGACAGCGGATCAACATTCTCTGCTCCGATCGAGATTAATGCCGGTCCTAATGTCTACACGTACGATGTCACCTTCAAAGGTGGACAGATTGTCATTGTATACTCGGTCAATCCTGATACCGACTACTACTACGGCTCCCGCCAGCTTTGGTCCGTCATGAGCTACGGCGTCGGAGCTGCCTTCCAGTCACCGGTACTGATCAGTGAGAAGCCGATGGGCTGGTTCTCCGAACTCAGGGTCGAAAGTAATGGAACAGATATCTTTGTCGGTTCCCGCTTCACTGTTCAGGCGTACGAGGACACGATCTTCGCCGCTCATAGCGCCGATGGTCAGAACTGGACAAGCGACACGCTTCTGGGCAGCAAATCAGCCCAGAACTGGAGCATGGTGGTGACGGACAACGACGCTGTTTTTGCTTTGGATCCTTACTACTCAAACACGATCGAAGTGAGACGTTGGAACGGCGCTGGCGAGACGAGCATGAATCTGTCGAAGGACGCTTATGCCAGTGGAACCCGCGTGTTCCTGGCGCGGGATATCAGTGGAGATCTATTCCTCATTCATAAGATGCAGGATCACTATGCCGTGTATCGGAATTCGGGCAATGACTGGGTTCCGGCCTCATCGCTTGTTGAGATGGATACTGGTTCGACGCTGATCCGGGTGGACAGCCACCAGGGCCGTATTCACCTTCTCTGGCTCTATCCGTATGACGCCAACTACTACAGCCAGAGTTCGCTGTTCGCGGGGAACGGAGTCTTCGGTGGTTCGGAAGCTGTGCCGGGCATGGATGATGTATGGGTTCATGGCTCAGCTCTGTACGGAATTCAGAATGGAACACTTCATCTCGGCACTGCCGGTGACTGCGCGCCCGAATGGTCGGGCACAGCCGGTGTCGCGGGTGGCGCGACTTGTGTAGCGGCGAATGATTCAGTGATCCTCGCGGCAGAAGTTGACGGTTCGCAGCTCACCATCTACCGCAGTGTGGATGGTGGCAGCTACTTCAGCGTGGCCTCGGTTCTTCAACTTCCCGGCGACGCCCTCTCGGGCGTTGAGATTGCCTCTCGAGGCGACTCCGAATTTGTTGTCGCGTTCGGTAAGAAGAATCCACAAAGCCAATACTACAACTATCCAATATCGATCTGGTCAGTCAAAAGCGCGGACAACGGTCAGACCTGGGGCACTGTAAACGAAGTAGTCGACTACACGGGAGCGGGTAACGGCCCGATGATTAAGTTCCCCTGGGAGTTCGACTCAAACAGCGACACCTACTTCCTGGCGTTCAAAGTGCTTTGGTCGGGTGCGGCGCACAACGTTTACTACGTGGGTGCAAGCTCAGATGGTGAAGACTGGTCGGTCAGCAGCATCGACGGCGGCAAGTACTTTGGCGGCGGCGACCTGGCGGTCTATGAAGGCGGCGCATATGCCGTCGGCAGCGAATCCTATCCGGGAGACGGAACCCAGATGCGCAAGTGGAATGGTTCCGGATGGGACCTGCTCTTCCAAATGCTGCCGGACGAGCTTTCTCACAATTCACAGTTGGTCACGCTCAGCGTCGACGATGACGGCGCACTTCTCGCGCTGCAGAAAGAAGACTACAGCAGTACGTACTACAAAGTGTTCCGCACGGAGGACGGCGGCAATACATGGAGCAAAGATGCGCCCGTGGCCATTCCCGGCACCTGGAGCGGGGGAACATATCCCACGATCAGGGACGCATTCTTCGGCGACGGCCTGCGCCATCTCTGGTGGAACCACGACTACTGGCAGACTTCCTGTGGTAAGGAATGCCCGCAGCTCACGGGATTCACGACCTATCAGTGGCCTTATGATGGTGACTTGGATGTGGGCGAGATTCTCTGGATCAACGCAGACGTCGAGCCATTTGGGGCAGTTGATGAAGCCCTCATTGTCTACTCAACAGACGGCGGCGGCACCTGGGGTTCGGTCGCGATGAGTATCGGTGATCCGATTGGCAGCAAAGAGCACTGGTATGTCAATATGGGCACCTTCGCCGGAGGTTCGACTATCCAGTACGCGCTTCTATTGAAGACCTGCGACGGGCAGGAAGTCTGGGACAACAACGGTGGCGGAAACTTCTTCACAACGGTCAATGGCGGCGAACCCGTCTATTGGGTTGGCAACGTGTACCACTGGCCGTGGGACGGTGAGATTGATGCGTCAGATGATCTATGGGTGAATGTCGACGTCTGGCCGGCGGATGCCGCAGTGGCCGCCTATGTCGTCTATACCGATGACGCAGTCACCTGGTACTCAGAGCCCATGTTTACCGATGGCATGAATGGCAACAACGAGTGGTGGCACGGGAATCTGGGTCCTTTCAGTTCCGGTGCGCATGTTGAGTATGTTGTGCTGGTTCAAGACGGGGTAGGGCAGGACCACTGGGCGAGCAACAACGGCGCCAACTACCACGCCTGGGTGAACTAACATGTGATCTATCATGCTGGAGCAAAGAACTTGCCCCGCAGTGGCCGCAGGTGCTGCTGCGGGGCTTTTTCCGTCTGATTTGTTGTGCATAAGGAAAAGACAAAATTAGTGTGTCAAACGCTTTACTTGTGCGCATATGGTGTGTAACTGTATATTACAACGCTAGTGCAGCGCTTGAACTGGACAATTGAATAGTGACTCTTTGCCTTGGGATCTGTCTGTTCTCCCTCCCCCCTCCATGGCGGCAGATTCCAAGGACAATCAAGAGCGGGGGCAATCCGAAACGGTTGCCCCCGCTTTTCTCTTACCCGTGGTCTGCCGTGTTCTAACTGGATCACCTGATGCCCAGAGCATTCCGGTGCCAAATCGGGCGAGGCGTTGCCTAAGCAGACCTGCAATTCTGTGTAACCGGCATACGGACAACACATTGTGAAGCTAACAAAAAAGTCATGGAAAAACGCTTTACATCGCAGTAGTTCGCAAGTAAATGTATCAGCGAAACATAAGTAAAACGTTTTACTTCCGCAGGTGCGCGGTGCTTAACGAACAACTCTGAAAGAGAAAGTGGTGTGTGATGAAGAAACTCTGTGTTTTTGCGGCAAATCTTCTTGTCCTTGCGAGTACGGCTTCTGCGTTCCCGTCGTGGATGGGTGTGTATGGGGATTTTGTTCGTCATGACGAAGGCAATCCTGGCACGTTCCAGATTATGATGAACCAGTCTTACTTCGGGCTGCACGCGGGCGTCGGTATCCGGGTGGACGATGGCGAGTGGTCGTTTCAACAGATGCAGTTTATCGGCGATGTTGATGGTAATTCTGTCTGGCAGTACTCTCCTTCAGAAGCGTTCGCGGCTGGCTCGACTGTTTCATACTACTTCCATGGTTGGGATGACTGGGGTGGAGTCATCTGGGATAGCAACGACGGCGCCAACTACGAGGTTACCATCAGCGGCGGGGCCGATACGCTCAGCTTTGAGACTCCGATCACTTTCGACACGTACCACGGGTCATACCGCGCCGAAGAAGTTGTTGTGAACGATCAATGGGTATTTCTGGCCGGGTCCGTCGGGAACGTGGCGTTCTGCCAGCGCTTTCGGGCAAATGACCTTCTTCCCAGTCTCGGTTCTACCCTTTATCAGGGGGCGGAGGCGGAGACGGTGAAGGATATCGCGGTTGCTGCTTCCGAGAACGTGGTTTTCGTCGCGTATCCGGTCGGCGACACCGTGCACATTCGCTCAACCACATGGAACCAGGGGTACTTCAATGACGGTCCAGTTCACCCGCACTTCACTCCGGAAGCAGGGTCCACGATTCAGAAAGTGGATATCTGCGTGCCCAGCCTCGGTGAGGTGATTGTCGTTTGCAGTACAGCTTCCGAGTCTTTCGGCGCGGACAAGATCTGGATCTATCGCAGCACGAGCAGTGGCGATTCATGGGCTCCCGCCGTCCTTGTGGACGAGGCGCCACAGTACGGCAATTTCTACTCATCATTAAAAGTTGCTGCAAACGACAATGGAATCTACATCGCCTATCCATACCGGCCAGTGGGCTATAACGGCAATGTTCGCGTTGCCAGCAGCACCGATGGCATAAACTGGACTAAGAAGGACCTTGGCGGAGACCGGGGTTTGGCGAACATCGACCTGATGTGTACGCAACACAAAGCTATGGTTGCCCTTGATCCATACTACGACAACTACACCCGTATCTGGACAAGCAGCGGAGGAGAGTGGGCGTCACAGAACGTAGGACATGAGTACGACAACTCCCGCGTTGTCAAGATGGCGGAGCGTAAAGACGGAAGCATCGCGATAGTCCGGCAGACGCTTGAGGGCGCGAGCTTCCGCATCAGCGCCGACGGATCGACGTGGAGCGACGCCGGCAACGTCGCGAGTGCGCCTACAGGAGGACATCTGAGCACGCTGGTTTCCGACGGAAATGACGTCCGGCTTCTCTGGGGCTCGATCAGCGTACCGCAACTTCAGAAGGGAAGTGCCGCGGCGGCTGAACCAGTTTACTGGGTCGGCAGCACGTATCACTGGCCCTGGTATGGTGAGATCGATTCATCGGACGACATCTGGATCAACTGCCAGACTTGGCCTGCGGGTGCGGCAACATCTGCCTATGTCGTCTACACCGAGAACGGGGCGGACTGGTTGGCGATGCCTATGTCCATCGGCGGGCCGGAAGGAAACAACGACTGGTGGCATGTCAACATGGGCAGTTTCTCATCCGGGACACACATCGAGTATGTCATCGTTGTCTATGATGGCCTCGGCAATCACATCTGGGACAACAACGCAGGGCAGGATTTCCATGCGTACGTGAATTAGCCGGGACGGCTGAACCAGAGGATCCGAAAAACAACCATCGGCCCATGCTGCGCCTGCCGACCTTAAACGCTTTGGCTGGTCGCCATGTTAAATCGGGAATGTCAAATGATGAAGAGAACAAGTAACAACATCAAAGCTGGAGTGACGGGCGTTTGCCTGGCCGCTTTCCTTGCGACATCCATCATGGCGGGTGCGATCACTGTCGGCCCGGGTCCATGGATCGGCACGGACAAGCGTGGCGTGGCCTGGTACGAGGAGTTTCAGGACTGGAACAAGTTTGACCTCCGGGCACTCGATACCAACGGTGACAACTACATGTTCGGCGATGATCTGGATATGTCGCGCGATCTCGTTGCAGTCTACTCACGCGACGAGGGTGACACGTACTTCTTTCGGGTCGACTTTTTTGATATGGCGTTTGGCGCCGAACAGGGATCGTTAAATGTCTATGTCGCTGTAGACTGCGCGCCGGGCGGCGCCGAGTGGCTTCCTGATGACGTTGATACAAAGACATCGAATCCCTGGGAGATATGTGTTGGCGCATACGGCCCGGGCTCCGGCAACGTGTACAACAGCAGCTACGAAGTTCTCGGCTGGGCATGGAAAGGCGCCTACTGGCGGTCGGATCTCGACAGCGTGGAGTTTGGCATCAGCCGGTTCGCGCTGACTGACATGGGATGGGATGGCAGCAGTCCTCTGAACATCCAGGTCTACACGACGCGCGAAGGCACAAGCGGCGGAGCTGGAGAGACTGGCGGAAGCGATATCGTCGATACCTTCGGATATATCGAGCGCGATTCGGGGAACGGATCTGGCTATCTCTCCGGGGCAATCAGTACTGCAAACGTTGCCGGGCGGGCGAAATATGCCGCAGTCGCGCACGCCAATCAGTCAGTCGCAACCAAGGGCGGTACGCAGACACATATCTTCAACAACCGCGGCGATATCAACCTGTATCCGGGCTTTGTCCGGACGCTTGACTCGGCGGAGATGTTCCATGTGCCCATGAATCTGCACATCAGCGGCACCTTGCTGATGTCTTTCATGTGGGCTCGTCAGGATCCGAATCAACCGGGATATCCAGAGCGCGATGGTCCGACGTTTGTCGAGCGTGTCAGGAACTTTGTGAAAGGCGGGCCGGGCTCGATCATCGGCGGCGTACTCGCCGAGCACATCATGCCCTGTTTCGAGGGCGAGGTGAACACGAAGAGCATTCAGCAGAACAGCGTGCTTCTTGACCATCTCTTCGGGCTGAGCGAGCAGGACATGAAAGTCATGCACACTCCTGAGCGTGTCATTCGGAGCAACACCGGCCATCCGTCCGTATCGCCCGATGGTCCGCTCGACGGAAAGACCTTCGAAGATATCGAGTCGAGCGGATTCGTTGCCACGTATCTGGATGAAGTGACCCATTTGCACCATTGGTTCTATCCAAACGAGCAGTGGAATCCGGGCTGGGACGACTACTCGTGGGGACGCTGGGCGGGTGGTCAGGGCAACGACGAAGAGTGGTATCAGCACAAGGTTCACAAGATCAACGGCGTTTATACGATGATCATCAACGACCGCGAGGACCAGTCGAAGTTCGGCAACGATGATGGGGGCATGCTGCGTGACACGCGCTATACGCTGCTCCAGAAAGCGCTTAGCCCGGACTACGCACAACTCACTCTTGTGTTTGATGACTGGGAAGCCTTCGCGGGTAATTCCTTCGCATCATCAACCCCCAATGGAAATGCCGACCAGTGGCATAACACACTGCGTTGGGCGGCAAACCATCAGTGGATCGAGATGGTGAATCTGAAAGACGTGGCCGAATGGGCTATGAACGATCCCGCATGGGTGGTCGATCACGGTTACGTCTATGACAAGTCAACGCAGACGTACGAGTGGCTGAAACATGCAGCCGAAGGAAGTTACGACACATGGTACTACGGAAGCGGGCTTGAAGAGAGTTTCTACCATCGCAAAGCCAGCGTGATTGACGGGTGGGCGCCGGACGGCATGAAGAAATACGGCGACATGAATTCCACGGGAACGCTGATCAGGGATTCGTGGGATACCATTCAGCAGATCAGCTCGCCTAACCTGAAGAAACTCTCCGAGTGGTCGTACAGCGCGATGATCTACGAGACGGCCTGGCATGACGAGAACCCTCCGGGCTGGTGGCCGCCGTCGGATAAGCCATGGCTCGCATGGGCCGACGCGTATCAGTCCCGCAATTATCAGGCGACGTTCGACCGCCCCGAAGCGAATTCCTACGCTGATGACTGGCCGCTTGACTGGACGGCCGGGTGGGCGATTCGCCTGCATGGTCACGTGCGCGACATGGGCGTCATGAAGGATGCCTCAGATTGGGTAAACGATATCAAGTCAGGTGTGCAGGGCGCCGCGACCTGGGCCTATGCAAAGGACGTCGATGATGACACATTGCACGAGTACGTGCTGCGAAACGACAAGGTCTTCCTGTGCTTCGAGCGTTGGGGTGCGCGTCTAATCAAGGCATTTGTTTTTGATCCCTCTCTGAACGGCGGCGATGCGCGCGAAGTGGTTGGGGTTCCTATCTCCAATCCTCCGCAGGAGAGTGAGAACGAGCAGGCCGACAATAACCGCTGTTCTGTTTTCAAGGATCGGTACTCCACAGGGCAGGGCGGCCATCACTACGTGGATATGGATTTCGCCGGTTCATCTGCGCCGTATCAGGGGCCCGGCTTCTGGAGCTTCACTTCTCATGACGGGCGAGTGACCAAGAAGATCACGCTGCTTGATGGCAAGGATGCGGCCGTTGCGGAATACAGCATCAGTAGCGACGCCGGAACAATCTTTTCGCGGCATGGTCTGGGTCCAAACCAGATGGACCTGATGCTCAATGGTCACGCCAACCTTTCCAGAATCGTTGGCAACGGCTATCGCGGACTGAAGAACAGCCAGGGCGGCGAAGTCTACGTTGTGGCTGTCGAGAACACGGAGTTTGTGGACGGCGCCATTCAGAACGCCGGGTGGGAACATCGCGAGATGCCTCTGATCGAGCAGTTCGAAACGTTCAACACGGCGCAGAATGCCAAGATCGGAATTGCTTTCAGTCAGGCGACTGCCCAGGAACTTGCGGGATCGGGTCCCGATCCCGTTCAGTGGGTTGGCAACACATACAACTGGCCGTTCGCGGGTGAGCTTGATGCGAGTGAGGATCTGTGGATTAACGCCGAGTCTTATCCGATAGGCGCCGGGGAATCCGGAATCGTGGTTTATTCGGCTGATGGCGGGGCCACATGGAACGCAGTCGATCTCTTTGTCGGCGCTCCCAACGGCAATAACGATTGGTGGCACGCGAACCTTGGCAGTTTCCCGGCCGGGACACCGATTCAGTATGCGGTCGCAATCGTTGATGGCGGCGGCAACTACTACTGGGACAACCAGAACGGGCAGAACTACCATGTAACGGTAAATGCCGGTCAGCCAGTCTACTGGATCGGCAACTCCTACCACTGGCCCTTCGACGGTGACATCGATCCTGAAGACGATTTATGGGTCAACATAGAGTCCTACCCGGTTGGGGCCGCGACCTCGGCGAAAGTGATCTACTCGACGGATGGCGCAACCTGGCAATCTATCGACCTCGAACTTGGCGGACCGCACGGAAACAACGATTGGTGGCATATCAGTCTGGGCGAGTTTCCGTCAGGAACACACCTGCAATACGCGATCCTTGTTCAAGACGGGGCGGGAGCCGACCACTGGGACAGCAACGGCGGGGGCGACTATCACATTGATGTGAACTGAAGAAAAGAGATCTGAGAATATAAGAAACAGATTCATGTGGGGACTATGATGAAATCACAGGGGACAAACAGAAAAGTACGAGTATGGGCACTGGGGATGCTCGTGGCGATGGCGGCATTGACATCGTCAGCAGACATCCAGATCGCAGGCTCTCTAGGAAGCAACTCGATCCTGACAGACAGTATCGGCGGCAATAAAACCATCGTTTTCGATGTAAGCACAGGCGGCGCCCTTGAAATCACGCCGTTTGCTCCCGATCTCATCCGCGTGCGTTTCCACTGGAACGGCATGTGGGAGAAGGAAGATATCAGCATTGCGAAGCCGCTTCCGGATTGGACCTCCGTTGAGAGTGAGTTTCGCGATGAAGGCGACAAGTACATTGTAGAGACATCGGAACTCATCGTCGAGATCGTCAAAAGTCCGAACTTCAAGGTTCACTTCAAGGACAAAAGCGGATTCTACCTCCTGCGGGATATCAGAACGGAGTACGACACGGAGTACCAGCCGCTGGACGACGCGTCCTACGCTGATGTCCGCTGGACGGAGGAACTTCCTGAAGGATTCAAGCTCAAGAGCGTCAAGGAGATGCCGTGGGATGAGGCTTACTTCGGCTTCGGCGAGTACCCCGGCCCGCTGAACAGGCGAGGACACACGATCCAGGGATGGAACTCGGATACCTATCACTGGGAAGAGCTCCAAAACCCTATGTACATGACGCTGCCGTTCTTCTATGGCGTTCGGGGCGCCGGATCTCTGCATCCTGCATTTGCCTACGGTGTGTTTTTCAACAATCCGGCGCGGCCCGTTTTCCGCATGGGTACAGAATGGGCCGACAGCTATTCGTTCGAGGCGGGTGACGGACAGATAGACTACTTCTTCTTTGGCGGCGGTTCGGAACATAGTATGAAAGGTGTGCTGAACCGATACTCGGAGCTCACCGGAAAGCCCTACATGCTGCCGAAATGGGCGTTCGGTTATCACCAGTCCCGCTGGTCCTATGATAACCAGGAGTGGGTCGAGACCCTTGCCGATGAGTTCGCGAATCACGACTTCCCGCTGGATGCCGTCTACATCGATATCGACTACATGGACCAGGACGCGGACGACTGGTATCCGGACAATCAAATCGAGCAGCTCAAGTTCAATTTCAAGTTTCCAGACCCCGCCGGCATGATCGATTACTGTGACCAGCGCGGTGTGAAGCTGGTGCCCATTGTCGAGCCCTGGCTCATGACCGGCGATCCGAAATGGCAGGACGCTTTCGATCAAGGTCACTTGCTCAGGGACAACGCGGGAAACAGCCTCATTACGAACATCTGGTTTGGCAATGTATCCTGGATCGATTTCTCGAGTTCCGCGGCTCGCGATTGGTGGAAGGGCGAAGTCTATGACTTCCTTGACGCGTATCCCTTCGAGGGTATCTGGAACGACTTGAATGAGCCGGCAGACGACGACCTCATTCCTCTGAATGCAGCATTCTGGCTGGACGCCAAATACAGTGCCGACCCATCCGACAGCCGCCAGTGGTACCAGAACCTGAAGAATACCTACTGCATTATGGAGTGTTCGCTGTCGCACGAGGCCCTCAGAGCTAAGCATCCGGACAAGAGGCCGTTTGTCCTGAGCCGCGCCGGTTGGCCGGGTATCCAGCGCTACGCGCTGGGATGGAGCGGCGACAACCGCGCCGCCTTTGATCATCTTCGCCACAACATTCCTCTCGGCATCAGCGTCATGATTTCGGGGCAGGCGAATTTCGGCCACGATGTGGGTGGTTTCATCGACACTCCGAGCGCGGAGCTGATCACCCGCTGGCATGAGTGGGCGGTACTTACGCCTTACTGCCGGAACCATTCGAAGAAAACGGACATTCAGCGGGAGCCATGGAAGTTCGGCAGTCCTTACACGGAATTGATGCGCGAGAATATCAGGTTCCGCTATGAGATCATGCCGTACCTCTACACGCTGGCTCATGAGTCCACAGTCAGTGGAATCCCGATGAATACCCCCGTCGTTTTCAGTTTCGTAAACGATACGGAAACGTTCGGGAACAACGACTATGACTTCATGGTCGGCGAATCGCTCCTGGCCGCTCCGGTCTATCGTGAAGGTGTTGAGAATCGCTGGGTGTATTTGCCCGAGGGTTCGGACTGGTACTTCTGGCATTCTGACGAGAAACTGGTCGGCGGGAACTGGTACAACGTTGACGCGCCGATCGGATACCTTCCTCTTTTCGCCAGAGCGGGCGCCATCATCCCGATGGGACCGTGGATGAGAAACGTTCACGAGTTCACCCCGGGATACGTCGATTTTCATGTCTGGCCCGAGGGTCACAGTGAGTTCACTCTTTATGAGGACGACGGTGAGTCCATGGGTTATCTCACGGGCGAGTACGCGACAACACATCTCACCAGCGAACGGGAAGGGAACACCTGGTCGTTCACCATTGCGGCGCGCGAGGGGTCATACGACCCTGGCGAACGCGTGCATGTTATTATTGCCCATGCGGTCAACCAGGCTCTTGGAGTCATGTGGAATGGCACTCTCATTCCGCAGTATCCGGCCCTCAATACTCTGCATGCTAACCCGCAAGGCTGGTATTACGATGTCGAGAATCGACAACTACATGTAAAGCTCCCCGATACCGGCGAGGAGTCCGTGGTGAATGTGACGTTTGGCGAGGGAATCTCGCTCACGTGGATTGGTCACAGCTACTCATGGCCTTTCACGGGCGAGTGGGATGCTGGTGAAGACCTATGGGTTAACATCGAAAGCTTCCCGGCGGGTGCCGCTGTTTCAGCGCGCGTAGTCTACTCGACAGACGACCAGAACTGGCTGTCAACCGATATGGAACTGGGCGGTCTGAACGGTCAGAACGACTGGTGGCATGCCAACCTCGGTTCGTTCGACCCCGGGGTCACTGTGCGGTACGCGATCGAAGTAGTGGATGGATTTGGTTCATCCCGTTGGGATAACAACGGAGGAAGCGACTTCTCCATCAGCGTGAACGCGACAGATCCCGCCGATGCGCCGAAATGGGCCGGCAATATGTCGTGGACCGAACCCGCTGCACACGATCAGGATTTCTTTGTGGAACTTCAGAGCTGGCCGGTCCGTCCCAATCAGACCGCGCGTGTGCTGTACGCGATCGGCGATGCCAGCAAGTCGGAGAACTGGTCCTATGCCGACATGTACTGGGCCGGCAACCGCGACAGTGGACTCGGCAGTGTCAATACGGCGTGGCAGTATAATCTCGGGCGTCTTCCGGCTGGTTCGACGGTCACATGGGTGTGTGTCGTATCCGGCGGCGGATCCGAAGTATGGGACAACAACTGGGGCGGAAACTACGCGACGACGGTTGAATAGGTTTCCGCCACAGAAGAGGTCGCAGCACTGATCACACACCATTCTCACCGCAAGCTGACCGTCTTTTCATAATACAACTACAGAGCAGGACTATAACTGGATACAGAGAACCGGGAGGGGACAACAGAATGAGAACGCGAACATACAGATGGATAACAGGTTGCCTGCTGATGCTGATGATGGCCGGTGCGGCGATCGCAGATATTCAGCAGGTCGGAGCCGTAACGGACATTCAAATCGTGACGGATTCTGAGACGGGACAGAAGAAGGCGGTTTGCTCTCTGGCGACGGGCGGTGCGGTCGAGGTGGCTCCTTTTGCACCCGATGTATTCCGCGTTCGATTCCACTGGGCCGGACTTTTTGAGATGGACGAGATTTCAATCGCCAAACCCCGGGCCGAGTGGCCGGGCTCTATTTCCGAGTTCGTTGACAATGGCAATACCTTCACCATCGAAACGCCGGAGATGATCGCGGAGATAGTCAGAACACCCAACTTCCAGGTTCATTTCAAGGACGCGGATGGCTACTACCTTCTTCGCGATGACCGGACGGAATTCAATCCTGACTATCATCCCGTAAATGATCCCTCCTACGTGGATATTCAGAGGACCCAAGCGTGGCCGCAAGGTTTCAAACTGAAGGCCGTTAAGGAAATGCCCGGCAACGAGGTCTACTTCGGGTTCGGAGAATACCCGGGTCCTCTGAACCGCCGGGGCCGCACAATCCAGGGATGGAACACGGATACCTTCGCGTGGGGGGAATTCCAGAACCCGATGTACATGAGCCTCCCGTTCTTCTACGGGGTGCAGGGATGGACGGAGGATCATCCTCCCTTCGCCTACGGAGTCTTCTTCAATAATCCAGCCCGTCCCACCTTCAAGATGGGTTCGGAACGGGGAGATCAATACTCTTTCGAAGCCGGAGACGGACAGCTTGACTACTTCTTCTTCGGTGGCGGCGAAGATCACACCATGAAGAAGGTGCTTTCCCGTTACTCAGAACTCACGGGCCGTGCCTACATGCTGCCGAAGTGGGCGCTGGGATTTCACCAGTCGCGTCACTCGTACCGCAACCAGGACTGGGTAGAATGGCTGGCAGATGAATTTCGCAACCAGGACATCCCCTGCGACGCGATCTATCTGGATATCGGCACGCAGGAGCGCTCGGGTCAGCAGCACCAGCTTACGTTTAACACCAATTTCACGGATGTTGCGGGCATGATCTCTTACTGCGAGAACAAAGGCATCAATCTGGTTCCGCTGGTCGAGCCGTGTCTCACGCTGGAAGATCCCATGTACGGCGAGGCGGAAGCCGGGCTGCACTTTGCCAAAGATCGCTACCTCAATACCTACGTCGGCGAGAACTTCCTCGGGAATGTCTCCTGGCTTGATTTCTCCAGTTCCGCGACACGGGAATGGTGGAAGGGCAAGCTTGTCGACTATCTTAACGACTACCCGTTCCCGGCGATCTGGAACGATCTCAACGAGCCGAACGAGGCAAACATGCCCCTTGACCTCATATGGTACATGGATGGCCGGTTCGGCGGAGGGCTGGAAACAGAAGACTCCCGCAAGTGGAACCAGAATGTGAAGAACACATTCTGTGTCCGCGAGTGCGAAGTGACGCACCAGGCACTGCGGGAGAAGAGCCCCGACAAACGGCCTTTTGTACTCAGTCGGGCGGGATGGCCCGGAATCCAGTGCTATGCAACGGGATGGAGTGGCGACAATGTGGCCAGTTACGATCATCTCCGACACAACATACCGCTCGGCGTCAGCGTCATGATCTCAGGTCAGGCCAACTTCGGGCACGACGTCGGTGGCTTCATGGGTGACTCCTGGGGTGATCTATTAACGCGCTGGACCCAGTGGGGATCGCTCAATCCAGTATTCCGGAACCACAACATCGATACAACGAATCCCCAGGAGCCCTGGGTTTTCGGCAGTCCGTATACTGAATACATCCGTGATGCGATCAAGTTCCGCTACAAGCTCATGCCGTACATCTACACGCTGGCACATGAGTCGACGGTCACCGGCATACCCATGAATACTCCAACCGTGTTCCATTTCATGTATGACACGGAAACGCACTATCAGAATGATTACGAATTTATGGTGGGAGACTATCTGCTGGCGGCCCCGGTATACGAAAGCAACGCGAGCGACAGGTGGCTCTATCTTCCTTCCGGTGTGGAATGGTACAAGTGGCAGGACGACTCGAAGACCACCGGCGGCGGCTGGGTGAATGTCAGCGCCCCGCAGGGCACTTTGCCTCTCTTCGTGCGTTCCGGCGCCATCATTCCGATGGGGCCCGCGATGAGTCATGTCAACGAGTACCAGCCGGAGTACGTAGATGTGCATGTCT
>JAHIZV010000071.1 GCA_018814445.1 Verrucomicrobiota bacterium | reverse complement strand
GTGAACGAGCAGACCCGAAAGCCGTTGAGCTATCTGTCTCTGACGCCAAAAATGGCGGGCAAATCCCCAACTAACGTGCGAAAAACAAGACAGACGAAAAAGTAGCCGCCTGGCTAACTGACCTCCTCATAGGATGTTGCGCCATACTAAATCACGCCATAAACGCATCTCCGAACTGCGGAATATGAGCATAGACCGAATTTCCGTCGCTCGGAATGTCGTAAGCCCTTGATGCTCTAGAAGAACCTGTGGTCCGACACGAATGGAGCGAATGGAGAATGGACCGCAAGCGGATGAGATGGTGCTTAACGAGGGGGTGTTCGAGAATAGTAAGATTTTCCGTCATTCGATGGGCCGATCCCCCTTAATACCTCACTAGCGGCTTTTTTGTGCCGTTTCTTAGAGAAATTATCAAAACAGAACGCTTGGCCTGTCGCCAGGGATGCGGCGCGATCAAGTGCGGAAGGAATCGGTGCGGGCAAGGAAATACCTGTGCATAGCCCAACATTTTCTTAACATTCAGTCTGTTTCCGCCTATGCTGTACATGGGAGATGCCTTAAACGTTTTATGGGTCTGTGGACGAGTGATTTTGATGTAACGAAGCCGACTTTCCCCCGGACGTTTCCAGGCGCAGATCATCATATGGAGAGGGTATCGCAGTTGACCGCACCTCACGGGCGATTATGGGGTATGTTCTGGATAGAGGTACGCCGTTGAAACGGATGCAAACATCGCGGATTCTGCGGATGCTGGGAGCGGCTCTTCTGGCATTTATCATGCTCCTTCCTTCGCCCGTGGTCAGAGCGGAAGTCATGCTCCAGTTCTTCAATCTCGGCTGGAATGACATGGCGATGAAAATGCCGGAACTCGCCGAGGTAGGCTACGGCGCGCTCTGGCTTCCTCCGCCCACAAAGGGAAGTGG
The DNA here is from genome assembly GCA_018814445.1 of Verrucomicrobiota bacterium. GTDB lineage: Bacteria > Verrucomicrobiota > Kiritimatiellia > JAHIZV01 > JAHIZV01 > JAHIZV01. Next base: position 11,841 of record JAHIZV010000071.1, on the reverse strand, counting down.
CGGACTCTCCGTCGGATACGACCTGTGGGACCCGTTCGATCTCGGCGACAAGAACCAGAGATCAACTATACGCACGCGCTACGGAACGAAAGACGAGTTGCTGCGTCTGATCGAGACGGCTCATCGTTTTGGCATCCGTGTCTACTTTGACAACATCATGAACCATCGCGCGTTTGATGTGCCCGGCTACAACGAATACACAGCGATAGACATATATCCCGGCATGGTTCCGGAGGATTTTCACCTGCGCGTCACGGAAGAAGGTTTCTATCGCAAGTGGGAAAATGTCGGCGACTGGTCGGATGTCTGGCAGATCCAGAACAGGAACTTCTCGGACCTCATCGACATCGCGCAGGAGAACGGGCAGAACAACAACTTCGGGACGACCGAAGGCAGTACCTTCTGGCCGAAGATATCCATCGTCCGCAATCCTAACGAGCCACAGTACTACGATTATCACGCAACGCTCGGATGGGTCGGCTTCAACAGCCCTCTCATCACCACAAACCTGATCGCCACGAATCAATCCTTCTACAGCGAAGACATCGGCGGATACCTCATGCGGTCCGTCCGCTGGCTTGTGAACGAGACGAAAGTCGACGGACTCCGCCTCGATGCGGTCAAGCACGTTCCGGACTACTTCTACGGCGATCAGAATCCCGCGACGAAGGACGCGAGCAACGATGGATACACGGGGCAGGCGCAGTGGCAGTTCAACATGACCCGCGGCTTCATCGACTGGGGAAACCATCGCGACTCCGTGTTCAATACAGAGCAGTCTCGCGATGACCTCATGATGTTCGGCGAACATCTGGGAGAGCCGCCCGGGTTCACCGGATACATCGAGGCCGGAATGCGGCTTGTCGACGAGGGATTGAGATCGACCCTGAACAGCAAAATCGGCAATCCGTGGGAGACACTCAGCGGTCTGGACGGCGCGGGATCGGGCGGGTGGTTCAGTTCCGGCGCCGGCGTCCCTTACGTCGTGAGTCATGACAACTCATTCTCAGATTTCTCCAAGCGCCCCCTGATGTACGCGTTGATTCTGACCCGAGCCGGCCTTCCGAACATCTACACGGACGGGAACTATCAGTCCGAGACTCTGGGAGAATCCGGAGGCGCCTTTCCCCGCCATTCCAATACGGCGTACCTCGGACAGTTTGGCGACAATCGGATACCCAATCTTATCTACATCCACAATCACTTCGGTCGTGCTGACCAGATTGCCAAGTGGTCCGACAGTGATGTCGTTGCTTACGAGCGTCGCGACAAGCGCGCGAACGGGGGCATGACCGACGCGGACGGCACCGTTCTCCTGTTCATGCTCAACGATAATTTCGCCGACGGTCAGGCGCGCAGTATCGTGACTACTTTTCCCGCAGGCTCGAAACTGTGGCAGTACTCATCGTCAGGCTCCGGATTCTACTACACCGTTCCCGGCAACCAGACCGTCAACGACCTGATCATTCCGCCGGGAGGTTACTTCGCGTTCTCCTGGCGCAGTCCCGAACCCTCTGATCTCTGGATGGCCGGTGACGTCGTCACGATTCACGAGAATGGCCAGGAGGCCGATACGATGTTGTACGAGCGGGAAGACGGTCCTGACGGTGACTCTGGCTTCAATCCGTATGGCGTTGATGATCCCGTTTCAAACGACTTCACCTACACGTGGACAATGCCCCGAATCACGTCAGGAACGAACCTGCGGTTTGCTGTCCGCACCGACGGTTCGACGGCCAATGTGAACTTGAAACTCGACGGAGGCATCGACCTGAACGGGGCCACGAACTACTTCGGCGGTTTCCGCGATAACTCGCCGGCTAATTCTATTGATATCGATCTCGGCTACGAGCAGGCCACCTTCGTCCATCGCCAGTATCGCGAGAAGTTCGCCGCGCGCAACACCGACAGCAACAACGTGATCGGCTCGCTTGGCGCCGAGACGTACGTCGCCAATATCGGCAGTCCCGGCTGGACGATAAACACGGGGGACACAGGTCGGGACAGCGACCAGAATACGGCCTCGTGGATCTATCACGATCCGACCCAGCAGAATGCTCCGACGAACCACACCGGGACGCAGTACTACCAGTTTGATCCGCCCCCGCAGAGCGCAGGCGGAACGCCCGTTACGGTGCGCGTCAAGAGTGGCTGGCAGTTCGAGATTAACAGGATGCACTTCTATTACACGACCGATGGCCAGACCTATCCGGAAGGCGCCGGAGGCGAGGGCGTCGGAAGTACGAAAGTCGTCGAGATGAACTGGTATTACGGCACGAATTCGATGGATTGGTGGCAGTGCCAGTTGCCGGCGATGACCAATGGCACGGTGATTCGCTACAAGATTGCCGGCTACAAAGTGCAGAACGGTGGCGATGTTGCCTGGGATGTTCCGTTTCCGAACTCGGACTACGACATTGCCCGCAAGAAGAGCATGATGACGGTGTTCGAGATCACCAATTTCAACGCGGAAACCATTGCCTACTATCCGCACAACGACTACGGGCTTGTCTCAACAGGACTCGTCGAAGGATTCCATGTGTTGCGCGGCCGGGCCGACCTGGATCGTGCCGGTCGGGCCCCGATTTTCAACACCTTTGTGAAGTCGTTCTACTACGACACCATGACGCCGCAGGGCGAAATCATCTATCCGGCGAGCGATGGCGACGATCTCCCGTCGCAGGAGTATGGAGTCGTTCTCAGGACCGACCCGACCGTTTCGGAGGTCTGGTATCATATCATCGATGAGGACGACAGCAACGACGATGGACAGACCGCGGGAGAGAATGGCAACGGGACCAATGCGTCGGGCGATGAGGCATGGGCGCAGGCCTATGCAGTTGTTCCGTCTCTCGACATCACCAGTGACTATCCGGACGAATGGCGGTTCAATTATATCAATGTTCCGGATACAGGCACGGTCGATATTGTCGTCAAGCTCGTCGAGTTGACTTCTTCGACCAACATTCTGCTGAGTGGCTCAGCCGGCCATTTCGGACTGGTGACGCGGACGAATCTCCAGGCGAAAGCTCCGGCACAGGAACTCTTCTTCTACTGGCCGACTGACAACAAAACAGTTTTGCAGGACGGATGGGAAATCGACGTGCGATTCACGAAGTCGCTCGGAGACGGACGTTCGGATGACGATCTTCGCGACAGTTTTCTCATCAAGATCGACGCTGTCACACAGGGAAAAAGCAATTATCAGATCAACCGAGATATCGGCGGAGGCTATGGACAGATCAAATACGCCGTCTCCAATCTCTACAACGGGAATCCGGACTTCCTGCATTCGATCGACGTGACCCATCAGACGCTGGGCGGGGTGACGCTTCAAACTCGCCGTTTCGTGAAAGCCGCGCCGTCGGGAAGCGGCATAACCGTACAGATCGTCGATCCGCCGGAATATGATCAGGACGGCAAGGCCTATGTGATCGAGCTTCCTGACGTCGCCAGTCCGACCGCGCAGGACAGGCGGTACACGATCCGCGTGGAGACGGACACCTCAGCTTCCAACGTATGGATTCGCTTCGACAACAGCGCGGGCACCGCAGGGCTCGCGGCGACGGTTGAAACAGCCATTTCAGGAACAGTATCAGTGGTCAACGGGAGCACGAATGTTGTTGGTTCAAATACCTCGTTCACGACACAACTTCTCCTCGGGAGCACGATCAAGATAGACGATAATCTACTCCAGGTTGCTGCACTTCCCGGTCCCTCCAATCTGGTTCTTGCCGCAGCGTATCCGGGCGCAACGTCGTCGGGAGAGACCCTCTACCGGGTCGATCCGAATCCCAGTTCGCAGGGCTCGACCCTGTTCTGGGGTTTCGACTGGACGAACATGACGAAAGGCACATTCCGTTTCCGGGCGAACGTGAATACGAACGACAACTCAACCAATTCCATTCATGCCTTCGCCGCGCGCAATGTCCAGGTCGTGTTCCGTGAGATGGTCAACGCGAACACCAACGACCTCGACGACGATGATGACGGGATTTATGACAACGACGAAAATACTTCGACGAACCTGCCCAGCACAAATCCGGAGACATGGGTCAACGGGCAGGTTCACATCTGGTATGTCTATGGGAAAACGGATCCGCTCATGCCGGACACAGACGGCGACGGTTTGCCGGACGGGTTGGAGTCCGGGTGGCGGGGGCCGATAAGTTCGCAGACAGATACGAATACCGATACGAACGGTGACGGTTATCCCAATTTCCGGGCCGATCTGGACCCTCCTTTTTACAACACGGTTCCCGACAACTGGGATCTGCCCAACTACGTATTCAACGATTCCAGAACGAAGCTCATCCATGGAACGTTGACCGATGCCGCCAATCGCGACACGGATTACGACGGCATACCGGACGGCACCGAAGACTGGAATCGGAATGGTTGGGTTGACGGCGACGGCGATCCGCTCCAGCCCGGACAGGACGAGGGGACGCGGGGGACATGGCCGGACGGGCAATGGGATTCCGCCTGGACCGAAACGGACCCGAACAATTCCGACACGGACAATGACGGGGTCAGCGATGGTTACGGCGAAGACAAGGATTTTAACGGATGGATTGCCGGGGACGTGAACTCGAACCGTATCTGGAATGCCGGAGAGCTGTGGACCGAAACGGACCCGCTGAATGACGATACGGACGGAGACGGTCTTCCTGACGGCTGGGAGATCCAGTACAGTCTCAGCCCATGGGATGACGGCATCGTCGGTCACACGAATATGAAGACCGGCCTCATCATCACGAACATCGAGCACGGTGCGTCGGGCAACCCGGACGGCGATGTGGTCGTCGACAACTTCGGCGTAACCAACGAGTACACGAATCTCGACGAATTCCAGAACGACACTAATCCGCGCTTTGCCGACACCGGAACGCCACCTCAACCAGGCGATATGACGCTGGGACCTCTCACCAATGCAATCGTGATAGGCCTTGTTTCCAACGCACAGGAATTCACCGACTGGTCGTATGGAGATCTATTGGCGCTCGACGAGTATGAAGGGGACGGTCAGAACAACCAGCAGGGCGATCTCTACATGGGCTGGGACGGCTGGGATACCTCGCGGGACATTGTAGCCTTCTACGCGAAAGATGGAGGTCTTCCTCCCGAAGGCGATGGCCGATTCTATTTCCGCATCGACCTGCAGGATCTTCAGGCCCACGCCGAAGAAGCCAATCTCGATATGTACGTCGTCATCGACACAGGCAATCCGACCGCGGGCTGGTCCGCTTTGCCCGACGAGGTAGACACGGTGACGAGCATGAAGTGGGAAGTCGTTGTTGCTGTATACCAGTCAAACGTGGGGCAGGTGTATCTCAGCAGCAGCGGGATCATTCCGAAGCCCGAGTATTTCATGGGCGCGTACTTCAATCATGAGCTGGATGCCGTTGAATTCGCCATCAACCGGCAGGCGCTTTTCGACATGGGATGGCTTGGGAATTTCTCGAATCTCAACTTCCAGGTATTCACGACAAAAGACGGCACATGCAATTCATGCGGTGACGGCGGTTTCGCGGGTGCCGGCGACATCGGCGGGAGAAATGACATCCGTGATTCGATCTACAACGACTATCTGTCCGAAGACTACTGGCAGTCACAGCAGGGCATTTCCAGCTCGATGAACTACTGGATACCGGCAACCGCCCAGCCGGGCCGCGCCAAAGTCGCCGTGCTCATGCACGGCAATCAGCATGTGCAGCCGGGCAGCTACATACAGGATCTTATCAATGACGGATTCAGCGCGGGCTATCATCGGCCCCTTGACGTTCATGAGGCGTATTCAGTTCCGTTGAATCTGCACATTACACCCACTCTGGCGGAGGCGATCGAGTGGGCGAAGGTAGACCCGTCCGCCGGTACGCCGTGGCGTGATGGTCCGGCGTTCAACAATAGGATCGCGCGATTGATCGATACCAACGTCGTGAGCCTTCTGGCAGGCACATACGCCGACCATATTCTCCCGTATTTCACGGAAACGTTCAACGACGCCAACGTCGATCTCGCGGACAATGTTCTGAGCGACATCTATGGGTCTGCTCCCGGACCGGAGGTGTTCTGGACCCCCGAGCGAGTTCTTGATGCGGGCGTCTTCAGCAAGATCAAGTCGCTCGGATTCGACTTCACGCTGATCGATCAGATGATCCATCTGCGCAACTGGATCGGCCGGACTGCGGCTCTTGGCAATGACGGGTACCGGATCAACAAGATCCACGACGTGAACTGTTTCGTTATCAATGACTTTGCCAGCGGGTTCGCTTTCCAGAACACGGACAACGGACTCTCCACGTCGCTGCGGAGCCTTCTGAATCGCAAAGCCAGAAGCGGGACGCAGGACCAGGTTCTGACGCTGTTCAAGAACTGGGAGGCATTTGGAAACTACAGTGATGCAACGGGTTATGATAAGAATGTAAGGTGGATTGCGAGTCATCCGTGGATTCAAATTGTGACGCTCGAACAGATCGCGAACGGTGAAATCGACGGGACGGGCGACGGCGCCGGAGACGACTGGACCGGGTTCGCCCCGAACAGGGGTTCACCGGTGATCAGCAAAATATCGCATGACTTCATACAGCATTCGTCTGAAGAGGATTATGACAACTGGTATGTCGGTTCCGCACAGGAAGAGAGCCTGGAAAACAGGCTCTTCCAGATTCGACCGGGGCTGAATATGACCAACCGCTACGGCATGATGTACAGTCAGGGCATCATCAGCAGCACGTGGGACCGGATCACGAGCATCGCCGATACGAACCTCGCAAGGCTTGCCGGGGCGGTGATCCATGGGTCTGTTTTCGAGACGGCATTTCATAGTGAGGACAATAGCAACCTCAGCAAGTACAGCACGGGTTCCTACATCTGGCCGGACGAATCGTACGATCCCATCGCCGAGTTTGCCGTGATGGCCCAGTCGCAGACCAGGAATGCGAACATCTACAAGTACGTCGACGACTGGATGGGCTTGATTCCGAATCTTGCGACCACAGCCGTTCACGATGTGGATGGCGACGGCGAAAATGAGTACATGCTCTTTAACGACAGGCTTTTCACAGTCTTCGACAAGTCAGGTGGACGTTTGATAGGGGCCTGGGTGAGGGATATCTTGAACGGGAAGGTCTACCAGGCGGCCGGAAATCTGGCGGGCTATTCCGGCACGACTAACGAGTATGAGGGATCATACAGCGTCAATACCAACAAGAGCGCCGATCTTGAAGCCTACCGCACGTCCTGCTTCAAAGACTGGTATGCCTCGGAATCTGAAGGCGGGGGCACGGATCAGTATGTCAACGAAGAGTACATCTTCGTAAATGTGACCAACGGATGGCGTATTACGTCGAGCGACAACGTGATTCGCAAGACGATACTGCTGGACGATCATGGATGGGAACTCAGGACGACATATGTGCTTCTCGGCTCATATGACGTGCTTTACGTCCGTCACGGCTTTTCGCCTAATCTGTGGGATCTCCTCGTACACGGTCAGCAAACGCTCGGTGAGGCGGCCAATTCAGGCGGCGTACTGGGCGTTGAGAACACGAACTACTCGGCGACCGTCAGTGCCTACATCCGCTACGGTTCGCCCTACACGGTCGGCGTGAATACGAACGCGGTCGACGATGATCCAAGCAAGGGTGTGACCTTCTACACGGTGAACATGCGCAACCAGGCGCAGACGCATCAGGTTGAACTGGTCGGCACGAATACGTTCTCATTCGCGCTTGGTTTCCGCGCGGAACTGTCCGACTGGGACGGCGACGGCATGCCGAATTCATACGAGGACACCAACGGGTTCAACAGCACGAACGCAAACGATGGCGCCCAGGATAAGGACGGCGACCGGGTCAGTAACGTGGACGAATATGTTGCCAAGACCGATCCCGATAATATCAACGATTTCCTTGGCGTTAACGATTTCCACAGCGAGACCGGCATCGTTGTCCGGTTCCCGGCGAAGACGGCGCGCGACTACTACGTCTGGTATGCGAACGACGACATCATCGCGCCCGCATGGGTGAGAGCCACGACGAACGCCATCAACGTCTTCAGCGACATGACCTACCAGTGGCTGGACGACGGCACGCTGACGGTACCCGGCCCATTCGATCCATCGCTCGACAATCGCTACTACAAGATTCAGGTTGAGTTGCCGCAGTAAGCCCGAAACCTGAAACAGGTTTCAGGTTTCTAGTACGCGTTTTCCCGGCTGAAGAAGGTCTTCAGCAGGATCTTGAAGTCGAACGCCAACGACCAGTTCTCGAGGTAGTACAGGTCGTACTTGATGCGTTCCTGGATGCTGGTGTTGCCGCGCAGGCCGTTGACCTGCGCCCATCCCGTCATGCCCGGTTTTGATACATGGCGCCACATGTAGCGGCTGATGTCTTCCTTGAACTGCTCGACGAAATGCGGGCGTTCGGGCCTGGGCCCGACGAGGCTCATGTCGCCCTTGAGCACGTTCCAGAACTGGGGAAGTTCGTCGAGATTGTAGGCGCGGAGCGCACTGCCCACACGTGTGCGGCGACTGTCGTCTTTTGCCGCCCAGACGGGGCCGCTCCTGTCTTCCGCATCCGCCTTCATCGTCCGCAGTTTGTAAATGTTGAACGACCTCCCGCTCTCGCCGCAACGCTCCTGTTTGTAGAAGGCTGGCCCTTTTGACGTCACTTTTACGAGGATCGCCGCGACTGCGACAATCGGTACAGAGACGATCACGCCGACTAGAGAGCCGGCGACATCCTCCATTCTCTTCAGAACCCGGTTGGAGAAATGGTCGAGGGGCCATTTGCCTATCCCGAGCAGGGGAATGCCGCCCACTGACTGCACGTCCACGTGACTCGTCAGCACGCGGAACATATCCGGAACCATCTGGAAATTCGCCAGATTCTTTTCGCACAGCACAATGATGTCGACCATCTGTTTGTGCGGCAGAGAAGACGGGTTCGAGACGTAAACTTCGTCAACGTGTTCCCTGGCCATAAATTCGGCGAGGCCGTCGACCGATCCTTTGACGAAGTCCTTTGGAATGCCTTTTGCCGGTTCTTCGCCATTTGTCGTGAAGAACCCGCCGAGGCGTGAACGAAGGCGGGGCTCATGCTCGATGGCTTTCCTAAGATGCACGGCAACGCTGTCTGTACCGACGATGACCACATTCTTCTTTTCCGCCTGGTATTTCGCCCAGTGCCGCTCGAGCTGGAACAGGATGTTGCGCTCGATGATGACAAGGAGAGTCACGGTGAAAAGCGACAGTCCTTCGACGATACGGGCGTAGGGAGTTTCCGTCCGGGCGATTTCGGCCAGCGCGATGCTGAGAAGAAGTCCAAACCCGGCCGCGCGGATGATCCGCGGGATTTTCTCCGTGAAGTGCCCAAACTGGGGGCGCGCATAAAGTCCGAGAGAACGGAAGACCACGAGAAACACGCCGGTCCCGACGGCGGAGCCGATGTAGTACATGTGCATAGGCGGCAGGCCCTCGTGGAACATCGGAATCCGCCCTGAGTAAAACCGGATCCAGACCGCCAGCAGAAAGCCGGCGTAGATTGCGATGGCGTCGCAAACGCCGGCCAGCCAGCTGTTCAACGCGTCAAGTGTATCTCTCTTCGCCACGGCAGAAGAATACGGTAATGGAAATACGGTGACAAGCGGGAGTGTGGAGCCCCGAAAACTTCCAGGCATTGGAAGTTTTATGGTTGCAAACTTCCAAGGTTTGGAAATTCTTGAAGCATGCCTCCGAAGCCGCCTCATCGTCGACACGCGCGCGTGCAGGGGAGCCCCGGCGCGGGGCCGCGGGCGAAGGGTCTCTTCCGCACGCTCTGGCCGATTTTCCTTTTCTGTATCATCGCGGGATACCTTGTCCGAGCGGCATGGCCAAAACCGTTGTTCTCCCCGCAGATCGCCGGTTTCCTTCTCCTGATTCTTGCGGGCGGCATGGCCTACGTGATGGTCTGGGGTGAAAAGAGGTTCAGCTATTTTGCAAAAGGAGCGCGGGGAGAAGAGGAAGTGGCGAGAATACTGTCCTTTCTGCCCGCCAGCTACCGAGTCTTCCACGGAGTAGGTCCTGCCGCCGGGATTCTCAAAGCAGGTAGAGACTACGACCACATCGTCGTCGGGCCGACCGGCCTGTTTCTCGTCGAAACGAAGAACTGGTCCGGCCGCATTACCATAGAGAGCGGCGAAGTCCTCTACAATGGGCAGAGGCCGCATCGCCCGGCCATAGATGATGTCAGTAAATCCGCTCGCCAACTCGAACGCGAGCTGGCGGATGTTTCCGTTGTGCTCAGGCAGGTTCATCCCGTGATCTGTTTCGTATCCGGCATTCTCGATACAGGGCGGGCAGGAACGCGCGGCGTAATAATCTGTGATTCTCAGAGACTGCTTGATACGATACGAGGGCAGGCGGAAACGCCGCTTGCATCGCGGGATATTGAAACGATCGCCGCGTTTCTTGCGGAACGTGCCGGCGTTCACTCCGACGGATAGGATAGGGGAGGTCAGAATGAAAAGAGCGCTGGTTCCGATAGCAGACGGATCGGAAGAGATCGAGGTTGTGATCATTGTCGATACTCTCAGGCGCGCGGGATGGAAGGTTATAATCGCGGGTGTGACCGGAACTGCGATTACCGCATCGCGCGGCGTGAAGCTTGTCCCCGACTGCCTGTGGGATGACGTGGATCCCGACATCTTTGACGCGCTGGTCATTCCTGGAGGCGGTCCGGGAACAGAGCACATGATAAAGGACGAGAGGCTCCTCAGTACCGTGAGGACGTTCAACGAAAAAGGCAAACGCATCGCGGCGATTTGCGCAGCGCCGCTGGTACTGCAGGCGGCGGGTATTCTCGAAGAAAGAACCGTGACGGCATATCCCGGAACCGACTTGACTGTGCCGACGCGGGTAGATGAACGCGTTGTCGTTGACGGAAATATTCTGACCGGCAAGGGGCCCGGTACAGCGTTTGAGTTCGCGCTTAAGCTTATAGAAATCGACGACAGCCCGAAAAGGTCGGCTGAGGTCGCGGCCGCGATGATCGTCGGATAAGTTCTCTCGACGATCCCGTTTGCAGTGCATCTTGAGCAGATCGCGCCTTTTCTTTCTAACAGAAAAATCAAAGAAATCGCTTGTATTGTTGGGGTTTTGAACCAAGACTCATGCAAAAGCACGGTAGGTCCGTGCGGCGTAACAAAATGTAGAGCGGAGGAGGATGTGTTATGGCTATGACGAAATCGCAGGTCTACGCAACATTGGCCGAACGGTCCGGTCTTGCGAAGAAGGATGTAGCAAGCCTCTTGGATGAGCTTGCAAAGCTTGCCTATCAGGAAGCTCCGAATGGGTTCACCATTCCGGGAATCGGCAAACTGGTTCTGGTTGATCGTGCCGCGCGCATGGGTCGCAATCCGGCCACGGGCGAGCAGATTCACATTCCCGCGAAGAGAGTCGTCAAGTTCCGCGTCGCCAAGGTCTGCAAAGAGTCGATCCTCAGCTAGGCGCAGAATTACGTCTTGATGGTTTGATGGAGAGGCAGGCGTGAGCCTGCCTTTTCCCTTTTGTGGAAACCTGAGACCGGAAACCAACCTGAGTTGCCGCCCACCACCCGTTTACGGAGCTGTGCCGCAGGGGCTCCGGGATGGCTACTCAGGTTTCAGGTCTCAGGCTTTCAGGTTTTCAGACGACCACATTCCTCTGACATCCGAGCCCGTCGATCTCGGCTTCAGTGGTCGAGCCGGGCTTGAGCAGAAGCGGGGGAGTCTGGGCGGATCCGATTCCCGCAGGTGTTCCCGAGGAGAGTACATCGCCCGGATACAGCGTCATGGTATGGCTGGCATAGCTGATCAAACGAG
>JAHIZV010000070.1 GCA_018814445.1 Verrucomicrobiota bacterium | reverse complement strand
AGCCTCGTTGCCGAACTGGAAACCAGAAGCAGCGTTGTTCTGGAACCGTCAGCCGAGACTGGAAGTAGACGCCGGATGTGCAAGAGCAAAATTCGGCGAATGGAGAGACTATTCTCTTGACATCCCCTCCTATAACAGGAAACATAAACGCCCTCTGTCAATCTGCGCATAATGTGGGATTATGTAAACTTCTATCGGTTCATGTGCTCACAGAACACACCGAAACGCTCCGGAGGGCCGTGAGGCGGCGCACCTTCATCGAGCAGTACCTGATGCTGGCGGTGACGGTGCGGACCTCGTACAACCGGGTCCTCTACCAGATTCACGCCAATGAGCGGCAGCCCCAGCGGATGGCGCAGCTTCGGGCGGCCTGCGACGCGATCAACAAGCGCTGCATTCACCGCGACAAGCGCCTGCTGAAGTTCGAGGTGATCGAACCGGCGCCGGGTGGTTCATAACCTGTGATCGGCAGGCCGCAGCCCGCCGACGATCCTGTCAGAGGACTTGAATTTCGACGATCTTGGCCTCGGTGCCCAGCAGGTGGCCCGCTTGATGATCAAGGCCCGCATCCCCTTGGACACAAACCAGATCGAGCGAGGATTTCGTGTCCCTGTCGTGGGCCGGAAGAACCACTACGGCTCGAAGTCCGAACGGGGAACCGTCAGGGACTTCGGCTGAAGGGGAAACGGTGGATCACGGGAAATGAACAGCTTGAGGTCAGCATGCTCTAACTCTTTGAAATCGCTTCCAGATAGGCGACGATATTTCGTCACCCCTCCAATCTTGCCACGCCACCAACCCGAAATCATTGACAGATCACATGCCGATTTTTCGCAATGACAGGAAAAACTCGTATGAAAAGGTCCTCCTGGCCTCATGCCGGCCACATAACGGCCATGCGCCGAACTCCCTGACCGTGGTCGCCGCGATATTCTACACCTTGATCGAGAGCGCCAAGTTCTGTGGAGTGAATCCTAAGGAATACCTGCTTGCCGCGACCAAGGCAGCTCTCGAGGTCCCGGGCACCGTCTTGATTCCTCACCAGTATCGCGTCCAGGTCGATCCCGCGGCTGGGGCGATTTTCAAGCTGTAGTTCCTCTGACAACGATCGCGCCTGTTGGCGCACCCTCACAGAACAGCACTTCGCGGCAAGACGTCCCAGGGCGAGGTTTTACACTGGAACGGCGAGGACGCCTTTGGCGTCCGTCCATCATGGATCCGCGACGGCGGGTGGTCGAACTCGGTGAGCCCTCCGTGGGGTTTTCTATCGAGCCGTTATGATGGGAGGGGTGGGATTGATCTTATTGGAGCGTGAGGGCGCTGTCTTCCGTGGATGTCAAGGACCGTTGCCCCCAGCAGGCGCAGGACATGGTGCCGTTAGAGAGGAATTCCACTGCTCGTCGAACCTGCGCAACTGCCTGTTTGTTACTGCATATCCACGGAATGACGCAGCTAGACCTGGTTGTTCACTGGGAACAACCATCCACGAAACCCTAGAACGTTCTGGGTAATCTGGGTCATACACACCGAACACCCTTAGAGGTGGCTCATCAGTGGCTCTAATCCTACACTCTACCCCGCTCGCAGGGTCTGCGGATAAACGAAGCAATCTTTCCAGTTGAGAGTAATTTTCTATCCCTCTCGGCAGCAAGAACCTCGCCGTTACGTCACCATCAGGCCCTAGTTCTTCCAATGTTTGTAAAATAGGTTCCTGATCCGTACAAACTTCACAGGATGCAAACACTTCTAGTGGTGTCACCCTAGGACTTGCCAACGCTGACCGAAGGTGCTGGGCAGATGATTCCATAATCCGCTGACGTTCACTAGAAGCATCGCCAGGCGACCAATACTCCTGGTCAAAAGCGGCAGCAAGCGGGTCTCTTCGACTCTGCCCTCGCCAAACGTAGACAACATGAGAACTCGGAAAATCCAACTCCCAACCGGCGACGATATCTGGAGGACTATCATGACTGCGAGACTCTTCAAATGGATAGCTAGTAGAAACTAATCTTCTAGGATCACAATCAAAAACTTCATTTCCGGAATCCCATGTTATCCAGAGGAAATCCCTTGTTGGCTCGCTGAAGTGAATTGACCATGTAATCTCAGATGCCTGCCCAGCCATCCGTGGGACATCAACCACAGCTAGTGAGTAGTTTGTACCAGGGTTCTCAGTACCCCATCGAATTTCAGTCTGGGCTTGGTTCCTGATGAATGCGTCCTCCAAAAATTCCACAATCAGCCAGTGCAACGTGTCGTTCTGTGAGCTTACTATATTACTGCGGAATGGAGCACCTCCACCAGATCTACCATTTACCGTTACTCGCCTAGGCAGCAAAGATCCATCGCACCTATTAAGCCCACAATCAAGAGGAATTACTAAAATGTGTCCCTGATCATCTTGGCTTCTACTTATTGTCAAACGATGCTGCTCAATCATCTTTGATCCTCTAACCCAATGATCAATTTGCCAATTATCCACACTAATCCCTGCAGAATGCATATCTTGATCACAGGATAAATCTACTTCCGCTAAGAAGGCTTTTAGGCAAACAAGGGACTTAAACGCATCGGGGTTCTGTGAAACTGAGGCGTTGGCCAAGAAACGAACAGCGGGACGGACGCCGCCCTCTAGTGATTTTATGAACTTGCTAGAAAAATGTGGAGAAACAACTCCTCCATCAACTCCGACGAGTGATTTAGAGTGAGTCGTGCCGTCCGTTCTCGCGTACGACGCTGATATATTAACTTGATAAAACAGAAGCCCAGCACTAAAACAAGCTCCTATAATGCCCAGCATAATGAAAATCGAGGAAACACGATCCTCAGCTTTTGACTTCCGCTGAAAGGCCGTTGTCGCTTCCGTCAGACTATCTATAGAAGTCTGTATTGATTCACCTAGTGGCTCAATCGGCTCAAGCGAATCAACGTACTCGGCAGTGTCATCACCGTCCAGAGTGTCCGGCGTATCACCAACTCTATCACGATTTGTAGGACTCATCTACCACCTCGCATAACACGGAGTTTTCTTATTTGATCACGTCTTTTTTTTATGACCTCACCCATATTTCTAAATTTCTCCATTAATATAGGAATGCGAGCTTCGTCAGAAATCTCTACAGAAGATTCACACAGATTAGAGATTCTACTGCAGACTCTTTCATAGGTTTGAAAACAAACGTCACCTTCGCCACCGCATCTTGCCACAGTATCAGAAACACTGTTTGCAACTTGATAGACAACTCTTAGAAACTTGTCAACTGGTTCCCTTCCCATTAAATTTCTACGATAAGACCGCTTCAATAATGCTCCATACAAGGACGAAACAAAAGACAATGTGGTTATTACCAAACCTACAATCGCTATATAACCATCTTCAGGCATGTTTCCCCTCAACCAATTTAGCGCGCATCGAACGCTAGCTTCTGACTTCAGGATTCTTGAGAAGTGCGACGACGGCTCATGCGATTGGGTGTCAAGGCCACTCAATGTACAGTGGAGAAGCTTATGGGCTAGATAGGGTTGCACGGCGCGGTTCAAGGAAAGGGATTCAAGTAACCGACGATCAGCGACGAGGCTGCGGCTCGACCCATCAACCTGGCGCGTCGCCGTCCCCCAATCGCTTCGATGAGCCAGCCCTCGAGGCGAATCCCCCTGTAGTCCCCTATGGAACCGCAGACCCACCTCCCCTCCGAGAGGGGAGGCGCCCACAACAGCCAACCATGGCCACCGACGGCGACCCTCTGCACTAATCCTATGGCACCCCTTGGAAATCCATGTAATTCGGTGGCCCTCCCCCCAGTCGAAAAATACTAAGGAGGTGGCGCTCCCAACGACACCACGAGGACGAACGCCGCCGTCGCGACAGCCGTCGCTGGTCCTCCACCCGCAGGTTGCGTCGCTGCAGCCCATCACACCCTCAGTTAAAATCGGTGCATTCAATCGATTCTTGAAATCGCACTGAGAGGTGATGACCACATTGCCAGCTGGCACGAACGAATCGTGACGCCTGCCTCTGCCTCTAGCATCTTCCAACGGTACCATAGTTCAACATTCAATCAACAGTGAACTGCAATCACCAGATCCCTCCTGCCTTGGTGGCCTGACGCGCCCTAGCGCGCAAGCCGTGGAGGGCATAGTACACCTCGCGCCGCCAAGCAATCCAAATCGTGAACCTGTTTCAGCAGCCAAATCACTCTCCTCGCCCCACCTTGTCTCAGGGCCCATCGAGTGCAAGGCCGCTCTCCCCCACCGGACCCCCAGGATGAACTCCTACTTGACGTGGTTTTACACCACCTGAAACAAGTGGGAGGGGACAGCGCCCCCGATTCGAAGGCCCAGCAACTGGCACACGATGTGCAAGCGGATGATACTGGGCCAGGGATACCCTATAAGGGTTGAGGGGTTAGAGCACTATGGGTAACGTCCTACAATCAGCAGGTGGTCCATTAATAAATTGGCGCACCTTCATCCCCTCCTTGAACGGAGGGGCTTTCGCGGCGCATCTCTGGTAAAGTCGATCGTCTCTTCCTTGACGTCGTCATATTCAGGGACATCAACACCGATGACCTCTTCGAGCACCTCGGGCGCCAACGAGGGACGATTTCGGAAGAGCGCGATGAGCGCTTCATGGAGCATCGACGGCACGACGACTCCCTCGTATCTACTCGGGGTCGGTGGGTTCCGGTTCGGTAGGTGTGGGCTTGGCGGCCCGTCGCTGAGCGAGGCCGAGTCGGATGAGGTAGTCGCGCCTGGTGACGACGGCGCGAGCTGTCTCGCGCCAGTCGGTGAGCCAGACGTGGAGCGCCTGCGCGGCCTGCTGGTGCT
>JAHIZV010000069.1 GCA_018814445.1 Verrucomicrobiota bacterium | reverse complement strand
GGAAGCGCAGCAGGATCGTGTTGTCGGTGTTGTCGTTGCTGTCTTCGTTCACGACGATGTTGGTGAAGTCGAACTGGACGCTGCCGTCGTCGCCGAGGATGTTGTTGGGCCCCTGAAGGGAAGCGCTTCCCGCTCCCTCATTTCCGGTCACATGGAGGAAGTTCTTGGCGGCCGGATCGCCTGCCCGCGTTACCGTGCCGGGATCGTCGTCCGTCAAGTCGCCTTCGCCCTCCCATGCCACGGCATCGATGATATTGCTGGAAGCATCGTAGAGTACAAGCCCGTCCGGCCCTCCCTGCAGATAGGGGGAAGGCATGTCAAAATCGACATTGGCTACTCCGCCGCCCGGCTGGGCGATCACGCAGAATCCGAGCGCCGTCCCATTGGTGTCAACGATTCCATCGTCGGGGACGACAAAGCTGGGGAAGATGAAGCGCCAGATTTCACCGTCGCTGGTAGCCGATCCATTGTAATGAACGAGGAAGGATCCGAGGAGATTGGTTCCTGCCGGCGCGATGATTTCGATGAAGTCATTCGAATCCGTTCCGGCCCCGTTCGGCTCGATTTCGTTGATGAAGGCGAGGGCGGTGCTCGGCGGCTCCGGTTCGACGCTGATCGTGATCATCTCGCTGTTCGTACCGTCGTTGTCAGCGGCCCAGAAAGTGGTCGTGTACACACCGATGGGGGAAGCGCTGACCCAGTTGAAGGATCCCGTCACGGCGCCGACTCCGGAGGTCGAGGAGAACGAAGAGGCACCGGGAAGGTCTGTTGCATACAGGAAAACCAGGTCGCCGTCGACCGTATCCGCGGCCGTCACGTCGAACGAAAGCGTACTGCCGAGATTGACCGCCTTGTTCCCGATAGGGTTGATAACGGGCGGCAGGTGTGCGGGCGGGAGGTTGGTGTGAACGGTGACATCGTCGAGAATAAGAATTTCCGCGCCGGCGTCGTTTCGTGTAGTCACTCTCAGTTGCAGTGAGCTCCCCACAACACCGTAGACGGATACGGTTTCACCCAGCCAGTCGCCGTCGTCCGGTATTTCGCCAACGAGCGTGTGTGTGGAGGAGCCTTTGCCGTTCCAGTTCGTGATGAGCGTGTAACCGCCTGCGTCAACCGAGTACTCAACGTCAAAAAAGTCGGTGGCCTCATGATCCCCGATTTCAATAGCGGCGAGGGAAAAATTTACGACGGCATAGGCCGAGATGTCGATGGAAGTACTCTCCCATATCGCCGGGCCATCCAGGTCAACGCTCTCAAAATGGCTGTTTGTGACCACGAACCAGTCGCCTGCCGCGAGTGTTGCGCCGCTGGTATCGACGGTGAAGGTGGTGACTCCGGTCATGTTCGTTACGGGCGGTGTCCCGCCCGCTACACCTTTGCCTTGCAGGGCCGGATTATTGAAATCCTCCTGCCAGATTTGGGCTGATGTGGATAATGCGAAGCAAGCGATAAGAGTCAGTATGACAAACAACGACTTCATGATGTTCTCCCTCCCACAGAATACGGTAATTCGTAAGACCCTGCATCATAACGGTCTAGAGGGGGGCTGGCAAGGGGGATTGAGGGCAAAGGTGGGACAGCCGACCTTAAACCAGGTCAGAAGATTGTGTATTCGTTATCGCGGATAATCTCTTCGACGCCGCCCGGGTAGTGGATCAATAGTGAGTGTACGCTGACGGGGCATCCCCGGGTGCAGACTACATCCTGATGCACGACGTTTTCGGGTGACAGGAATGAGTCGGGGCCGACCGTGCCGCCCAGGTGCTCGCTTCTTCCATACGCCCAGTGCATGCCGGCCTTCTCGTCTTCCAGCACGTTGCCCGCGACGATCGCCCTGTCATTACACCCGAGCCCCAGCTCCGCGATATTCGTCCTGGCGGGATCACGTTTGAAATACTCTCTTATCGCGTCTGCGTCTTCTCCCATGCCTTCAATATGGTCGATGTGGTTCTCCACGATGTGAAGCAGAACGATCGATTCACCGTAGTGGAGCGGGAGAGTTCCGCCAGTCAGACTGGGAGTACTCTTGAGTTCGCCTTCGTACGGGACGATGAAGGTTTCACCGCTGGGCAGATTGATCAGGGGGTCACGTTTCTTCCGCGTGCACTTTCCATCGTCAGCGTGGCCTCTTCGGTAGCGCAGATCAAAGGTCACTGCGTGTCCCGTTGAGAACAGGATTTCAGCGGTTTCGGCCCGGGTAAGGCGCTCGGCCAGGATGTGCGTCTTCCAAGCGATTTGGTCGTAGTCGGCTGCAAGAGCGGACTGCTCCATGCGGCGGAGCACGCCCGGCATGCTCGCCACCCGAAGCGTGCTGACCTGGTTTGCGATGGCGAGAAGTGGAGAGGTGGCGGAGAACTCCGTCATCGCCACGGCAATGTTACATTCATGCAGGACGCTTGCTATCTGCACAGCGTGATTGCTGATGGTCCCTTCGGCGGGAAGATCGCCGTTATTCGCTCCTGTGGCGGGGTAGGTGAGCAGTGGGTGAACATGCAGTCCGAGCTTTTCAAACGCGAGCCGCCAGTCCTCCGCCATGTTGCGGCGCTCAGCCCAGTCTCCGTGGTCGGTGATCGCGCCGTGGGGCATATCGACCATGACGATCACATTCTCACCGGCCTCCGGCTCAAATACGTCCGTAAGCAGCTTCTGAAGATCGAATGCGCCTGTAGCCATTGAGACATTCTACAGCATTTCCTTCGGCTGACACGTCAGAAATGCGCCTGATGACCTGACTTGTGCGGATGCCATGTCTTGTCTCATCTTGTCTGAGATGCGCCTCGGTGACATACTGCCGTGCTGCCATGGGGGGCAGGATACCCTTCCCCTCTTCATGGCGGGGGAATGTGCGAGCGATGAAGAGTGGAGCCATACGTACGGCAGTGTATGCGAGTGCCGTGCTGTTTATGTGCGCGGCCGTCTGCGAAGGGCAGATTGCCGGGGCCCCCTTTTTTGACGGATTTGAGTCCGGGTCTCTATCGAACGCATGGAGTCCGGTGTCTACGGGATATGGTCGTATCAGGGTGATATCATCCTCGGAGCCGGCATCAGGGACCTACCACGCCTGCCTTGACTCGAGTTCGGCCGGGCAATACGGACTCAACGAGCTGGTTCTCACAGCAGATCTTGCCGGGGAATCAAATGTTCACTTCAGTTGTGCCGTGGCCAGTTTCGGCGAGGAAACTGAATGGATGCCTTCACAGTTCTCCGGATCGACGAATGCCGACGGCATCGCCGTGAGCGACGATGGAACAAACTGGCATAAGGTTCTACAATTGCCGTTTGCAAGCACATCACCCTACACGAATATCGTGATCGACATCTCGTCCTTTGCGGCCGCCAACGGGTTAACTTTGAACTCGCAGTTCAAAATCAAACTACAGCAATACGACAATTACTCGATACCGACGGATGGCATCTGTTTCGACAATGTCTGGCTATATGATGCCGCAGCGTCGGCGGACCTCGAGGTGCAGATATCCGATTCCGGCGATCCGGACACGGTCGGTAGCAACGTGACGTATACCGTTGTGGTCTTCAACAACGGGCCGGCGGCTTCGGCGGACGCAGCCGTCACGAACGTACTCCCGGCAGGTGCAGTGTTTGTTTCCGCGACGACCAGCCACGGAACCTGCACGCAGGTTGGATCCATTGTGAGTTGTGATCTGGGAACCCTTGACCCCGCTTCCGCCGCGACAGTCAGCGTGACCGTCACGGCCTCTTCGGAGGGCATCCTGACGAATCAGGCCTCGGTCGCGACCTCTGTGCTGGATCCTGATGCGAGCAATAACGCGGACAGCGAAACGACGCTCATTGACCTGAGAGGGGGCGACATTCAATTCCTGGATGCGGCGTACGGCGTAGAGGAGAGCCACGGCACTCTACAGATTCTTGTCAGCAGAACGAACCGTCTCTATGGGGAGGTGACCGTTGACTATGGGTCTGTCGACGGTGGAGCGACAGCGGGGAGTGATTTTCTGTTTGCGAGCGGTACGCTCGTCTTTTCAAACGGGGTGAGCGAACAACTCATCGAAGTGAATATCCTGAACGACTCGGCAAACGAACCGACCGAATCATTCTCCGTAGTCCTCAGCAACGCCATGTACGGTGCCGCAGTCTCCTCGCCCGGCACGGCCGTTGTCAGCATTCGCGACAATGACGGCGTTGCGTCCTTTCCGTTTGATACAGGTTTCGAGTCCGGCGGTTTCTCAAACTATTGGGACATCTACAGTCTCGATGACGGCGTGCAGGTAAGGGACACACAAGCCCCCCACGGAGGAACCCGCCATGTTGCCATGGAATCGGGGGCGACTCTGGGGAACTATTTTCAACCGGCGGAGATGACGCTCACGGTCGATCTCTCGGGGCGGAGCGGAGTGTACCTGGGATTCTGGCACCGCAAGCAGCAGTACGAATGGGATGATCCGATGAGTGACCTGTTCTCCAATCGGGAATGGTCTGACGGTGTTGCGATAAGCACGGACGGCGTTATCTGGAACAAGGCACAGGGCTTAACATTCGCCGAGGGAGCATCCACAAACTACCAGTATTTCGAGGTGTATCTTGATGATCTGGTCGCTTCCAATGCGCTTACATTCACTTCCACATTCATGGTCCGCTTTCAGGAGTGGGCCACGTACGTCTGGCCTTGGTACGGTGTCGCTTTTGACGACATCCGGCTCTTCGGAAAGAGCGGAAAGCTGCGTTTTGGCGCCACCAACTACCTCGCTGCAGAGAGCAGGGGTATATGCACGATAGAGGTCGTGCGGGTCGAGGGTGCGCAGGGCGAAATCTCGGTCGCGTATTCTGCAACAAACGGAAGTGCCGTTGCGGGAATTGACTACACGCCCGGAACAGGAACGCTCGTGTTTGCCGAAGGGGTGCTGAGCCAGTCTTTCGCCGTGGTGATTCTGGACAACCATGACGACGAAACGGACCGCGCTGTAGACCTCACGCTCTTCGACGCCACAGGTGGCGCAGTACTGGCAAGTCCGAGCAATGCGGTACTCACGATACTTGATGACGATGGCCCCGGTGCATTTCGGTTTTCGTCGCAGTTATACTCGGTGGGCGAGGAAGCGGGTACCGCAGTTGTCACAGTCGTACGATCGGGGGGGACGAATGGAGTAGTGTCGGTCGATTTCGCCACGATGAACGGCACAGCCATAGCCGGAAGCGACTACTCCGCGACGAACGGAACGCTTACGTTCGCCAACGGTGTTGAAAGCGGGACGCTCCGGCTGATTATTCTCGATGACTTCAGTCCCGAATCCAATGAGACTTTCACCGTGTCACTCTCGAATCCAATTGGCGGCGCAACGCTGGGAAGTCCGACTACGGCGGTGTTCACAATCGTCGATGATGAACTGTCCTGTTTCCAAGGCTTCGAGGATTCGCCGGAGGACAACTGGGACTACGTCGAAATCGACGGGGCTGCGGTGATACAGATTACCACGCTTCGAAGCAGGACCGGCACTCACTCACTGCGACTCACAGGATCAAACAGTCAGAATGCCGACCCCTACATTGAGTTCCAGAACGTGGACATTTCCGGGCACGTGAACGTCCGCCTTTCCGTCGGCTTCAGTGCTTCCGGGCCCGACGTGGACGATGACCTATATCTGGACATCTCGTATGACAATGGCGTGACGTGGAATGGAGAAGGAACGATCAAGTTGGTCGACGGCTACAGCAACGCGAACATACCCTTCGACGGCACGCATGATTCGGACCCGGGTACCGTCTCTACAAACCCGTATGTTGTGAACGTACCGGATGATAAAACGCAAATTGCGGTGCGACTACGTTTTGACGAGAAGTCCGGAAGCAACGCTTCGATCGACGACTATTTTGTCGACGACGTACGGCTTTTCTTCATCCCGTCGGGACAACCGCCGAGCATTGAGCCGGTGCTCGACGCGGAAGTCGCCGTCAGCAACCTTCTGACGTTCACTGTGACAGCGGCTCAACTTGATAGCGATCTCGTGGTTGTGAGCGCCAGCAATCTTCCGCCCGGAGCAGTATTCAACCCGGCAACAAACTTGGTTTCCGTCACCAATACGTTCACATTTATCCCCTCACTCGCGCAGGCTGACATGACGTATACGACCACGTTCTTTGCCGTCGATGATGATGGGGGCGATGCCGAATCGGTCATCATCACTGTCCGAGATAAAGTGGTTCGGTTTACGTCATCGAAGTCCTCCGTTGAGGAAGGAGAGGACGTAACGCTTGCCGCTTTCATCTCGCGGGCGGCTGACGCGGTTGTTCATATCGGGTCGTCGGGCCGGGCGATTCAGGGCAGCGACTTCACGTTCAGTGCCACGACCTTGACGTTTTCCGCCTCCGGGACCACACAGCTTTCGTTTGCCGTATCAGCGACAGACGACTTGGCGCCGGAAGGCCCGGAAGTTACCTCCCTCTCGCTCGCGCCTACAGGCGACGCATATGTTCCGCCCACGAACGGCTTCGATTTGTGCATTCTCGACAACGACAGTTTCACGCTGGCATCGGCGAATCTGACGAGCGGAGGCCTTCAATATCGTGACGCGGGGATGCGTATTCTGAAGAGCCTCAATGCGGACATCATCGGTATCCAGGAATGGGTGGTGACGAACGCGGGCGGTCACAGGGAGTTCGTCGATCTCGTCTGCGGCACGAACTACGGCTACTACGTCGAGTCCGGCGGGCTGCCCAACGGGGTCATCAGCCGCTGGCCGATTACTGCCTCCGGCGAATGGGACGATCCATTGCTGAGCGACCGCGACTTTGCATGGGCGACAATCGATATTCCCGGCAGCAAGGAACTGACCGTCGTCAGCGTCCACTTCTACTTTTCAGGCGGAGCAGGGCAGAGGGAAGATGAAGCGCGGTCCCTGACCAACTACCTTGCGCAGGCAGGATTCGGTCCCGATGACCTGGTGGTGATGTGTGGCGACCTGAACTCGCAGACCCGGGGAGAAGCCGTCGTCAACGTACTGACAAACGTGCTGACGGATGAGCGAAAGCCTGCCGATCAATTCGACATCGAATTCACGAACCAGAACCGTGATAAGCCTTACGACTACGTCATGCCAAACGGACTTCTCAACGGATTCCACCTTCCTCTGCACTTTGAAGGCGAGGAGTTCGCTGAAGGAATGGTCTTTGACACGCGGCTGTGGGCGAACCCACCCGATCCGGTCAGGACCAACGATTCCGGTTCGGCTCTGATGCAGCACATGGCCGTGATGAAACTGTTCTCCGTTGGTGGAACATTGCTTATCGATGTTCAGGCCGGTCCAAACGGAATGGTGAGTCCTCCTGGCGCCGTCGTACCGTTCGGCTCCAACGTCACCTTCGTCGTCGCGGCGGATGAGTACTACGAAATTGCTTCCGTCAGAACGAACGGATTGGTCTCGAGCGGGGCGCCGGGCCATCGCACATACACGAACATATGGACGAACATAACGGCGAACGGTTTGCTGCAAGCAGATTTTGCCGAAAGGCTTGCGGTGTACGATACGCCTCATTGGTGGCTGGCAACTCACGGTTGGACCAGCGACTTCGACAATGCGGCGACCGCGGATGTAGACAATGACGGGCACCAGGCGTGGCAGGAGTTCCGGGCGAAGACGGGGCCCACCGATTCCAGCTCCGTGCTGCGAATTACGGGTCAAACGGGAAGTAAGATTCGCTGGTCCAGCGAGAGCAACGTCACCTACATCATTCACAAGTCCACCAACCAGTTCTCCAGCTTCACGACAGTGGAAAGCGGCATATCGGCGACTCCCTCTGAGAACGTATTTACGGATGGCGTGCAGGGCGCGGAATCCGCCATCTACTGGATCGAAGTAGATTGGTAGGGCGATGCCGACTGCCTGGCAGTCACGCCAGCCGGACGGGAATCAATCCGCGCACGGCATTCATCAGGACGATTCGGTCGGCACTCAGAAGTTCGTCCTTTGTAATGACCTTCTCTCTGACGCGTCCTCTCTCGATCAGTGCCGCGCGAAAGGTCCCCGCGAGTAACCCGCATCTTACGGGCGGAGTACGCCACTCACCATCAATACGTGCTGCCACGTTGCAGATCGTGGACTCAGTGATTTCCCCGTCCTTATTCCATAGAATCACGTCGTCGCACTCAGGATGCGCCTTGCGATGTCTCGCGTAGACATCACGCCTGGTCGTTTTATGATAGAGAAACACATCCGTTGCATCGATGGGCTCGTCGGCAAGCGTCACGTTCCAATTCGGCCGGTGTCGTTCTTGAGCGACCGGGGCGATCTCAACTGTGATATCTCCCCCAACGTCCAAAAGCAGCCGCATTCGGTGAGGGCGGGGCGGGAGCCCATCTGTCTGTCTGTTCAGTTCATCCTCAATAGCGTTGCGATCGCAAGAGAAGTCGAAAAAAAAAGCCGAGGCCGAAAGCCTGTCGAGGTGATAAGAAAGCAGGCTTACGCCCGTGAAAGGTCTCCAAAGCATTGTCTCGATCAGCCTGAACGATTCCTGCCGCGCAGTCAGGACCAATGCCTTTGTGACACACTCGGCATGTTCGTTGTCCGCGTTCGAGTCCCACACGATCCCGCTCCCTATTCCGTACTCGGCAATACCCGTTCTCCTGTCGATGCATGCAGTCCTGATTGCGACACTGAACTGCGCGCGGCGTCCGGGCGAGACCAGGCCGATGGTTCCGGTGTAGACTCCTCGGGGGGTGTCTTCCAGTTCGCGGATGATCTCCATCGTTCGGACTTTGGGTGCGCCGGTGACAGAGGCACATGGGAAAAGGGCGCGAAATATCTCGCTGTAGGAGGCCGAGGTCTTCGCTTTCACAATGGAAGTCATCTGAAAGAGCGTCTTGTATTTCTCAATCGTATACAGGTCGCCTGCTTGAACACTTCCGGCGTCAGCGATCCGTCCCAGATCGTTGCGAACCATATCCACAATCATGATATTCTCAGCGCGGTCTTTGGCGGATTCGCGGAGGGCGATAGCCCTGACCTTATCCTCTTCCGCGGACAGTCCGCGCGCGGCCGTCCCTTTCATCGGGGCGCATTCGATCGTGTCACCGTCGAGCCTGAAAAACAGTTCCGGCGAGGCCGAGCAGATCGTGTGATCGCCCGTGTCGATGTACGCGGCAAACCGGGACTTCTGATTCGCAACCAACTGAGAGAAGAAGAGAAGAGGATTGCCGCTGAAGGTGGCTTGCGATCTGATCGTGTAGTTGACTTGGTAGGTATCTCCGGCAGCGATGTACTGCTTTATTGCGTCAACAGCTTCAGCGTACGCCTTCGCAGATGTGGAGGTACTCCAATTGCCGACTTCAAAAGTCTCTTGCGGCCATTTGGGAAAAGCCCCGAGGTTTTCGGCCGACTCATACACGCCAAACCAAAGCAAGGGTAACCCCGCCAGAGGCCGGCATGTCAGGGCGGAATCAAAGGCCGGCGCGGCCTCGTAGCTTACAAACCCGGCGGCATACCGTCCCGTCTCAACAACGGCCTCAATTTCCTGCAGGGCGCGCATCACCTCATCGGATGTCCCTGCTTTTATGATTCTAAGAGGCGATGAAAAGCGCAGCCAGCGTGAGCCACGGGGTTCACCCCCGTCCTGAATGATCACCGTTCCAGCTTCTATCGGCAGAGAATTCATGATGAGTAGGAGTATCCGTCTGTGGGAGCATAGAGCAAGTTCATCTTCCGTCTGCGAAGAAGCGGTGGGTTGAAGTAGACCCTGAAGCGGGTTAGAGTAGTCCATTGCGAGTGGCGGCGCCATTATCATGTGCAGAGGAATCCATAGACTTTTCGTGTTTCTGAGCATTGTGTCGCTCTTGATTCAGGCGCCCGTGGCCAAGGGCGAGCGACCGTTCTCCGGAAGGCTGAAGGCACTTGTGTATGAGAACCCGGGGGGCGGAAGGCCTCTTTCAAAACAGTTGGAGGCGGCGGGCTTCAAGGTCCGCAAGCTGCCCGATTTCGGGTATCCCAGAGAACTGAAGGCAGACCTTGTTGTGCTGGGGAGTTTCTCGGCAGATGATGAAGGATATCCGAGGTTCTGCACGGGCAGGACGATGAGAGAGCAGACGGCCTTTTCACTTCTGGAATTCGTCACGAAGGGGGGAGTTCTGCTTGAACTCCCACAGCAGGAGACACAGCGAAAGGGCGGTCCTCCATTCTCGCCGGAGTTTCTCGAGATCGAACATTCCAGAGCGGGTTCCGGTGATCTGTATGTAGTAGATCCGGACCACATACTGGTGCGGGGATTTCCCATGGAGAGCGGTACGGGCAAAGTCGTTTTTCCGGGGACACCCCGCCAACCGTGGATTCAGGACGCATATGAGACTTCTCCTGCTTGCCGCGAAGTTCTCAGAACAGGATCAGGGCAATCAGCGCTGCTGGAGGGCAAGGTGGCTGAAGGACGCATGCTCTTTTCTTCCGCCGCGTATGATCTCCTCGAAGACGAGAAAGAGGATGAGCAGACGGGGGATCTGCGGTCAGTTTTTTTCAAGAATCTGTACGACTACGTTCTGGCGCACAAAAGGGGCGCTCTATCGGACCCGGCGCAGCCGGGAACTCCTCCGCTGCCTTCAAATTCGAATATCTGGAGCCTTGTCATAATTCCGGACACGCAGAAATACAGTCAGAAGTATCCTTCCATCTTTGACGCGCAGACGGAGTGGATCAAACAGGTCGCCAGGGAGAAACAGGTCGCATATGTGCTTCATGTCGGCGATTTTGTGGAGCTTCCGACCGAAATGCAGTGGGAGAACGCTAGACGAAGCATGTCCAGGCTCAGGGGGGTTGTGGGCTCAGCAGTCGTGCTGGGCAATCATGACTATGATAGTGATAGAGGAGAAGTCACACGACGGTCGCAGATCAACAGATACCTGAGAAGCGTGATGATCAATTTTCCGGGGGCGAAGATTTGCAGCCCGTCCGGATGGTATAAGCGCGGCGAGCTTGATAACGCTTACTACGAGTTCGAAGCAGGGGGCAGGGAATGGATCATTCTCGCTCTTGAGTATGGTCCTCGCGATCAGGTTGTTGATTGGGCCAATACCGTCCTCGATGAGAATCCCGACAAGCTGGGCATACTCCTGACCCACGCCTACCTTCACTACGACGACACGCGTTTCGATCTCGAATCGGGGAAGAAGCAGACATGCTCATTCGATGATCATCCTTTTCTCACGCTTGAGGGCGGCGTTAATGAAGGCGAGAAGTTGTGGAAGAAGCTCGTGTCTCCTCACAGAAACATGCGCTTCGTGTTCTGCGGCCATGTACTCGGAGACGGCATAGCCCGGCTGGCCAGCCGGGGCGTTAACGGAAACGTCGTGCATCAAATGCTTGTGAACTACCAGATGAATCGCATGGGGGGAGAAGGATTCCTTCGCATACTGGAGTTCCAACCCGACGGCAACAGCGTCTATGTGAAAACCTACTCACCCTTTCTCGATGTCTTCAAAACCGACGAGGAAAATCAGTTCATTCTGGATCTGAATGCCAAAGGTTATTACACCTTCTAATTGATCGTCCGCGGATGGGCGGGTTGAAGTTGATTTTGATCAGCGATAGAGTGTGGTCCTTATGCGTATCATTTTCATGGGTTCAGGCGAGTTGGCATGTCCTGCGCTGGAGATGTTGTTGAGCAGGGATAATGATGAAGTCGTTGCCGTAGTCTCGCAGCCGGACCGGCCGAAGGGCAGAAACAGAAGAGTCGCTCCATGTCCCTTTAAAAAGTACGCGCTGGAGCATGGGATTCCGGCGTTAACCCCGGAAAAAGTGGGGTCGGCCGATTCGGTCGATGAGATTGAGCAACTGAAGCCGGATGTCATCATCGTTGCGGCATACGGTCAGTATATCAGCTCGAAGATCCTGAATCTCCCCCCGTACGGCGCTATCAATATTCACCCCTCGCTTCTTCCCAGGTACAGGGGGGCCTCGCCAATCCAGTGGATGTTGGCCAACGGTGAGACGGAGACGGGTACGACGATTCTGTACGTGGCGAAGGAGATGGATGCCGGCGATATCATCTGTCAGAAGAAGATCCCCGTTCTTCTCGATGATACGACGGCGTCGATCAAGCCGCGGCTCGCAGAACTTGGCGCGAAGTTGCTTTCGGAGGCCCTTGACCAGATACGTGATGGAACCGTGCAGAGGCATCCTCAAAATGAAGAGTTGGCTACGTACGTCAGTAAGTTGACGAAGGAGGACGGGCAAGTTAACTGGAGTATGTCTGCCGAACAAATCCGCAATCGAGTTCGCGGTTTCAGTCCCTGGCCGGGGTGTTTCTGTGAATCGCCCGCAGGATCGGGCGCGTCGCTCAAGCTGCTTGAGGTGGCGGTCGAGGAGGGAGAGTCTTCTCCCGGAAGGATTCTTGAAGTGGGTGGTGGTGGACCGTTGGTCGGGACGGGTGAAGGAGCCTTGCGCCTGCTGCGGGTTCAGCCTGCGGGAAGACAAGCCATGAGCGGGCAGGCGTACTTGAATGGTCACCATCTGATTCCCGGCGACCTTCTTGGCTAGTTCTCGGGTGTAGGATCAGCAGGTGGCGGATTGGTTGGGGCGACTAACTGGTCCACGGGGGGCGCTTCCTGAAGAAGGGCTTCCACATTTACGTCGTGCTCCCGCAGTTTATCCGCAAGTGCCTTGTTCTCGGGGTTGAGTCTGATGGACGTTTGCCACCAGCTGAGAGCTTCGGACTCTTCTCCCAGTTTCATCAGAACATCACCCATGTGCTCGGTAATCGTGGGATCCTCCGGCATGATCTCCGCCGCGCGCCTGATTTCGGCGAAGGCCCGGTCGTAGTCTTCCTGCATGAAATAGATCCATCCCAGCGTATCAATGTACGCAGCGCTCTCGGGCTCGATCTCAAGGGCCTTCGTCACGTATTCAAGGGCCTTATCCAGCTTTTCTCCCTTCTCCGCCCACATGTACGCGACGTAGTTATAGGCTTCGGAGTACTTGTCATCCATGCTGATGCACTGCTCGAAGAACTCGTCGGCCCTCTCAAGATCTCCGGTTCTTTCCAGTGCGGAGGCGTACCAGAAGTAGAACGTGGCGCTGAGCATTCGTTCGCCTTCCGGCCGGGCCATGTCCAACGCATGGGCCTTTTCGAACTCAG
>JAHIZV010000068.1 GCA_018814445.1 Verrucomicrobiota bacterium | reverse complement strand
CATAAGGCTTAATGAAGTTGCGGTCCCGGAGAAGCTGCAGCAGTTCACAGACACATTCATCAACCGACTTCTCTCCTGTATCGAGCGTGATATCTGGATTTTCCGGTTCTTCATAGGGGGAACTGACACCGGTAAACGCGGGAACCTCTCCGGCTCTTGCCTTTCTGTAGAGTCCTTTAGGATCGCGCCGCTCGCATGTCTCAAGGCTGGCCGACACGAACACTTCGAGAAAGTTCTCGGGTCCGATGATCCGCCTGGCCTCCTCGCGCGCCTGCCGAAAAGGAGCAATAAAAGCAGGCACGCAAATGACGCCGCAGTCCGCAAAAAGCCTCGCCACTTCAGCGATGCGCCGAATGTTCTCGTTTCGATCCGCTTCTGAGAATCCCAGATCGCCGTTCAGGCGGTGCCTTATGTTGTCGCCATCCAGCACGTATGCCACGTGTCCCTGCTCCGTCAAGCGAATCTCAAGTGCGTGAGCTATGGTGGACTTGCCGGAACCCGAAAGCCCCGTGAGCCACAGCACGGAACCCCTCTGTTTCATCAGTGCCTGGCGATCAATGGCCCTTGTTTCGGGATCATGCCAGACGATGTTCTTTGGCTTGTACTCCATTCTTCCTCGCTACCGACTTCGAAGCCGTATGCCCTATTTCCGCAGGAGCCTCAAGACGGAATGTTCCCATATCCACTGGGCGCGATCTCTGAACTTCCGAAGGTTCCTGATTCTCTTGCGAACAAAGACCATGTCCGGATCCTTCCCTTTTCCGCCATTCGCAGCGTTTCCCAGCAGGTTCTCAGCTTCTGCCAGAAGATTATCCGTTCTCTCCATTCGCGAGCCAATCGCATCCAGCAGGGCCCGGCGGACAATCCGCCCGAAATCGTCGCATGCCTCATAGTAGTCTTTTCGGTCGCCCTTGACCCACACCTGCCGGACGGCGCCCCATTGTGCCAATTGGCGAACGCACATACTCGCGCCCCCCTTGCTGACACCCAGCGCCTCTGTGATGTCATCCAGTGACTGCGGTTCCCGGCTGAAGTAAACATGCGCAAAAATCTGCCCCACCGACCTCCCCATTCCGAGGGATTGGGTCGTATGCCCCGCCACACTGATGAAGCGGCGTCGCACCTCTTCGACGTCTTTTGTCACTCTAAAGACCAGTCTTGGAACTATCGCCGTGAATACGGATTTTGCAAGCACCGGGCGGACTTCGTCCCCGTGAGTTCCCGCAGGCGACCCTTATCGCGGTCCAGCATGCGAGCCCGCCCCGGCTCTATTGCGGTCATTGCGTTCAATATATTTTGAACGTAACGGATATAGTCCGATAAAACAAGGCGTTTCTGTTGATCCCGGCCACTAGGCCTACTTCCTGAGGCGCTTCTCGAGAGACCTGATATTGAGGCGGGCTGTTTCGTTCGGGGTGTCAAGGCTCAGGGCCTTTCGGAACTGTTCCAGTGCCTCCTCAAGCCTGCCTTGCCGGCGGTTATACAGTGCGAGCTGATTCCAGTAGTACGCGTTCATTTGATCGTATTCGGTGGCCCGGCTCATGAAAGCCAGTGCCTGATCCTGATCGCCAAGCATCTCATAAACCTGGGAGAGTCCATGCAGGGCCTCCATCTGTCCGGGGTTTAGACGCGAGACCGCCTGAAATTCATCCTGTGCGCGTTTGGCAAGCTCCTTCTTGTGTTCGGGGTCGAGCTCCCAGAAGGCTCTTGTCCGCAGCACATGCGCAAGCTTCAGGCGCGCTTCCCAGCTTGAGGGATCTATATGCCTGGCGGACGCGAAGTACTCTTGCGCTTCTTGAAGCTGAACGTTTTTCTCCTGGTTTCTCCCCTCTGAACCAGGTTGTCCACGATATACGCATGAGCTGACAGAAAAGCAAACGCCAGCGCGGCCGCCGTGCCGACAACCCAGAGAACGTTTGAGGCATTGCGCTTCAACTGTACCACGGGTAGATCTTCGGAACTGAAAATTCCGCCTACAGTGATACCCGCAAACATAACAAGCAGATGCATTGTCGAGGGAATATGGAGATTGTAGTCAAACAGAGCATGCGTGAGGCTCGCGGCAACGGCGCCCATAAGTCCCGCAATCATGAGTGCGTCCCTGTCTCGAGACGCCTTTCTAAACACAGAAAGTAGCTTCATCGCAAACGCGGCCACGGCAACGGCGGCCAGTAGAAAGCCCACAATTCCAAACTCACTGAGCATGTGTAAATACTCGTTGTGCGCGTATCGGGCCCACAGTTGTGCGCTGAAACTCCTGTAAGCGGGATAGACCCACCTGTAACTGCCGGGGCCATGTCCAAGTACGGGCGCATCCTGAATCATGGGCAACGTGTCGTGCCAGATATTCAGGCGGATGGCCGCCGTCGAACCGCTTGCTCCAGGCATCGCGGTGATCAGGCGGTCACGGAAGACATCCGACCCCATCCACAATGCGGCACTGACAAGCAGAAGCACTATCGGGCCGCCAAGAATAGTCGCCAGAAACCATTTTTGGCTCTTTCGCCACATCGCCATGGACACGGTGACGCCGACTCCGACCACCGCGCCGATCCAACCGCTTCGTGATTGAGTCAGGAACAGAGCGGAAATACAAAGAGCAATGCCATAAATCGCCAGCAGACGCAGAGCGGCCCCTGAAGCCGCCATCATGGCGAGAGCGACGCATATGCAGATACTGACGGAAAGAAGGTGGGCAAAATGATTCGGACAGAAGAACGTTCCGCTTGCCCGCATGCCGTACGCCTCGGGCCGCTCCCATCCGAGTACCATGCGAGACTCGTTGGCGTTTTGAATAATGGCGTACCATGCGATTACGGTCACAGCCACGATGACCAGGCTGAGGATTATTCGCCATCGCCTGTAGCAGGATGTAAGTTCAGTCCATGCCCAGTAAGCCCCCACATAACTCGCGACGTAGAGCATCTCGATGCGGGCGTCATACGGGACGCGCGAAAGGGGAATGAGTGCCAACCCGTAAAGAAGAAAGACTACCCACGCGATACCTCCCGGAGGAATCTTCAACGTCTGCCGGTCACCCGTAAGAAGCGGTCTCAGAAAGAAGAGCGCGACCCCCAGAAAGCACAGCACGAGAAGAGGTCCGCTTATCCATAATCTAACCGCCCCCAGAATACCCATCCCGATCAGGGGGAGCGCGAGAAGAAAGCTGATAGCGGTCCACTCATAGACCGACCGACGCGTCGATATAGATATGATAAGGCGGCGTTTACGCCGCGATTCCGAGTAGCCCGCACCGGTAGAAATGGTCCCCGCAAACTGCAATGTCAGAAAACACTCCTGGGCACCACGATTACGTCTCCAGCTTCGACGGCGACGTCATTTTCGGGACGTTTCTCCAAATCCCTGACGTTCTTGATAATGCGCCTGTTGCCGCGAATCATCTGTACCTTCTTCGAGTTCGCAAATTCCGTGTAGCCCCCTGCTGCCGCAATAGCCTGCACGAGCGTGACTCCGCTGAGAATGGGATAGCGACCCGGCTGTTTGACTTCGCCTCTGACAAAGTAGCTCTGAGCCGGAACCAGCACATTGACCGAGATGTTCTTGTAGATCTTCGCATCCAGGTAGGCGTTCTTGATCTCGTGTTCAAGCTCGGACGCTGTTAATCCTGCCGCATGAACCGAATTGATATACGCGAATGCGATGAATCCATTCTCATCAATAATGTCTTCGATCTGCTCTTCCTTGGGAATGCCTCGCAGGGATACTATCACCTGATCACCCGGCTTCAGTTTATAGATCACGCGATCGGAGAATCCCGACTTCTCGGTAACTACCTGTTTCTCTTCCTCGGGCTTTTCTGCCTTCTTCCCGCTCCATGGCCACCACCCCTTCTTCTCGCTCTTCTCAGGGGGCTCCGCCTTCTTCTGTTCGGGTTCCTCTATCTTATCCGCTTTGGCGGTAACGTCAGCGTTCTTCGAGTCCTCTTCCCGTTTGCCGAGCAGATAGCTCTTCTGTTGTTCCCGCGTCCTCTGGTAGGAAGGTTTGTAGACGTACTTTGAACTGCGGCCCGTGGAGCACCCCATTACGGCGACCAGCGTGAAAATCAGCAGCAATCTGAATACAGAGGATATCTTCATCACATCTCCCGAACGGGCTGAGTTACAGCGCGTCTCCCTTCTTCTTGCTGGCCGTGGCAACATCTCCGCCCGGCGCCTCCTCAGGCTGATAGTAGTGCGAGTAGTACGAATGATAGTAATAGTAGTAGTCGTCCCTGAGAATATTGATGTTGTTCAGCACGACGCCCAGAACATTCCCGCCCACGTTGTCGATCATCCTCTTGGCTCTCGAAGACATGACACGCGGATACTTCCTGTATTGGACAACAAGGAGGACACCATCCACTTCGCTTGCCAGAATCGAGGCATCGCTGACGCCTACTACGGGTGGTGAGTCAAAGAAGACATAGTCATACCGGGCCTTCAGATTCTTCACCAGTTCCCGCATGCGCTGTGAATCCAGAAGTCCAAGTGAGGATCTTGGAAGTTTCCCGCTGGGCAGAAAATGCAGGTTTGGCACGTTGGTCGCCTTAATAGTCTCTTCGATAGGAACATCACGCATCAGCACGTTCGTCAGGCCGAAGCGATTGGACATCCCGAGAATCGAATGCTGAACGGGGCGACGGAGATCAGAATCCACAATCAGCACCTTATCCCCGAGCTGAGCGCAGACGTAAGCAAGGTTGAAAAGCGTTGTTGACTTGCCTTCACCGGCGCCGCCGCTAACCACAGCATAGGCACCCCCGGTAATCCCCTTGTTGGTAAACTGCATATTCGTGCGCAGAACGCGATATGCTTCAGCATGAGGACTGTCCGGACCTTCATCAATAAGCGGCCGGACCTTCTGGGGAATTACGCCAAGCACAGGCAGGTCAAGGAAGCGCTCCACATCGTCAACCGTCTTGACAGACGTATCGAGGTACTCAATGAAATAGGCCAGCCCTACGCCGGCGCCCAGTCCGGCAAACAGACTCAAAAGGATATTGAGAACGATATTCGGGCTGATTGGACGATTCGGCGGCGGCGGCTCAGCGGGATCCACAATCTCCACGGGTGTACGCGGGACTTCCAGCTCGATGCCCTCCTGAGCAACACGAGCCCTCAGGGCGCCCAGAATTTCGCGCTGGATCGTCAGGGTCCGTTGGGCTTTCTCAAAGGGAAGGTATCTCTTCCCTTCCGACTCTATGTCGCTTTCCCTCGCTACATTGAGCTCCGATTCGAGGGCATCAAATTTAGCTTTGGCCACGGCGAAATCCGCCTGAAGTCCCTTCTTCAACCCCTCCAGCGCCTCGTCCAGTTTTGACTCCAGCTCAGCGCGACCGGCCATGAGCTGTTTAACGTCAGGATGATTCTCGCCCAGATTCTCAAGCATGGCCTGCAGACTGATCTCGGCATCAATCAACTGGCGCCGGATCGCGGCAATGGCTTGATCGTTCACGATATAGGCCGACGCGTTCATGAGCGCCTCGCCTTCGAGATTCTCAAGTTGCTCCAAACGGGCTTTACGCACCAACATATCCACGCGCGCGGAAATCCGGTCAGCCTCAAGCTGCTGAAGACGAACCTTATCGGCACGAATGCCCTGGCTGAGCATGCTCACACCCATTTCCTGGCGGATGCTCTCAAGCTTCTCTTCCGCCTCGTCAACCTTGGCCTGCTGTTTCTGAAGTTCATTCTCCAAAGACTCGATAGCCCGTTTGACCTCTCGGCGTTTCAGAGAAAGGCGGTGCTCGCGGTATACTTCAGCTATCTCGTTCGCTATGCGAGCCGCTTCAATCCGGTCTTCACTTGTCACCCGGATCGCCACGAGGGTGGTGTCTCTATACTGCTCCACACCCAGACTTCCAGCCAGTATCTGATAGGCATTATCAAGACTCAGCGGCTCCCCGCTGTCCGTCAGCTTCTTGCCCCACTCTTCCTGAAGATTGAGATTGCGGACAACCTGATAGAGAAGCGGACGGGATTGCAGGATTTCATACTGGGTCCGCAGGAAAAACGGATTGTAGCCAGCCACCATCTGTCTGGTGAACACATCTACGTCCAGCGCATCCTGTCTGACGGCTATTCGAGCTTCAGCACGGTAGAGTTTAGGCAGAGTGAACGTGAAAGCCGCGCCCGTCAGAACGACCAGCAGTGTGACGGCCATGATGATTTCTTTTCTGGCGCGAATTACGCGCCAGTAATCAAGAAAATGAAGTTTGGCTTCGGCTGAATCTTCCATTAACCCTTCCCTGCCTCAAAAAAACTAGTGAGGCTTATAAAAAGCCCCACTAGCATAGTTATTCAAATTTTCAGGTCAACTCTATCTACAGACAGATGTCCGCGCTCTAGAGCTGAACCTTCCATCCCAGACCGAAGCGATTACGCTCATAGTCTTCACGTCCGGCCAAATCACTCTCGAAATCAGTATACTGCCAGCTGGCCTCCAGCCAGTTTGACCTGTTGACCTTATAGGTCACGCGGGCACTGAGCTGTTTGACGTCTTCGTTGCCGTCCGTGACCGTTCCGGCCGTCTCAGGCGTCTCCTGACCATCGTATTCGCTCATAATATAGCCAGCGGAGAGATACAGGGCGATCTTCGCCGTAAGATCATGCGCAATGGCCGCATGGAAACGGGCCCTGTTCTGATTGAGGAACGGGGTAACGCTCGACTCGAAGAAAGAGTAGCTGGCACCCACCGTCATGCGCGTCTGCGGAGACGGGATAAATGACATCGTCACATCACCATAGGGAGCGTCAGTGCTATCCGTTGTTCCCGCATCGAACTCTTTCCGCTGCCAGCCGGCGCGGGCATTACCGAGCAAGTTCGGACTGAACGTCTGCTCGACGGAACCACCCAGATGGATCGTATCACTGTCCCGATCAAGAGCCGAATCATACGAAATCGTCTCGTAACGGGCTTCAGCACCGAGAACCGTATCCGGCGCGAACTGATGGCGGACGCTCGCACCTCCAACGAGGATATCGAAGTCCTCGGTGTCCGCGACTGCATTCTCATCATAGCGCAGCAGGATATGGCGGCCTTCAAGCTCAACGCGCGTCTGCGGGCTGATTTTGTACATGCCGAGTGCGTTCAGCGTATTGTACGTATAGTCGTTATCCATCCGCAGCGTACCACGGGCGTCATCTTCGAGCGAAGGAAGCTCTGCACGCCGCAGACCGTCTTTCACGCTCAAAGAGGTACGAGGATTGAACCGCTGGTTCAAGATGAAGTCCAGATCCACATGGACATCAGACTGATCTTCGGGCCGATCGTCCCACCATACAAATGATGGACGAAGGCGCAGACTGATGAAGGTGTTTTCCATATTGGCGTTCAACAGCGCTTCAACTTCTTCAATCACTTTGAAGCTACTGTCTTCCTGACCGTCCATCTCTGTACGGATATTGTCGTCGTACTCAAGACGCAGGCGGTTATGAATCTGCCACGAACGTGCCCCTTCTTTAGCAATCGCGGCCACCTGCAGTGCGAACAGTACGACCAGCGAGACGCTTACCCACTTGACTAATCTCATCACTAGCCTCCTAGTTGTGCTCGAGTTTCTCTACGGAAAAAGAAAAGCGTTATTGTTATTACGGTGCGTTCGGCGTGACATGTACCGGCGGCGGCGGCTGAACGAAGTCTACAATCTTCTGAATCTCACCTATGGTTGTGATGATCACAACAAATTCCGCATCCGCTCCGGATTCCGTTTCATCCGGCTCACCACGGCGCTGGTCCGTTTTCAACGGATCTGTCGTGACTTCAAAAACATTGAGAGCCACCGGCTCGGCGAGAGGTCCAACGTTGTCGACCGCCTGACCGACGGAGTCGATCGGCACGCCCATTTCCTTCAGAAGATCGATCCACTCTTTTGGATCATCGGGATTTTCGATCTCGTCCGTGCGCTGAAGAGCCTGAACAATCACGCGGGCCAGATCGGCTCGCGTGACGACATCTTCAGCTTTCCAGCCCTTCTCCGGGGAAATGTTGTTGTCAAGGAGAACCGCGAAACACTCCTGAGGGGTCGGTGAAGCGGGAAGAAAGCGGTACAGACCGAGAACATTGACGAGAAGCTGGGCCAACTCGGCTTGCGTCACCTGTTGAGCAGCAGACTCGGTGCTGGTTTCTTTCTTCGCCGCCTCGCATGTAGGGGCTGCCCACGCCACGCTGAGCAATGCCACAAGTACTATCAGACCAAGCTTTCTTGCCATGACTATATCCTCCGTTTTCGATTGCGGATCTGAGCGAAAGTATACAACAAAAGGCGTACGCATACCACGCCTTTCGCTTTCTTCTCAATCGTTCGATATTATTCATACCCCTTCGAAAGCTGATGAGTCAACCGGAATCACCCATATTTCGGCGGAAGAAAAAGGTTTTTTCTGGCGGGTTTTCTATATCTGACGTATGTCCCGTCTTTCCTGTGCTGTGTGTTTGCGTAAAAGCTTTGCTGGCGCAGTTGTCACCACCGGTTCGGTTCTGATAACTTGGCGGTCACATGATCAAACGGAACTCACATACATTCAAACTGGACAAAGCTCAGCAGGCGGAACTCGTCCGTATCCTGAAAGCGGGCAATTACATTCCTGTCGATGTTCCTCACACGCTGATCGCCGTGGACGGCCCGGACTGCAAGATCAACCTCTATAAGAGCGGTAAATGCCTGGTTCAGGGCAAGGGCGGCGAAGACTGGATATCCTTTGTGCTTGAACCGCAGGTAATAAAGGAAGTCCGGCTGGGCTACGAAGATGTGCTGTCCCCCGAGATGTTCGAAAACCACATGGGTATTGATGAAAGCGGCAAGGGCGATTTCTTCGGCCCGCTGGTGATCGCGTCAGCATATGTGGATGAAGGAATCGTGGCCTCTTTCCGCGAGATTGATGTACGCGACAGTAAGACGGTGACCAGTGACCGCAAAATCGAGCAAATGGCGCGGAGTATCCGCGACATCCTGAAAGGGCGGTTCGCGCTGATAACCATCGGTCCAAGAGCCTACAACCGCCTCTACAGTACGATGGGCAACGTGAACAAGATCCTCGCGTGGGGCCACGCACGGGCTATTGAGAACCTGATGGAGAAGGTGCCGGATTGCCCTCGAGCCGTCGCGGATCAGTTTGGACCGGAAAGGCAGATTAAACAGGCCCTCATGAAGAACGGCCGGTCCATAAAGCTCGTCCAGCGACCAAAAGCGGAATCGGATCCCGCCGTTGCCGCCGCATCCATCCTGGCCAGGGCGGGTTTTGTGCGGGCACTGCAGGTTATGCAGAAGGAGTATGATGTGACCATCCCGAAGGGCGCATCAGAGCAGGTCCGCGAGGCCGCGCGCGTTATCGTGAAGAACAGGGGCCCGGAGGTCCTGCTGGATGTGGCGAAGTGTCATTTCAGGACAACAGACATGGTTCTCGGAGCCGCGGGATTTGACCGCACGGTTCTGGGAAAAGAAGGACAGGCGATGTCAAAAGACGTGCGGAGAGATAAGAAATGAAGTTGGTGAGATTTGGCGCGAAGGGCCGGGAAAGCCCAGGAGTCCTCGTGGAGAGGGCCCCGGAAATCGATGGAAAGACGGGCATCCTCAATGTCAGAGGCATGGCTTTTGACATCGCCGACTATGACCGGCATTTCTTCGAGAGAAACGGGGTCGAGAGAGTCCGAGCGCTCTGCCGCGAGAGTAAACGGCAGATTATTCCCATGGAGGGGCTGCGCCTCGGAGCGCCTGTGGCGGTCCCCGGCAAGATTCTGTGTGTCGGCAAGAACTACGCCGATCATGTGAAAGAATTCGATTCCGTCATGCCCGAGCAGCCGGTCTTCTTCGCCAAAGCATCCTCTTCCCTGAACGGTCCTTTGGATCCCGTCATCCTGCCCGAAGGATGCGAGGTCGTGGACTCGGAGGTTGAACTGGCCGTGGTCATCGGGAAACAGGCTAAGAACATCGGAGAGAAGTACGCCCTCGATTTTATAGCGGGTTACACGGTACTTAACGATGTCACGGACCGCAGAGCTCAGAAGATGGATGGCCAGTGGCATCGGGCGAAGAGCTGTGATACTTTCTGCCCGCTGGGCCCCTGGCTCGTCACGGTTGACGAGGTCCGGGATCCGCACAGCCTCGGAGTGCGTTCAAAGCTGGACGGGAAGATAGTCCAGAACGGGAACACCGGAGACATGAT
>JAHIZV010000067.1 GCA_018814445.1 Verrucomicrobiota bacterium | reverse complement strand
TCTTCTCTCAGGATCTGCTTGAGGCCATGCAGAAGCGATTGGACGCGGCGGAGCAGATCATGCTCTTTCTCAACCGGCGAGGCTTTTCCACATCTCTGGTGTGCAAGAAATGCGGATACGTGGCTATGTGCCGTGACTGCAGTGTATCGATGACTTACCACAAGTCGCACGGTCTGCTTCGCTGTCATATCTGCGATGCGGCTCACAAAGTTCCCGGCAAGTGTCCCGAGTGCGGTGATCCGTCATTTCGATACACGGGAATCGGAACGGAGCGGGTAAGCGAGGTCATAACAAAGGTCTTCCCAAAGGCGAGAGTCAGCCGGATGGATTCAGACACGATGACAAGAAAGGAGTCTTATCATCAAGTGCTGGGAGATTTCAGAACCGGCAAGATTGATATTCTTGTGGGCACGCAGATGATT
The DNA here is from genome assembly GCA_018814445.1 of Verrucomicrobiota bacterium. GTDB lineage: Bacteria > Verrucomicrobiota > Kiritimatiellia > JAHIZV01 > JAHIZV01 > JAHIZV01. The sequence goes on along the minus strand of JAHIZV010000067.1, from coordinate 26,595 downwards.
GCAAAGGGCCTGCATTTTCCGAACGTAACGCTTGTTGGTGTAATCAATGCGGACACCATGCTTCATATGCCGGATTTCCGCGGCGGCGAGAGGACGCTTCAATTGCTGACGCAAGTCGCCGGAAGGGCGGGCAGGGGAGAGGTCAGCGGAGAAGTGATCGTGCAGACATTCACGCCCTTTCATCCTGCCGTACAGTTCGCGCGGCGTCTTGATTTCGACGGATTTGTCGATCAGGAGATTGAGTTCAGAAGGGAACTCGGATATCCGCCGTTCTCCCATCTTACCTGCATAACGATGCGGGGTCCTTCGGAAGATCAGTTGAAATTCGCCACTGAGAAGTTCGCAAAGGAACTCAAAACCGCGCTGCCTGACACGGTAATAGTGGCCGGTCCGACACCGGCTCCGATCGCCCGGGCCAAAGGCATGTATCGCTACCAGATCATGTTGCGATACAGGAGCAGCAAATCGATGAAAGGTCCGCTCAAGAGCGTCCTTTCGGAATTTCGCTGGCCTGGAAAGATATCGTGCCAGGTGGATGTGGACGCCCTGTCGATTCTCTAGGAAGCGTTGGCTATGCGGTTCTCACGGCAACAACCGCAATGTCGTCACGATAGCGCTTGCGCCTGAAGCCGGATGATACGGCGCAATGCTCAAGAAGCGCGCCGGTGAAGTCCTGCAGGGCGAAGTCACTCCCGTGGCGTTTTCTCACTTCTGCGGCGACTCGTGACATCCAGTACTCAAGATAGTAGTTATCCCGGGTCAGCGCGCAATTGGTCAAGTCCATCACGGAGCGGACGACGGGGAGATACACGCCGTCGGTAAAGGTAATCAGCAGGTCGCCATCTTCCATGCTGCCGGACAGGGAATGTGCGAACACATCATCCAGTTGCGCGGTAACCGGTGTGCCCCAATGACAAGTCAGCGTCCGACTGAGCTCCGACAGTTCGTTTTGCAGAAGCGCGTACTTCTCTTCTCTCTCCAGTATCGAGGCCAATTCGTTGTGATCCCTGGTCAGGCACTGCGACTTGTCCCCGCTCACATGATATGTCCTGCAGTCACCCAGCGAGAGAACGCGGAATTGTTTCTCCACGACGATGGTCAGAGAAACGCAGAGGCCGAACAAGCTGTCTCGCGGGCTTCTCTTCATAGAGCTGATCTCTGCGTTTCCTTTGAGAAGGAATCCGGATGCGTCGTCTGCCAGCTCATCGAGAGAGGTGGCGGACGAGGACTTCAGTATCTGAACTGCGCTTCGTTGGAGGCCGGCAACAAAAGTTTTGAGCTGGCGTGACCGAGGTTTTCCGATCGTGTCGACGACACCGAAAACAACGCGCGTCAGTCCGCCGCGCGTGTCTTCTGCGAAGAAGGGTTCGTCCGAGCTCCGCGCGGGTTTTATGATAGATATGTGCTCAAAAGTCATGGAGGAAACAGGCTAGATCCTTCGAGCCCTATCTTTGATGGTCCTGTTGTCGTCGTCAATCAGATCTCCACTAGACTGTCGCGCAACGTTGATCAGGATCCCGACCATGACGCAGGACATCACGAGACTTGAGCCCCCGAAGCTGATGAAGGGGAGCGGGAGGCCTTTGGTGGGGAGACATCCGGTTACCACCCCGATGTTGATGACGGCCTGCAGTGCGATCAGCACGGTAATCCCGAAACCGAGCAGACGTCCGAAGATGTCGGGAGCTTTCAGAGCGATGTGCATGCCCGCCAGAAAGATCAGGAGAAAGAGTACGATCACGCCCATCGACGCGGTAATGCCCAACTCCTCTCCTATGATGGCGAAGATGAAGTCCGTATGAGCTTCGGGAAGGTAGAAGCGTTTCTGGAGGCTTTGCCCCAGGCCGACCCCGCGCCCACCCCCAATCACAAACGCATAGATAGCGTTGAGGAGCTGGAACGCCTCGTCTTTAGCGTACTTCTCCGGGTTGAGGAATGCGATGATCCTGCGCATGCGCTCGGCATTCTGCATGATGGCGAGCGTAAATCCGGTCAAGCCCAGTGCGCCGGCGATGACCAGGTAGCTGATTCTTGTTCCGCCGATCAGCATGATGAGCATTCCGACTACGCCGATCAGCAGTGTGGTTCCGAAGTCCGGCTCAACAAATATGAGTCCCAGGAAGAGGCCGAGGCCTGCAAGCGGAAGAAGCAGACCATTGGTCAGTTTCTCCGCATGTCGCTGGTTCTTCGCCATCCACCAGGCCAACAGGACTACGGAAGACAGCTTAGCAAGTTCAGACGGTTGAAACCGGACCGGTCCGAATCTCAACCAGCGGCTGCTTCCTTTGATGCTGATGCCCACGCCCGGAAGGACTGCCATCACAAGCAGGGCTAATGTGAACACCGCGAGGGGAATAGCGAGGTCTCGCCAGTAATGGTAATCAAGTCGGATGGCGACAAAACTTGCGAGAATAGCGACGACCAGCCAGACACACTGCCTCTTGACGAAGTACAGAGAATCACCGTGAGCGCTGGCCCCGTGAACGCTGCTGGTACTCGCGAGCATTACTACGCCAAGCGTGACGAGAATCAGAACACACCCGGTAAGTAGACTGGTCGTTTTCCACATGGCAGCAAATGCTTAATGCTCAACGGACACCGGTTAAAGCCCGTTGCCGCTCTGACTGCACCCGCGAATGTCCACCAGCCGCCGGGCGTCAATAGGCCATGGGCGGAATCTTGATCTTCTGCCCGGGCTGAAGCTCGTCAGAGGTCAGTCCGTTAAGGCTGACGATGTCATCTTTAAGGACTGCGAAATTCCGGGCAATGATATCCAGTGTTTCGCCTTCTGACACGGTGTACTCGAAGACCTCGTCACCGGGGGCAGGAACTGACTCAACGGACTCCGGGGCCGGCGTGGGCGCTTGCAGTTCAATTGTCGGCGTGATACTTGCCTTCTTCACTTCAGGCATTGGAACGCGTTCCGGTTCCGGAGCGCCGGTTGCCTGTTTGGTCGGCGCCGGGGCAGATCGTCCACCGGGAATAACCAGTTTCTGTCCGATGAGAATCTTGTCGCTTGTCAGACTGTTAGCACTCTTGATGGCACTCACCGTGGACCCTTGTTTCGCGGCGATCTTCGAAAGGCTGTCGCCTGACTGAACCACATAAACTCCACTTGCTGAGGACGTGTGGGCGGGAGCGCTCACGGACTTTTCCGGCGCCTTCGCGGAAGGTGAAGAACTGGAGACGCCTTTAGCATATGGGGGCAGCATCAGTTTTTGACCGACGCGAATGTTGTTCGGATTGGCAAGTCCGTTTATTTCTGCGAGTTCGCGAGAGGATACTCCGGCATTTTTCGCGATCTTTGACAGAGAATCACCTTTCTGAACGATGTAGGTCTTCGAGCCTTTCATTTCCGTCATTGCCGGAGCGGGCTCAACGGGAACGGGCGGCTGGAACACGGGAGCCTTTCGTTCAACGGCAGTTCCTGTCCTGGCGGGCATGACAGGCGCCGGCGGCGGCTCAACGACAGCGGGTCCGCTTTGCGTTCCGCAACCTTGAATGAAGACGAATGCGCCTAGGGCCACCACATGCAGCAATACGACAATAGTCACAAGGGCTGGGGCTTTCATCTGCTTTCTCCTATCGGTATGAGACTTCATCATAATATTCCAATTCATTTTTTTAGTCATGATGCGGCCTCCCAGTTGAGTTTACTAACGAAGCTTGCGAAATGATCTCCGCGCTCTTCAAAACTTCTAAACTGGTCGAAACTTGCACAGCCGGGAGACAATAGAACCGTGTCCCCCGCCTGAGCGTCGCTCGCTGCCTTTTGAACGGCTGCATCAAGTGTGTCGCACAACGCACAAGGAACTACGTCGGACCATGCCCGATATAGGTCCCCGGCGGCATTTCCGATAAGGTAGACACTTGCTGTCGTTTGGGCCAGAACTTCTTTGAGCGAAGCGAAATCTTTTTCCTTTGCCAGGCCTCCAGCGATAAGGCGGACGGGGGGAGAACACATTTGAAGGGCGGCCTTTGTTGCGGACAGATTTGTCGCCTTGGAGTCGTCTATAAACAGGACGCCATCGCGGTTGGCGACCGTCTCAAACCTGTGGGGCAGGGGGGAGAATGTTGTCGCGGCCACCAGGGCTGTTCCGGCGGTGACTGAACAGGCTTCCATGGCCGCAAGTCCGGCGCTTCCATTCAACTGCATTACGGGATTGTCGAATAGCGTGCCATTTAGATCACCAACCTTGAAACCGGCGTGATACACACATCCCTCACTCACGCGAAAGTCGCTGTCGGGTTCCGTGCCGAAGGTTACCCATGTGGGATATCCCCCGGAGACTTCCTCCATCTGCGCTTTCAGGCTGGCTGGGACCACGGCAGTCTGAGAAGGGGTCATGAGGTGGAATATCCGGGCTTTGGCTCGCATATAGCTCTCAAATGTTCCATGGCGGTCGAGATGGTTCGGCTGGAGGTTCAGCAGAAGAGCCACATCGGGCTGGAACTGTTTCGCCATCTCGAGTTGGAAGGAGCTGACTTCCGCGACGAGCCAGTCAGGATGCAGGCCGTTTTTGACAACGGCCGTGATGGGTGGGCCGCAGTTTCCGCATTTCACGGCCTGAAGCCCGGCCAATTCCATGGCGGCCACGCACCACTCAACCATCGTGCTTTTTCCGTTCGATCCCGTAATCGCAAGCAGAGGGCAACGCCGGCGGCTCCAGCCGAGTTCGAGTTCGGAAAGAATGGGAATGCCCCGCTCGATCAGGGGGCGAATCCATTCGCTGCCGGGACGCACACCCGGACTGACTATGCACACGTCGTAGTCACGCTCCGGAAGCGGCGACCCGCCGAGATGTACTTCCCCTCCGAGTCTTTCCAGTTGAGATGCCGTCTGCTGCACCAACGCGTGATCAGCCTGATCCGCGGCAAGCACCCGGCATCCTTCTCCCATCAACAGTTCGGCGGCCGCCCGGCCGCTCACGCCCAGGCCAAGAACCACGGCTGTGTTGTATCTGTCCATCAGCGAATCTTCAATGTGGCGACACCGATAATCGCAAAGATGATCGAGAGTATCCAGAACCGCGTCGTAATCATTGTTTCGACGACTTCCAGATCGCGTCCCTCTCTTTCGGCCGATTCCTTTTCGAGCAGTTCAAAATGATGGTGGAGAGGCGAGCATTTGAAAATGCGCTTTCCTCCGGTGAGTTTGAAGTAGGCGACCTGCAGAACGACGCTGAGAGCTTCCATCACAAAAACGCCCCCGACGATGATCAGGGTCAGCTCCTGCTTGATCAGTATGGCTACCATCGCGATGGCGCCGCCGATGGCCAGGCTTCCGGTATCACCCATGAATATCTTTGCCGGGTGACAGTTGTACCAGAGGAATGCCAGTCCGCCGCCGAGGAGTGCCCCGCAGAAGATCGCGAGTTCGCCGGCGCCGGGAATGTTAGGGACGGCCAGGTATTCGGCAAAAACGGCGTGGCCGGAAACATAGGCCATAACCAGATAGGCGACGGCGACCGAGTTGCTGCAGCCGATGGCCAGTCCGTCAAGCCCATCAGTCAGATTGACCGCATTGCTGGATCCTACGATCACGAGAAACATGAACACGAAGGCGAAGAACAAGCCCATGTCGGCGATGACCGGTTCCTTGAAAAAGGGAAGCATGAGCTGCCGGACCAATTCGCGGGTCGTCGGCCACAGCGCGAGAAAAGTGAATACGAGGGCCGCCCACACGATCTGCAATGCGAGTTTCTGGCGGGCTTTAAGTCCTTTGGACTGCTTCCGGCGGATCTTGAGGTAATCGTCCCAGAAGCCTACAGCCCCCATATAGCACATCGTGGCCAGCGTGAGAATGACGAACAGATTCGTGGGTTTGGCCCAGAGAAGCGTTGAGATCGTGACAGAAAGAATAATCAGAACTCCGCCCATCGTCGGCGTGCCCTGTTTCTTCGCGTGGAATTCGTGCAGATGCTCGGCCTCTTCTTTTCGCACCTGCTGACCGACCTTCAGGCGTCTGGCCGTGCGGATCACCCAGGGACCGAGGAAGAGCCCGATGAAGAATGCTGTGCCGGCGGCGCAGAAGGAGCGGAAGGTGATGTAGCGGAACACCCGCAGGGGTGAAAGCTGTTCAGTCAATAGATGAAGATAGTAAAGCATTTTTCAGTCGTACTCTCTAACAGTTGTTGTTTCTCAAGTTGTCCCATTCTTCAAGCACATGTTCCAGGTGTTCGGCCCGCGACCCCTTCAGCAGAACCGCATCACCGGCTCTAAGATGGTGCTGAAGCACGGAAGCGGCTTTGAGATGCGTGGAACAGCAGAAGACGCGATCTTTGTTCAAACCCGCCCCGCGGGCTCCGTCAGCAATCAGTTTGCCGAGTTTTCCGACTGTGACAAGTCCGTCACAACCCCGGCCAGCCACATATTCTCCGAGTGCCGCATGCGCAGCCTGTTCGGCATCGCCGAGTTCAAACATGCCGGAAAGCACCAGCCATTTGCCGCCCTGGCTTTCCAGGTCACCGAAGGCCTCGATGGCCGCGCGCATGCTCACCGGATTCGCGTTGTACGCGTCGTTGATAATCTTCATGCCTCCCAGCTCGCTCTCCTGCCAACGCATGGGAGGCGCCTTGTACTCACTCAGCGCTCCGGCGATCGTCCCGGGGTCGATGCCGTACTCGCGCGCGGCGGCAACGGCGAGAAGCGCGTTCTGTTTCACATAGGAGCCGGGCAGGGGCAGGGCATAGACTGACCGTTCTGAATGCCGCCGATCTTCGACGATGAGAGTGTTGTGATGGACAGGATCGGCAATGCCGACGTAGTCCGCGTCTCCGGACATGGATACAGTGACGAGGGCGCAGGGCGCCGTTTCCGCGAACAGACGAAACCACTTCGTATCTTTCGCCAGTACTGCGTATCCGTCATCCGGCAGGGACGCCAGCATAGCCGCCTTCTCCCGGGCGATGGCTTCTTCGTTTACAAACGCTTGCAGATGGGCCGTTCCAACCTGCGTCATTATCCCGGACGACGGTCTCAGAATGCGGCAGAGAGCGGCGATTTCGCCGGGACGATTCATTCCCACCTCAAAAACCCCGTATTCCGCCTCAGACGGTGCAGAAAGGATGCTGAGGGGCAAACCTATGTCGTTGTTCCAGTTTCCCTGTGTTCGTGCCGTGAGGCCGCTTCTGGCGAGGATCCCGGCCGTCATCTCTTTGACGCTGGTCTTACCGACGCTTCCGGTGACGGCGATGAATCGGCCTTTCAGGCCATTCCGGTATCCTGCGGCCATCTTGCCGAGGGCTTTCTTCGTATCGGGCACGAAAAGGAGAGGTCCGGCCGCGTCGTCAGCCTGCTCATAGTCTTCGTTCACAAGTGCGGCGGACGCACCCGCGTTGAGGGCCGCCGCGACGAAATCATGGCCGTCGAAGTTCCCGCCGGCGATGGCGACATACAGAGAGCCGTGATCGAGAGCGCGGGTGTCGTGGCAGATGCCGGTGATGGGGGATGTCGGTGGTGTGCTCCACCGCCCCCCCGTCCAAAGTAACAGATCTTCTGGACGGAACACGTTCACTGATGGGTCCTGCTTTCCGCTCACACCAGATGCTGCCGGGCGATTTCTACGTCATCGAACGGTACTATGGTGCGGTTAAATTCCTGGTAACTCTCGTGCCCTTTTCCGGCGATAAGAACGGTATCTCCTGGGCGTGCGAGGTCTATCGCCTTGCGTATCGCTGTCCGGCGGTCGAGATCAATCTCAAATGAGTCGGATGACGAGAGACCTTCACGGATATCTTCCACGATGTGCGCGGGATTTTCGTTGCGCGGGTTGTCCGCTGTCAGAATCGTGTAATCGGCGAACTTCGATGCGACCTTGCCCATCCGGGGGCGTTTGCCCTTGTCACGATCTCCTCCGCATCCGAAAACGACGATCAGTCGTTTCTCCGTGATGGCACGAAGAGTGGACAGCGCGTTGCTCAGCGCATCATCAGTGTGAGCGTAGTCGACGAAGAGGTTGAAACCGCGCGTGTTGGGGACGGGTTCCATTCGGCCCGGTACGGACCGCAGTTGACGAAGGGCCGAAAGCATAATATCGAGATCGACTCCCAGGCATCCGCATGCCGAGATCGCGGCCAGCGCATTTGAAACGTTGAAGCGTCCAATCAGCTCCAGGTGCACTTCGGCATTGCCCCACGGACTGATCAGGTCAAAATCGCACCCTTCCGCTCCCGCGGTGATATTTTCAGCTCTGACGTTCGCGCCAGGATGTTCGCCATATGTTTTGCATTGAGCCCGGAAGCCCTGCGTATTCGCGAGTTCAAGCCCCCAGCTGTCGTCGATATTGATTACCGCCGAGGCCGGCTTCTCCATCTGACCCAATCCGCGGAACAACTGCAGTTTTGCCGCGAAATACCTCTCCATCGTTTTGTGGTAATCGAGGTGCTCGCGGGTCAGATTGGTGAATACCGCCACATCGAAATCGACTCCCCAGACGCGTTTCTGATCAAGGGCATGAGAGGAGACTTCCATTACGGCGCTTCTACATCCGGCCTCCACCATCTGGTCCAGCATGGCGTGAAGCTCGGGAGCCTCCGGCGTGGTCCGTATGGCGGGAATGGAGCGTTCTCCTATGTCGTATTGCACGGTGCCGATCAGGCCCGGCCTGCGGCCAGCCTTCTCGAGGATCGATTCGGCCATAAAAGCGGTCGTCGTCTTGCCGTTCGTTCCGGTGATTCCGATGAGTTGGAGGTGGCTCGAGGGATTTCCGTAAAAAGCGCACGCAATCTCCGCCAGCGCCCTCCTCGGATGCTCTACATGGATGTGGCTGACGTCGGATCTCTCCCACTTGGGCGAGTCCGAGACGATGGCCACCGCGCCGCGGCGTATGGCGTCCCTGATAAAGTCCCTGCCGTCGGCATGCTGTCCCTGAACGGCAACGAACAGATTGCCCGGACGAACCTGACGGGAATCATAGGTGATCCCGTTGACGTCTACGTTCTGCCGTCCGGTCACGGTGAGCGACTGGATAACCTCAATGATGGATTCAAGTCTCATAGTCTCAAAGCATAGCTGCCCTAGTATCACAGCTCTCGTCTCCCTGTAGAATGGTTTCCTGCCCGGAGCGAGTTTTCAGAGAGTGCAACGTCGGTATGTACGGGAGGAATCTCGAGGTAATGGACGAGTTCCTCGGCTATCTCCCTGAATACGGGCGCCGAAACCGACCCGCCGGTATGCAGAGGCTGGGGTTCATCGACAACCACGATGATGCCGACTTCGGGGAGTTCGGCCGGGAGGAACCCGACGAACGACGCGATGTTGGCGCTGTCTGAATATCCTCCCGCGACGGGCTTCTGCGCGGTACCGGTCTTGCCGGCGACTTTGTATCCTTCAATCACAGCCCTGCGGCCGGTGCCGCCTTCTTCCGTGACGCGCGTGAGCAGTCCGCGCATCGTAGCGGCGGTGTCTTCTGAAATCGGACGGGAGAGGACCTCCGGCTCCATCTCGTACATGCTCATGCCTTTGGCATTCACGACCTTGGAAATAACCATGGGCTTCATCAGGAAACCATCGTTCGCGATCGCGCAGACGATATTCAGCATCTGGAGCGCAGATACGGCAACCTCGTGCCCCATGGCTATGCGCGTTGCGCTGATGGCAGACCACCGATCCCGGGAATGAAATATGCCGCCTTCCTCACCGGGCAGATCGATGCCGGTCTGTTTTCCGACGCCGAACTTCCGCAGGTAGTCTTCGAGTTTCTGATCTCCAAGTGTCAGCGCGATCTTGGCCGCGCCGATGTTGCTCGACTTCTGAAGAACATCGGCAACGGAGAGTTTGTCGTATCCATGGAAATCGCGAAGCGGACGGCCCTTATAGTACCACACGCCGTTCTCGCAATCGATCACATCGGAGGGATGCACGATGCCCTCGTTAAGAGCAGCCGCGATTACGGCCACTTTGAAGGTGGAGCCGGGCTCGTAGACGTAGCTGATGGGACGGTTCCGCATGAATTCCTGCGGCGTCTTCCCGTAGTTGTTAAGGCTGTATGCGGGCCGCGACGCCATGGCCAGTATCTCGCCCGTCTGAATCCGCTGAACGATCGCCCACGCGGCCTTGGCGCTGTGTTTGACCATGGCCGAGTCCAACGCCTCTTCCACGATGCCCTGGATGTTGTGGTCCAGCGTCAGATACACATCGGCGCCTTCCTGGGGCTCGATCTCAAGGTTGCGGCGGTTATAGACCTCTCTTCTTCGTCCGTCCTTCTCGCCGATCCGCAGTCCGGGCCGGCCCTTGAGGTACTTGTTCATCTGCTGTTCTATGCCCGCACTTCCGACGCGCTGTGCATTGGAGAAACCCACCACGTGACACATCTGGTGATTATGGGGGTAGTAGCGATGGGAGGCTTCCTCGAAGTGGATGCCGGGGAGACCGAGTTGTCTTACCTCCTCCGCCTTGTCCTCAAACACGCACTTCTTGACATACTCAAAGCGTCGACCCGGACGGCTCACCTTGTCCAGAACGATGGCCGGATCCAATTGGAGGAGGCGGGACAGGTGGGAGGCGATGAATCGGACCTGGTTCTTTTCAAGGATCACCTTCGGGTCGGCGAAAATGTTTTTCACGGCGAGATCCATCGCGAGAATATTCCCGTGGCGGTCGAGTATCCGTCCGCGGCTCACGACGATTTCCTTTTCGACATGGCGTGCCCGCAGGACTCTCTGGCGAAACTCGTCATTCGGGCCCAAATGCAAGAAGGCCAGGCGAGTGCCCAGCCCGGCCAGTGACAGAAACACCGCCGCGATGACCACGGCGATGCGGACGATGTATCGTTTATCAATCATTCATCGTGATTCCCACGTGTTGAGCAAACTGGCGCGCCGGAACCGGAAGACTGCCATATATGAGGCGGTCGTCTGGCTGGGGGAGGCGTACGATATGGCGTTCGTCCGGCCAGACCATGTTGATCTGATGGCGCGCCAGTGCTCTGCGGAGATTCCGTCGGGACTTCGTAACAGACCATTTGAATTCTTCGTTGAGATATCTGTGGTGAACGTCCTCCTGCGTTTTCTCAAGTTCCAGGATGCGCGTTCCGAGAGCCTCACAGCGCCCGCACAGCCACAGATAGGAGAGGGCGAGAACCGCGGCGAGAACCAGGATGCCCGCGAGCGGGGTCGGGAACACGTAACCGGCCGACTGTTTCTTGCGATTGCGTTTGCGTTTCCTTGCCATTGTTCAGTACCTCTCGACTACTCTCAATTTCGCGGACCTCGCTCTCGGGTTCGCGTCTATCTCTCTCTCGGAAGGCCGGACAGGTTTTCGCGTGATCTTTCTGACGCGCGGTTCCGTGCCGTCCCAGCGTTCACCGCCCGCCGCCAGCGATTCCATGCGTCCGGCGTGCGCGTTAAAGCGCCGCTTCACAATGCGGTCTTCCAGACTGTGAAAAGTGATTACCGACATGCGTCCGCCCGGTTTGAGAAGCGATAGGCCCTGCTCGACTCCTTCTTCTACGCATTCGAGTTCGCGGTTTACCGCAATGCGAAGCGCCTGGAACGTCTTTGTCGCCGGATGAGTTCTGCCGCGGCGGCCGCCTTTGACATCGTTCACGAGGTCAGCCAGTTGAAGCGTGGTTGTGATGGGGGAATTGGCGCGGACCCGCACGATGGCCTTGGCGATGCGGCGCGACGCCTTTTCCTCGCCGTATTTCCAGAGGATTTCGGCGATGTCCGCCTCAGGCAGAGAACTGACCAGCTTTTCGGCTGTTATGTCCTGTTCTCTGTTCATCCTCATGTCCAGTGGCCCTTCCTTCTGAAAACTGAAACCGCGCTCCGCGTCATCGAGCTGATCCGAACTCACACCCAGATCCAGGATTATTCCGTCGAACCTGTCGATCCCCGCCTTCCGGGCGATTTTCGTCATTTCGCCGAAATTCCCGTGAAAAAGCCGGAACTTCTTCCCCGTGGCTTCCAGTCGGGTTCCGGCCGTCTCGATCGCCTGCTGGTCCTGGTCTATCCCGATCAGGAGGCCTTCACCATCCAGTCGCGCAAGGATCGCTTCGGAATGACCGGCCCTTCCAAGCGTCCCATCGAGGTACGTGCCCTTTGGATTGATATTCAATCCATCAACGGCCTCATTGAGAAGGACCGTTGTATGCACGGTGCCCCTCAGGAACCCAGCCGGCTGTAGTACCTGCCGCCGGAGCGACCCGGATACCGGTTTTCGCCGTCAAAGAACATTGAATCTGCTACTCCCGACCACAAACGTTGTCCGCTGGCGGAGTTCTGTCCCGGAATCGAGAACCAGCGCTCTTCCTCCCGCTGCATCCCGTCAAGGGAACCTGTGATTTTCAGAAACTTCGCGATTTTCCACATGCTCATGATCTTCTTCCTCCGCTTACAGATTCGTTTCTCTACGTGATATCATCGCTGCTAGAACCCGACGTAACGTGCAGCATCGCCCAACTGCTTTGGATCGACCGTACCGTTGATCTTGTTCCACTCGTCCGGATTCCATAGTTCAAAGCCGTCGAAGGTGCCGGCCAGGACCACCTGGTTTTCAATTCCGGCGTGCACAAGGAGATCATCTTTGATTCGGATGCGTCCCTGTGAATCCCAGGCAGGCTGGTCGGAGCGAGAGGCGAGTGTACGGGCGAGCTGCCGACCCTTCGTGTCCGCAATAGATAACTTTCGCAGCTTATCCATGCGGTGGGGCATCTCACGAAACGGGTAAACGCACAGGCACTTGTCGTTAACTCCGGGAAGGACAAGCAACCGCCTTGGTACACCCACCATCTCGCGCCAGTCTGCTGGAATCGTTAATCTCTTCTTGGGGTCAAGGGAGTGAATATAGGTCCCGACGAAAACACCGGAATTCCCGACTTCTTCTGTCTGACCTGACTCTCTTTTCTCCACTGAGATTCCCTCCGCCCCACTTTATCCCACTTTGCCCCACCTTCAGTCAATAGATTATTCCGACTTTTTTGTGATACCCCCCGAAATCGCCCGATACCCGATACCAGTTACCGGATTCCGGATGGAATGCTCCATTATCCGGCATCCGGTGCCTTGCATCAGGGCGTTCTCGCCCGTATCCTCGGTCGCTGACACTCGAAAGGAACGATCAATGACGGACACACGCGTTAAGAACCTGGCGAAGATCCTCTGCAAGTACTGCATGAAAGCTCAGCCGGAGGAAAACATCGGCATTCATTCGACTACTGAAGCAGAGCCGCTTGTCGTCGAGTTTTACGAAGAGCTGATCAAAGCCGGCGCGAATCCGGTTGTTCGTATCGCTCCCGCCCGGACATCGGAGATATTCTATCGCTACGGCAAAGACCATCACTTCGACAAGGTGACTCCCCTTCAGCGCGCGTTCGCGCGCCACCTCGACGGCTCGGTGCATATTCAGGCCAGTCCTAACACCCGCTCTCTCTCGAAGGTGGATCCAAAGAAGCAGGCCCGCGTGTCGAAGGCTTCCAAGCCGTTGCGCGCGATTATGATCAAGAAAAAATGGTGCATCACACTTTTCCCCACTCAGGCCCACGCACAGGACGCGGATATGAGCCTGAGTGACTTCGAGGATTTCATTTACAGCGCGACCTTCGCGGACAGGGACCGCCCTATTCAGGCGTGGAAATCTCTGGCGCAAAAACAGGACAAGCTGATCGGCCGGCTTAAAGGTGCGAAGGATGTCCGTATCGTCGGACCCGAAACGGATCTGAAGATGTCGATCAAGGATCGCACATTCATCAACTCGCCGGGCACGCACAATATGCCCAGCGGAGAAGTATTCACCGGTCCGGTCGAAGACTCGGCCGAGGGGTATATCCGCTATGATTTCCCGGTTTGCCACGCGGGCAGAGAAATAGACGGCATCCGCCTTGTCTTCAGGAAGGGGAAAGTGGTTGAAGCTACCGCGGACAAGAACGCGAAGTTTCTACAGTCCATGCTCGAAATGGATCCCGGCGCAAAGCGCCTCGGCGAACTGGGCATCGGAACAAACTACGGCATCCAGAAGTTCATCAAGAATATCCTTTTCGATGAGAAGATCGGCGGAACCATACACCTGGCCCTCGGGCAGTCCTATGAAGAAACAGGCGGCGTCAATAAATCCGCCCTCCACTGGGACATGATCAAAGACCTGCGAAAAGGCGGCGCCCTCTATGTAAACGGAAAGGTGTTCCAGAAAGACGGCAAGTTCGTCGGCGGCTTCTGAGGAGAAACCTGAGACCGGAAACCTGAAACCTGAGTGGAGGGCGAAGCTCGCTGAGCCGTGGGTTGGTGCCGGGTGGGTTCTGAACCTTGGGCTTTGGCATTGGACCGTGGACGTCGGCGGTTTCTAACGCCGGTGACTCTTCACCAACGCGAAGAATCTGTCCTGATATTTCTCAAACAGCCCCCGCTGCTTCAGTAGTTGCGCCAGCGCATCAACTTTTCCGGCATCTTTAGCGGCCGCCGCGAAGGCTTGCTCAACCTGTTCACGCAAGGTGGCGGGGGTCTTCTTCAAGCTGAGCGCCTGCTTCTGCTGGTACTCTGTCAGGTTGCCTTCGACCGATGCCTGCACGACTTCGACCATGAGTTTCATCAGGCACACCTCCCACGGCTCGTCGACCCCGACAACGATCGCGCTCAACGGATCGTCCTTCTCCCGAACCGCATCCGTCACGCGCTCGAGTACATTGCCCATTTCATCCGTCACGGTGTGCTCGTTCATCTCGCTCTTGCGGATGGCGAAGCCGTACTTCAGGAGATACAGGCTGTTCTCGTGTCCTTTCAGCCACTCGAAATACTCGTGTGCTTCCTTGCCGAAGCCTTCGAGCAGTTCGTCGGCGATCATGCGGGGAGTGATGATTTCCGGCCGGTGAGCCTGAATGCGTCCTTCACGGATGCGTATCTTGTCAATGCTGTCCATCAACTGGCTGACCAGATGATAGTTCACAACCGTAGACCCGAAGGTCTCCAGCCGACGGGAAGGCATCATCAGCACCTCGGTGTTGTTCACCGCGTACCAGAAATCAAATTCGTCATGTGATGAATCCATGTTGCGATCCTGAAACTAAACTGATGCCGCTGATCTTGTCATCGGCCACAAGATTCCAGATACCCGATGAAGAACCCATGTCATCGCGAGCTGGTGGCGTTTGGATTGGCCAATAACGACGCCGGCGAAGCGACCCGGTATTCATGTTGTCTGGATTGCCGCTTCAATCAGTAATCCTGGATCGGGCGGCACGCGGCCCCTACTTAACTTTCGCCCCGCTCGAAATCTCACCGTCAATTGTCACCAGCCGCAGGCTTTCGCCTTTCGATGCGGCCAGGAGCATTCCATGAGACTCTACACCGCGGATAGTTGCCGGTTTAAGGTTCGCGACGACTACGACCGTCTTTCCGATGAGCTGGTCGGCATCGTAGTGCTGCGCGATGCCCGCGACCACCTGGCGCTTCTCACTGCCGATCATGACCTGCAGGCGGAGGAGTTTATCTGCTCCTTCGATTTTGCCAGCCTCAAGGATCTTGCCCGTTCGCAGATCCATCATCATGAAATCTTCAAACGAGATCAGCGCGACACCTTCAGGCTTCTTCTCCGCCGGCGCGGCGGTCGGCTTATCGCTCGTCTTCTTTTCGGCGTTTTCGTCCGTCATCGTCTTACTCTCCGTTTCAATTGCATCTTCAATTCTAGGGAACAGGGCGGCGGGCTTGTTCGCCGCCGCTCCGGCCTTGATCAATCCCCACTTGCGAAGTCGTTCCGTATCGGGTTCGCCTGCCGACAATCCGAGCGCTTCCCGTAATGCCGTCATCTTGCCCGGCATGACGGGGTAGAGCAGGGCGGCCATCACGCGCAACGCCTCAGCCGCGCAGTACAACGTCGTGTGCAGAGGCGCCTTATCCTCTTCCCGGGCCTGAGTCCACGGCTGTTTCATCTCCAGATACCTGTTGATCCCGCGAATAGCATTCAGCACATCCGCTATTCCGAGATCCAGCCGCATGCGCTCGACCGATGCCTCCATCTTTTCGACCGCCGTCTGCACCGCGTCCCACAGTTCTTTCTCCGCGTCATCCTTGAGAACGTTTTTCGACACGTTCGGAATCTTCGCGTCGCAATAGCGCGTGATCATGTTCGTCAACCGGCTCAGCAGATTGCCGAGATCGTTTGCCAGATCACTGTTGTATCTTCTTACAAACGCTTCTTCCGTAAAGCTCGCATCCTGACCAAGCGACATCTCGGCAATCAGGAAGTAGCGGAACGGATCGACTCCGTATCGGTCGATCATATCCATCGGGTTGACGACGTTCCCCAGCGACTTGCTCATCTTCGTCTTGCCCGACAGCCACCACCCGTGCGCGAAGACCGTCCTTGGCAAGGGGATGTCCGCCGCCTTGAGCATCGTAGGCCAGTAGACGGTGTGCGTCGTCAGAATGTCTTTCCCGATCAGATGATAATCCGCCGGCCACCATTTCCTGAACGTCTTGTCGTCCTGCTGATAGCCGATGCCGCTGATATAGTTGATAAGCGCGTCAAACCAGACATAGCACACAAAATCCCTGTCGAATGGGAGATCGATACCCCAGTTCAACCTGTTCTTTGGCCGGGAAATGCACAGGTCGTTGAGCGGTTGTCTAAGGAATCCGAGCGTCTCGTTCCTGCGGAAGTCCGGCTGAATGAATTCCGGGTTGTCGTTGATGTGCTGGATGAGCCAGTCCTGGTACTTGCTCATCCGGAAGAAATAATTTGTCTCCTTGATCCGCGTGACGTTCGGCAGGTCTTCCGGTTTCTGTCCCTCGGGCAGATCCTTCTCCGTGACGAAGGTCTCACTCGTCACGTCGTACCATCCGTCGTACTCCGCCTTATAGATCTCGTCGCGATCAAACAGGTCCTGAAGAATATCCTGCACGACCTTTTTATGATAATCGTCAGTGGTGCGGATGAAGTGATCGTTCGTGATTTCCAGTTTCTCCCAGAGATCCCTGAAGCGGACGACTGTGTTGTCCGCCTGCTCCTGAGGCGTAATGCCCGCTTTCTCCGCGGCCTGCTGAACCTTCAGACCATGCTCGTCGGTGCCCGTGAGGAAGAACGTTGGATGGCCGAGCAGACGATGATAGCGCGCGAGCACGTCGGCCAGAATCGTAGTGTACGCATGGCCGATATGCGGCTTATCGTTCACATAGTATATAGGCGTTGTAACGTAGAACTTTGTCGTGCTCATGGTTCTTTATTCCCAGATCAAGAGCGTCATTATAGAGAGTCGGGGTGTGATGGGAAGAGAGAAACCATCATCCCCCGCATGCCTGCATTTCGCGGGCCAATTTGCTCAGGCTTCGTAGCCCAGATTGGGTGACAGCCAGCGCTCGGCTTCCTGCAGTGTCAGACCCTTGCGTTTTGCATAGTCTTCAACTTGATCTTTCTGGATCCTGCCGACGCCGAAATATTGCGAGTCGGGGTGTGAAAAGTAGAACCCGCTCACAGCCGCTGTCGGCAGCATGGCGTAGTGTTCGGTCAGTGAGATACCGGTATTGCCGGTCGCTTTCAGGAGATCGAACAGCAGACCCTTTTCCGTGTGATCCGGACATGCGGGATAGCCGGGAGCCGGACGAATCCCGCGGTACTTCTCGCGGACGATGTCATCAGCGGTCAGCGCCTCTTCGGACGCGTATCCCCAGAACTCTTTTCGTACGCGGGCGTGCATATGCTCGGCGAACGCTTCGGCGAGGCGGTCCGCCAGGGCTTTCAGCATAATCGCGCTGTAATCGTCATGGTCCGCCTCAAGACGCTTCACATGCTCTTCAATCCCGACACCAGCCGTTACGGCGAAGCCCCCGATGTAGTCCTTCACACCGGAATCCTTCGGCGCGATGAAATCGGCCAGGCAGAAGTTCGGCCGGTCTCCCGCTTTCAGCATCTGCTGGCGAAGAAAGTGTACAGTGGTCAGCACCTCGGAACGTGAGTCGTCCGCATAGATCTCAACATCATCATCGCCGACCGTATTCGCGGGGAACAGGCCGATGACCGCGCGCGCGGTCAGCCATTTTTCAGCGACGATCTTCTTCAGCAGGGCCTGCGCGTCGCCGAAGAGTTTGCGCGCTTCGGGCCCGATCTCTTCGTCGTCGAACAGCTTGGGATACTGCCCCTTGAACTCCCAGGCGATGAAGAAGGGAGTCCAGTCGATCCATTTGGCCAGTTCTTCGAGCGGGTACTCATCAAACACTTTGAGCCCGGTGAATGCCGGGGCCGGCGGCGTGCATGCCGTCCAGTCGGCAGACGGCTTCCGCGCGCGGGCATCCGCGATACTGAGCGATTGCATTGAGCCGGTCTTGACGCCGTGGCGCTCCCTTATTTCCCCGTAGCTTTCCGCAAGCTCCGCGGCGAAGCGCGCTTTGTTCTCTTTGCTCAGGAGTTGTCCGGCCACACCGACCACGCGGGAAGCGTCCGGCACATAGACTACGGGCTGGTCATACCGCGGTGCAATCTTCACCGCCGTGTGCACTTTCGAAGTCGTTGCTCCGCCTATGAGCAGGGGCAGGTTGAATCCTTCGCGCTTCATCTCCGCGGCGACATGAACCATCTCGTCCAGGGAGGGCGTGATCAGTCCGCTGAGACCGATGATGTCGCAATTCTCATCGCGCGCAGTTTCCAGAATGCGGGAGCATGGAACCATGACGCCGATATCGATGACGTCGTAGTTGTTGCACTGCAGGACGACGCCGACGATATTCTTGCCGATGTCATGTACATCGCCCTTCACCGTGGCCATCAGGATTCTGCCTTTTGAACTCGCTTCGCCGGTCTGCTTCTCTGCTTCAATAAACGGCGTGAGATAGGCCACGGCCTTCTTCATCACGCGGGCGCTCTTGACGACCTGGGGAAGAAACATCTTCCCGGATCCGAAGAGGTCCCCGACGATATTCATGCCGTCCATCAGGGGGCCTTCGATCACGTCCAGCGGACGTGTCGCCTTCTGGCGTGCTTCTTCCGTGTCCTGATCGATGAATTCGGTGATGCCTTTGACCAGGGCATGGGCGAGTCGCTCGCCCACAGGCAGATCGCGCCATTCGAGATTCTCACCGCCGGACTTGGCCTGTCCGGCGACGGTGTCGGCGACCTCAAGCAAACGTTCAGTCGCGTCGGGCCGCCTGTTGAGTACCAGGTCCTCGACTCGTTCGCGCAGGCCATCCGGGATGTCGGCATAAACGGCTAACTGACCGGCATTGACGATTCCCATATCCAGTCCGGCCCGCACCGCGTGGTAGAGAAACACGGAGTGAATGGCTTCGCGGACGGGATCGTTCCCGCGAAAGGAGAAGGAAATATTGCTCACGCCGCCGCTGATATGCACATGGGGGAGGGCCGCCTTGATTTCTTTCGTCGCTTCGATGAAATCGACGGCATAGTTCGCATGTTCCTCGATGCCCGTGCCGATGGCGAAGATGTTGGGATCAAAGATGATGTCTTCCGCGGGGAACCCGAGTTGATCAGTAAGAATGCCGTAGGCCCGCGAACATATCTCGACGCGCCGCTCTTTTGTGTCGGCCTGACCGTTTTCGTCAAACGCCATGACAATCACCGCGGCACCGTAACGACGGGCAAGCGTGGCCTGCTTGATGAAGGACTCCTCGCCTTCCTTCATGCTCACGGAATTCACGATGCACTTTCCCTGTACGCACTTCAGACCGGCCTCGATGACCGACCATTTAGAGGAGTCGATCATGATCGGAACACGGCTGATATCCGGTTCTGCAACGACAAGGCTGAGGAACTTCTTCATAACAGCTTCCGAGTCGAGAAGCCCCTCGTCCAGATTCACGTCAATGATCTGCGCTCCGTTTTCGACCTGCTGACGGGCCACGTCCAGCGCCTCTTCGTAGCTCTCTTCCTTGATCAGACGGGCGAACTTCCTCGACCCGGTGACGTTCGCTCTCTCGCCGATGTTGACGAAATTGGTCTCGGGCCGGATCTCAAAGGGTTCCAGTCCGCTGAGCCGAAGGCGCTTCGGGATATCGGGGACCGTGCGAGGAGGGCAGTCTTTGACAGCCTCTGCGATGGCCCTGATGTGCGCAGGCGTCGTCCCGCAACATCCGCCCACAATATTCAGAAGTCCGCTTCGCGCAAACTCGCCGAGAATCACCGCCATATCTTCGGGCGTCTCATCGTAGCCGCCGAATTCGTTGGGCAGTCCGGCATTCGGATACGCGCTGATAAATGTGTCCGCGCAGAGAGAAAGAGCTTCGATATGCGGACGCATATCCTTCGCGCCGAGTGCGCAGTTCAGGCCGAAGCTTAGAGGCCGGGCATGTGCCAGTGAATTCCAGAAAGCCTCCGGCGTCTGCCCCGTCAGTGTCCGCCCACTCGCGTCCGTGATCGTTCCGGAGACAAGAATCGGCACCTCTCGTCCGGTTTCCCCAAAGTGCTGAAGGATCGCGAAGACAGCCGCCTTCGCGTTCAGCGTGTCAAAGACAGTCTCGACCATCAGCGCATCCACTCCGCCGTCGAGAAGCCCGCGGACAGATTCAGTGTACGATGATACTAGTTCTTCAAAGGAGATGTTCCGGAAGCCCGGATCATTCACGTCGGGCGATATCGATGCCGTGCGGTTGGTCGGGCCCAGGCCGCCTATCGCAAATCTTGGTTTGTCCGGTGTCTTCGCGCTCCATTCATCGGCGATCTTTCTCGCGAGTTCCGCGCCTGATTTGTTCAATTCATACGCGATGTCTTCCATCGCGTAGTCTGCCATGGCAACGGACGTCGAATTGAACGTGTTGGTCTCTATCAGGTCGGCGCCCGCTTCGAGATAGGCGGAGTGAATCTCCGTGATGATCTGAGGCTGAGTCAGATTGAGAAGGTCGTTGTTCCCCCTGACATCGGACGGGTGGTCGGCAAAGCGATGGCTGCGGAAATCCTTCTCATCGAGCTTGTATCCCTGGATCATGGTGCCCATGGCGCCGTCCAGGATCAGGATCCGCTCTGCCAGCAGCTTCCTCAGCAGTTGTTCCGTTTTGTTGGCCATTGTCTTCCGCTCTCTTTTCACACGATTTCTTGATATTGGGAATACGAGACGATATATTAGTTTATCCGGTTAAGCGGATAAAGCAATAAATACAGCGAATATTGTGGCAGAATGAGTGTCATAAGAACAGGTGAGAGACCTTTAAAGATAGCGATTGTCGGCTCGGGGCCGGCCGGCTGCTTTACCGCGAGGGAGTTGCTGCGCTCTAAGACGGCCGTTCAGATTACTGTATTGGAGAGACTTCCCGTCCCATACGGGCTGGTCCGTTTCGGCGTGGCCCCGGACCATCCGCACACTCGACGAGTCACCCGGGTCTTCGATGAAGTCTTCCGTGACGAGCGAGTCAATCTCCGCACCGGGGTGACTCTTGGAGAAGACTGTTCCCTCGAGAGACTGCGCGCGGATTTCGACGTAGTCGTGTTGGCAACAGGCGCGGGCGAACCGGTAAAGCTGGAAATTCCGGGAAGCGAGCTTCCACAGGCATTAACCGCGATGCAGGTTGCCGGATGGTTCAACGGTCATCCGGATTTTCGTGCGCCGGGACTGACTCTGGATATGGAGTCTATTGCGATTGTGGGCAACGGGAACGTTGCTTTGGACATCGCTCGGATGTTCGGACGGTCTGCGGAAGAACTGAGCAAGACGGACATCTCAACAGAAGCTCTCTCGGTTCTGCGGAACAGCAGGATCCGCGACATCCATATCGTTGGAAGAGGAACGCTGGAACGATCTTCATTTGGGGAACGGGAACTGCGCGAAGTCTGTGAACTTTTCAATTGCGATCCTGCTGAAGGCCGCGATAGCGGGACGAATGCGCTATCCGGCAGGACGCTTCATTTCAGGTTCCTGGAGAGTCCCGTGCGCTTCACCGGCGACACGCTGGTGTTGAGGAAGAATCGACTCGCCGAGCGAGCGGGCGATCCTGTTGTTGAGGGAACGGAGGAGGAATCATCCATGAACTGCGGCTTGCTGATTTCCTCCATCGGTTTCGAGGCGGCGCCCATTCCTGGAGTGCCATTCAATGACGAAAGGCGCGTCGTTCCGGCCGTAGATCATCGCGTGGCTCCGGGAGTTTATGCCGTTGGCTGGGTCAAGACCGGCGCGAAAGGGCTGATCGGGCACTCAAAGCGAGACGCGGCGTCTGCGGTGCAAGCCATCCTGACGGACCTGTAGCCGGGGTCGCTGACCCCGGTGCGCAATCAGGACAGCGGCTCCTGATGTTCGGTGATGATGGGCAGAGTCTTGGACTTCTCCGCATTCAAGGCGATGTAATGCTGCCATTGCCCGGGTACGTCAGAATCTTCGAAGATCGCGTGGACGGGACATTCGGGCGCGCAGGCCCCGCAGTCGATGCATTCGTCGGGGTCAATCACCACCATCTGCTCGTCTTCCCGGAATGCGTCGACGGGGCAGACCGTCACGCAGACCGTGTTTTTGCATCCCAGACAGGGCTCTGTAACAACGTGGGGCAGTGGGGGGCTCCTACCTGAAACTCTCGTGACCGATCAGACTCAGGAATTCCATGCGGGTGGGAGAGTGAGAACGAAAGCTTCCGAGCATGGCCGAAGTGACCATGTTCGAGTTCTGCTTCTCGACCCCGCGCATCATCATGCATAGATGCTGGGCCTCAATGACCACGCCGACGCCGTCCGGTTCGAGCGCTTCCATGATCGTTTCCGCGATCTGATTGGTCAGCCGTTCCTGCAGTTGCAGGCGGCGGGCAAAGACGTCGGCAATGCGCGCCAGCTTGCTGACACCAAGGACTTTTCCGTTCGGGATATAGCCGATGTGGCAGCGTCCGAAGAAGGGGAGCATATGGTGTTCGCAGAGACTGTAGATTTCGATGTCCCGCACGATGATCATGTGGTTGGCATCGACATCAAAAACGGCTTCGTTAATGACATCGGCGATGTTCTGGCGGTAGCCCCGTGTGAGAAAATCCCACGCCTCGGAGCAGCGCTCCGGAGTATCCAGAAGGCCCTGGCGCTCGGGGTCCTCACCGATTTCTTTCAGAAGCTTTTTGATCAGTTCGGCTTTCATAATGCGTGAGATTACACGCAAAACACCGAACATCAAACATCAAACTTTGAATCTTGGACTATTGAATCCTTGAACCTTAAACTTTTAACTTTGAACCTTGAGCTGCTGCCACCTTGTATCCTGCAACCTGCATCCTGTATCCTTCCTCCCATGGGTCCGACCATCACATTGCTGTCCGATTTCGGCGAGCGGGACGGGTACGTCGCGGCCATGAAAGGTGTGATCCAGACGTATGCTCCGCATGCGGCGATCGTGGATGCCTGTCATGACATCGGCGCGCAGGACATTCGAGCCGGGGCGTGGGCGCTCTCGCAATACTGGACCTACTATCCGCACGGCACCATCCACGTCGCGGTGGTCGATCCGGGCGTGGGCTCCGAGCGGAAAGCCCTGCTGGTGAAGGCCGACGAGCAGTACCTGATCGCTCCGGACAACGGTATTCTCCATTGGGCCGTCAAGAAGGCGTCGCGCGTAAGAATCGGCGCCATCAAACCTGACATCCATCTCCCAGGACGCCTTTCCAAGACGTTTCACGGCCGTGACGTGTTCGCGTATGTTGCCGCGCTGATCTCGGCAGGCACGGAGAGATTCGAGGATATCACTGAAGAGGTCGCGGGTATCGTGATCCCGGAATGGGGTTCGGTCGGGTTCGATGGAGGGCGGCTCCGGGGCGAAGTCATTCACATCGACCATTTCGGAAACTTAATTACGAATATCGGTCGCGATGATCTTGAGAAAACCGGATGGTCTGCCTATCGTGTGACCGCCGGTGAGCATGTGCTGAGTGGTCTGTCGGAGACGTACTCCGACGTATCCGACCATCAGCTCCTGTGTCTGATCGGCTCCCATGAGAATCTGGAGATAAGTGTCTCGTTTGATTCCGCCGCGGCCCTGACCGGACTTCATCGTGGGGATAGGATTTATGTGGAAGAAGCTTGATCCCGGGGTCCGGATGCCGGATGCCGGAAGATGAAACTGAGATACCTTTAATCGAACATCGAACATCGAACATCGAACATCGAACATCAAACATCAAACATCACACATCGAACATCGAACAACCAAGAACCAACAACCAACCACGAGTCTGCACATGTCCCTGATAAAGAGCAAAGCGTGGAAGAAACTTGAGAAGCTGGCGGGCAGCGTCAGCAAGAAGCACCTGAGAGAGTTGTTTGCGGATGATCCTGCGCGCGCTGAGCGCTTTGCGCTTCAAGTCGGCGATCTCTATCTCGACTACTCGAAGAACCGGATTACCGATGAGGTACTGTCTGCTCTGCTCGATTTGGCGGAACAGGCTGATCTCAAACAGTCGATCGACGATATGTTTGCGGGCAGGAAGATCAATGAGACCGAGGGTCGCTCTGTACTGCACATTGCACTGCGTTCGCCCAGGGGATCTCACCTGGAAGTGGACGGTGTGGACGTGATGGACGGGGTTCATGCGGTTCTGGACAAGATGGCCGGTTTCGCGGCACGCGTCCGTTCAGGAGAGTGGAAAGGCTTCACGGGAAAAAGGATTCGCAACGTGGTCAATATTGGTATCGGCGGATCTGATCTCGGGCCAGTCATGGCCTATGAGGCGCTCAAAGCTTACAGCGACCGTGATCTGACGGTGCGTTTTGTTTCCAATATTGATGGGACGCATGTGACCGAGGCGACGCGTGATCTTGATGCTGAAGAAACTCTCTTCATTGTGGCCTCGAAGACCTTCACGACGCAGGAGACGCTCACGAATGCTCACACCGCTCGCGCGTGGTGTCTCGAGGCTCTGAAAGATGAAGAAGCCATCAAGAACCACTTTGTCGCGCTCTCAACCAACACCGCGGAGGTCGAGAAATTCGGCATTGATCCTGTGAACATGTTCGAGTTCTGGGATTGGGTCGGGGGGCGCTATTCGCTTTGTTCCGCGATCGGACTGCCCGTGATGATTGCGATTGGACCGGACAACTTCCGCGAGCTGCTGGCGGGGTATCACGCAATGGACAAGCACTTCTCAGAAGCTCCGCTGGAGGAGAACATGCCTGTAATCCTTGGACTGCTCGGCATCTGGTACAACAACTTCTTCGGCGCCGAGAGTCACGCGATTCTGCCGTACGACCAGTATCTCTGGCGTTTCCCCGCCTACTTCCAGCAGGGCGACATGGAGAGCAACGGGAAGTACATCGACAAGCAGGGCAACAAGATCGACTACCAGACCGGTCCGATCATCTGGGGGGAACCGGGAACGAACGGTCAGCACGCTTTCTATCAACTGCTGCACCAGGGCACGAAACTCGTGCCGTGCGACTTCATCGCATTTGCGAAGTCGCTGAATCCAGTCGGTGATCACCATGACAAACTCATGGCGAACTACTTCGCGCAGACTGAGGCGCTGGCGTTCGGCAAGACCTCAGAAGAGGTTGCCGCCGAGGGAACCGACGAGAAACTCATTCCCCACAAGACCTTCGAGGGCAACCGCCCGACAAACAGCATCCTCGCCGAGAAACTCACGCCGTCCGTGCTGGGTCAACTGGTGGCTCTATACGAACATAAGATCTTCACGCAGGGAGTAATCTGGAACATCTTCTCCTTCGATCAGTGGGGTGTTCAACTCGGCAAAGTACTGGCGAACAATATTCTTCCTGAGCTGCAGTCGTCGGGAGAGCCTTCCCTGAACCACGATTCATCGACAAATGTGCTGATCAGGAAGTACCGGGCTCTGCGCTGATCGACTGCCCGGTGCTGAAGCACCGGTTGACCCTTCCTCCTTCAGGGTCTGTCGGGTTATTCAATACCATGATCCTAGATGCTCTGATGATATGGCTCACAGTCCCTTGCAAGGGTGGCGTAATTCTCCCTCTCCCTGAGGGAGAGGGCCGGGGTGAGGGGATGACTCATGCCGTGAATTACCCCCTCACCTCAGTCCTCTCCCCAAGGAAAGGAAGCTCATCTCCCAATCGCAAAGTGAATAATCCGACAGACCCTGAAGGCGGGACTCTGGCACCACATGCGTCAGAGTACCGCCTTCAGGCGGAAGTTGGTGCGAGCCCTGGTCGCCGGAGGCCCTCCTGAGGCGGGTAAACGCTGCCTGCGGCAGGTAAACTTCAGCGAGCATGCTGGAGCGGGGGTTAAGCGGGATTCCTATGGCTTCTCAACCCTGATCCGGTATGCCCTGTACCCGTCTGCCGGTGAACCGCCGGTTGTGGCGGCGTCCAGTGTGTCTACGAATGTGTGGGACGTTCCCGCTCCACTGTCATCGTAGGTGCCCCCTGTGACGAATTCGTTCCACGTCGGGTCGCCCGGATTGCTGTGGTAGTTGTCTGAGTACTCGATGATGTAGCGGCGCCCGTCTTCTGTCGGGATCAGGATGCTCATCTGTGTCGTGGTCGGAGAGATTGTCGTTACCTTCGGGAATGACGTGGCCGAGCCCGCAGTCTCCGTAGGTATCGTGCCTGCCACGAATTCACACCAGTTATTGCAGCGGTCCTGATCGTTGTCCTGGTTCTCACTGACGAGGGTGTAACTCGACCCGAACCATGTGAACTCCCAGCCATCCGGCAGATTGTCGTTGTCGCTGTCGAGCGGCACGACGATGTCGTAGTAGTTGGTCACAATACTGCTGGCAAGACCGCGTC
>JAHIZV010000066.1 GCA_018814445.1 Verrucomicrobiota bacterium | reverse complement strand
GGTATGCTCCCCCGCCGCTGTCGAAACTGCTGCAGTCGCGGACGATGCAATTGGATATGGTCCCGCCGTTAGCGAAGTAAATACCGCCGCCGTAGGGATCGCCCTCTTCGCCGTCGGAGTGCCCGTCACGGAGGGTGAAGCCGCTCAACACGGCTCCTCCGCTCAAGTACGCGCAACGCACCGCGCTGAGCCCATAGGTGTCGACCGGATCGGGTGCACCGACAATCTCGGTGACCTCCGGCCCTTTGACACTGCGCACAGTTATGGCATTGGTGACGAGAATCCGGTTGGTCGTCGTGAGGAAGTACAACACTCCGCCCTGATTGTATGTGCCGTTCGTCACCCACACCGTAGCGCCATCGACCGCGACATCGACCGCCGCCTGGATATTGGACGCTGCTTTGCCCCAGGTATCGAACGGTGACACATGCGGGCCGTTGGTTGCGACGTAGTGATGAGAAATGCCCACCGTGAAGATGGCGGAATCGGCGTCGTTGCCGTGGTTTGGATCAGCCTGATCGGAGGCGGTAACAGTAGCCGTATTGGTGATGGTCTGTCCCTGCGTCCCGGGGTCCACCGTGGCCGTGATCGTCAGGCTGCCCAGACCACTCTTCGTCACGGCGCCTACCTGCCACACGCCGGTTGTCGGATCGAAAGTCCCCGCAGTGCTGTGAGAAACATACATTACGCCTGTCGGAAGAATGTCGGTTACCTCGCTGCCCGTGGAGTAGTCCGGACCGTTGTTCCAGCACTTAATCGTGTACCGAATCGTCTCGCCTTCCAGCGGCGTCAACTTATCGACGGTTTTACCGACTATCATGTCAGTCTGCGCCGGCGGCTCCGCATATCCCCAGAATCCGCCGTAGTTGATCAGCGAACCCGACGACTGTATGCCCGCGTCCGGCTGACCTGCCGTGCCGCTGTTTCTGTATACCCCGCCCGCGCTGACTCCGCCGCCGCCGTCCAGCGTGTGCCAATTCACGGCATACTGGGCATATGCACGCCCCGCCACCATCGCCGACAACAGCAGCGACAGCGCAATCCGCGTAGTTCGAGTTGTCCACCTAGCGGACATTGGCCTCCTCCAGTTCGAGCATCCTCTGTTCCATCTCTGACAGCCGCTGCATTAGATCAGCATTAACACGCTCCAATTCCGCAATCCGCATTCCGCAATCCGCATTCTTCTTATTCAGACCCTGGATAGCGGCGAGTGCAACACCATCGATATCGCTGTTGTTGATGAATCGTTCGTCTTCGCCGAGTCCAAAAGCCGCGCGGAAATCCTGCGCCATTGGACCGACGTGACGGATCGAAGGATCCTGCGAAATCATATTCCACGTCGAAATCGGCAACGCGGCCACCTTGTCCAGCATCGCTTCCGGATCGATCTCAACGAAGTTCTCCTTCACGTTGCGATCGCTTATGGAACTCCACGATCCGCCGCCCGACGCGACCTGCACGCCCGCGCCCGAACCCGTGTAGATCCGATACCCGCCGTAACTGCGGAAGGTGGTCTGATTGTTGGCCGAGGAGGCAATATCCGCATCGGTGCTGTCGCCCCATACAAACGCGCCCTGGTGGTTAGCCTTCGCTCGCGTGCCCGCTGCAAAGGCGTTGAACGCGTTGCCGCCAAGCTCGCAACGCAGGCCGCCCGGAATAATGCCGTAATCCGCAAGGCCACTTATCACATTCCTCGAACCGCCTCCGATCGAACCGCCGAAGGAACTAACACTGTTCTTCAGGCCGCCGCTGATGGTAGCGTAATCATTCCCTACCCCGACTTGGTTTGAAACGCCCCCGCTAACGGTTGATCCAACTGACGAATCTCCGATCTTGTTCTCTCGCCCGCCACCTACCGTTGAGTAGTGCGACTCCTTGCCAATCTCGCTGTATCTACCTCCGGAAATCGTTGCGTTCTCTGTGTTGTTACTGATGATATTCCACAGCCCGCCACCCACCGCAGCATACTTGGCGTTCCTGCGAATGCGATTGGCATAGCCCCCGCTCACGGTCGCATAGTCCGCATTTGTGCTGATCTTGTTCTCGGTGCCTCCCGCGATAGTCCCGTACGCCGCACCGTTGCTGATCGTATTGTGGTAGCCCCCGCCGATCACCGCGCCAAAATCGTCTATGCCGATCACGTTTCGCTGCCCGCCACCGATCGCACATGATGATGAGTAACTCCCGATACTGTTCGTCTTCCCGCCAGCGATGGTCGAATAGTAGGTGTGTTCGCCTATGACGTTCTCGCTGCCTCCTGCAATCGTCGCCTGATCTCCGTGCCGATGGATCTGATTGGCGTAACCTCCGCCGATGGTTGCCATAAGGGTATTGTCGCCAATCCCATTGGCGGCGCCTCCACCGATGGTGGCGTAGTTGCAGCTGTAGTCTATCTCGTTCTGCACGCCGCCACTCACTACGGAGCCCTGCGATCCGCTGCCAATAGTGTTATTCTGCCCGCCCGCGATCAGTGCGACTTCTGAGCCTAGTTCAATGTTGTTTGTGAGACCTCCGCCGATGGTCGCGCCCTCCGAGACATTTCCGATCTTGTTCCTGGCTCCTCCGCCGATGGTCGCGCCCTCCGAGACATCCCCGATATTGTTCCTGTCTCCGCCGCCGATCACGGTCCTGTCAGAGTTCTCACCTATTTCGTTATGCGCGCCTCCACTGATCGTCGCCGAAATGCAATTCGTGCCTATATCGTTCAGGATTCCCCCGCCGATCGTCGCCCAGGACGAATTATCGCCAATTGCAGCATCGTGCCCACCGCCGATCGTTACGTAGTGCGAATTGGTGCCGATGACGTTCTGCCGTCCTCCGCCGATTGTCGTGTAGTCCGAAACCCCGCGTATATCATTCAAGTACCCACCGCTAATCGTCGCGCAAATCGAGCCATCGATGCTATTGTTGTTTCCACCGCTGATCGTCGCGCTATACGAATAAGCGTGAATGTGATTCGCACCTCCTCCTCCGACAGTCGAACGCTGCCCGTGGTGCTCCACGTTGTTCCCCACCCCTCCGCTGATTGTCGCATACGGCGAACTGCTCATAATGCTGTTACTGACCCCACCGCCGATCACCGCCCGGGCTGCATTCGTGCCGATGCTGTTGCGCTCGCCTCCGGCGATCACCGTGAAAGGCGAGTAGCTGTCAATATCGTTGTTATATCCCCCGCCGACTACGGCATTGGTCGAGTGCTGGCCGATGTCGTTGGACCGTCCGCCCGCCAGTGTGGCGAAATCGGATTCAGTGCCAATGTCGTTCTCGTAGCCGCCACCGACGGTCGCGTACCACGAGCCCTCGCCGATGTCATTGCCTCTCCCGCCCGATATGGCGGCATAGTCACCGTGGTTCGCAACGGTGTTGTCGTATCCTCCGCCGATCGTTGCATATGACGAATCGGAGCTAACCGTGTTGCCCCGGCCTCCGCTCACCGTTGCGGCGTATCCATAGTCGCTGATCGTGTTGTCCAATCCGCCTCCCACCACGCTATCCTCGCCCGAGGCCGTGCAGCCGCTCCCCATGGCAATGGAGTTCACACCCGCTGCATTGGGCGCGGGTGAGAATGTGCCGTTCTCGTCATAGCCCACCAGCGCCCCGGCCCCTGCATCATCGTTGGCCGCCGCCCAGGAGCTTCCATTCCACTTCATCACCTGACCGCTGACCGCGGCATTCTGCGCGACGTCTGCGAACGTGATAGTACCATTTGCTATTTTCGCGCTCGTGACCGCGTCGTCCTCCAGCGCGCGCGTATCTACGCCCAAGCGCGCAACCCTCGCCGCGCACATGGCATAAGGCGTCGCAAAGAGTGGTTGCCGTGGGGCCAGAGTCGAGTACGCGGGGCCGCCCGTGGGCCGAACGCGGATGTCTACGAACCAGAACTTGCCGGTAAATGCGGTATCGCCGTAGTCCAGCCAAACCGTGTAGTACCCGTTCGTCACGGGAACGGTATTGGTCGACATCGTGAAAGCCGCCGTGCCTCCCGTCTCGCTGGAATACAGATCAAAAATGAAATCATACTGCCCTTGCGCGGGCGCACCGCTGCTCGACAGCTGGCCCTGGTAGGTAAACGCCGTAGGTATGTCGGCCCGCGCCGTGCAAGCGGCAAGCAGGCACACTGCCGCCGTTACGATAATGATGGTCTTCTTCATGATGCTCTGCTCCTCAGGTTTGAGTAATCGTGAATCACAGGAAAAGAACGGTCGGACACGAGAAAGATGGAGAGGGCCTGATGCAGGCTGAAAAAAGGCGGAACAATATCCCCCCGGTTCATGATCTCCTTGCACGAGGCGAGACACAAGGATGTGATACTTGCCTAGAATCGCCCCACTCCTTGATACACACAGTACTCCTGCACCTTTTCCACAGCAAGTGGGAAAGCGGATTCAGGAAGAAGGTTATGGAGGGCGAAACTTGTCGAGCCGCGTCATACGGTAGGCGGCGACTCACATAAAGTTCGCCCTCCAGGTGCGGGTATGACATGCCTGATGGTGGGACGCCTCGCTCAGTCCGTCTGATTCATCGCAGCCCGGGTCCAGATCACGAGATCGCTTGCCCCTTCCCGCCCGGGAAGGACAACGCTTCCCAAAGCTCCGCCGACCAAGGAAATGATGAATGAGAACGGGAAGTAGTAGACCCAGCTCACTTCTGTGTGGTTCTGCAACCAATAGGTTCCGGCCACGGACAGCACGGCGCCTATCCCCCACCCCGCGAAACTGCTTTTTCGCCATAGTATGCCCAGCAGGAACAGGGCCAGCACCGGCGCATTGAAAAGACTCATGAACGTGGCGAAGGCTTCGATGATTCCTTCCAGGCTGGAGACGTAGAAGGCCATCGCGGTCGAGAACACTCCGAGAACGAGAGTCAGTATCCGGGCAAGCGTGACATCACTGTGGTCCTCGTGCGCCTTCTTCCGCAACGGACGGATGAAGTCGTTGACGAGAACGGTGGACATCGAGTTGATGCCGGAATCCATACTCGACATGGCCGCCGCAAATATCGCCGCGACAAGCAGGCCGGACACGCCATTCGGGAGTTGAGTGATAATGAAGTGCGGAAATATCTGATCACCGGAGATATCTCCCGCGAGTGCGGCAGGATTCACCTGGTAAAAACTGAAGAGCCCAAGGCCGATGAACATGAGGGTCGCGATGATGAAGCAGTCGGTGCCCGCGTTGAAAAGAACCGCCTTGATCATGCCCTTGTAAGATCTGACCGCAAGCAGACGTTGAACCGTCACCTGGTCGGTCCCGTAATCCTGCATCATCTGCAGGAAGAAGGATACGCCGACAACGATGGCGGTCATTTCGTAGAGACTGACAGACGTGTTCAACTGGATGTGGTCCGCCTGTGACGCAATTCTGATGATGCCCATGAAGCCGCCGGGAACCCTCATCACAAGAAGACAAGCCACCCAGACCGCTCCGCCGATCAGGATCACGAACTGGACGACGTCAGTCCACAGCACCGCCGACATCCCGCCCAGAACCGTATAGACGGTCGCCAGAACCCCCATGACCAGAATAGACGCGGCAAGAGGAATACCCGTGACGGTGGAAAGTGCCAGCGCGGGCGCAAATATGACGGTCCCAAGCCACCCGAGCCGTGCCAGGAGAAACAGACCGGCAACGACTCTGCGGGCAGTTGAGCCGAAACGCCGGTCAATGTACTCGTAGGACGTTGTCACTCTCAACCGTCGGTAGAACGGGTAGAAAAGAAAGATGAGGCACGGAGCAAGGAGAGGACTCACGATGCAGACCACAAGAAGCGTCACGTTGCTCCTGTACGCAATTCCCGGAAGTCCCATATAGGTGACTGCGGAAGTGAGTGAGGCATACATGCTCATCGCCACTGGAAGCCAGGGCATGGAACGGCCGGCAAGAAAGTAGTCCTCTGTCGTGTTCTGCTTTCCCGCAAAGTATAGACCTATCACCAGCATCCCACTGAGATAGATGCCGTAGATCAGGATATTCAGAATGCTCAACGATTCAGTCATCACGCCGTGCGTCGGGCTCCCGCCTTATCTATCCACCGCACTGCGCAGTGAATCAAGGGAATCAACATAAGAAAAAGAACGGAGCTGGCAAAGTACACAGACCGCACCCCGAAACCTGTAGCGACCACGCCGCTGGTCAGCGGAGCCAGAATCCATCCAAGAGACTTTGCCGTGCCGGCCCAGCCGAAGATCAAGCCGCGATGATTCTCCGGCGTGATTTTTGCCAGCCACACCTGGAAAACGGGATCCAGACCCCCGGAGCAAAAGATCATCCCGAAGCGCGCCGCGAACAAGGGGCCGAACGATGCCGCAAGACCTTGAGGCACCATCAGAACAGCGGCAAACAGGGCACAGAACATTCCGATCTTCGGAGCGGCCGCGTGATCCGCGGCCCTTCCCAGCACGATGCCTGATAGAAGTCCTGCGACGCTTCCAACCGCAAACAGCGAGCCGGTCCAGCTTGAGACGCCGTCCATGCTGCCGTGTATTTCCTGAACCAAGAGCGGGAGCATGGGCATATCGAACTGGCGTACATAAGCTATGGCCGCGATCAGCAGGAGAACCGGCAGACAAGCCCGAAGCTGCGCCCAGCCCGCGCCCCTCGCGGGTCGTTCATCTCCCGTAAGAGGCCTGACGAGCTCACGGGTCCCGAACAGAACGACGATTCCGGCAAGAAGAGTGAGCGCCGCGGCTATGAAAAATGCTCCGCGGTAACCGAACCGGTCGGCAAACCACCCGCCGCACGCTGAACCTACCATCGCCCCTGAAAACACTGCCGCGCTCAAGGTTCCCAGGGCCATTCCACTGCGATTCTCCGGCGTGTGAACCGCGACCATAGCCTGCGCCGCCGTCATCGTACCCGTGAAGGCTCCCTGCATTACCCGCAGGCCCACGAGAACGACGACGCTGTGTACGTGCCCCATCATGAAGAGAACAAGCGCCGCGGCGAAATTCGCCCGCAACATCATCAGCCGTCGGCCGTACCGATCTCCCAGCGCGCCCCACATAGGCGAAAACACGGCCAGAGAAAGCGGGGTTGCCGCTGCGAATATGGAGACCCACAGTTTGATCTTAACCGGATCACTGACGCCGAGATCTTGAATGTAGAAGGGTGCAAAAGGAAGCGCGAAGGCAAAGCCCATGATCGAGAGGAACTGGGAGAGCCAGATAAAGATGAGATTACGGCGCCAATGCATGCGGAATAAGGCATGGAGCATGGAGAGATTATCCACAGTCTTCAGTCCTCGCCGTCCTCTGATATCTGACTTCTGACCTCTGATCTCTGACCTGAGAACTACCACTTATCAAAAGCGGCGGCGCCCTTTGACGTCACGTCGCCCCGCGCCGATTTCGTGAGTGTTTCGCCCTTCGCATTAACGACAACCAAGGTGGGAATGCCACGCACGTCGAATTTGTCTTTCAGTGCCTGACGAACCTTGGACTTGAACGGAACGGCAAGCCACGGCATATCGGCATCCTTCATATAGTGCTGCATCGATTTGCTGTCCTGGTCCGAACTGACAAACACCAGCTCGAACGGCTTTCCGTCCTTCTTCAGTTCATTATAGAAATCGACAAGCACCGGCGTGAACTTGCGGCAGGGCGGACACCAATGCGCCGAGAAGTATATGCCTATCTTCTCTTTGCCCGCCAGCACCCCTGAGCCGACAGATTTCTTCTTCTGGTCGACCAGCGTATCGCCGAACAGATCCAGCAATTCCCGGGGCGCGGCGGCAACCGGATCCTCAACGGCCTCTTTCTGAACGCTTCCCGAAGCAAGCTGCCGGACCTTCACCTGATCTTCGGAAGAGAGCTGGTTTAAACGTATCCGCACAGACTTTCCCTCCGAAGTCTTAAGCACGGCCATGTCCCCCTGCAGACTCACGAACTCCGCCTCCACGGTCGCTCCGGAATGGCTCGTCCACGTGTCGCAGAACGCGGAATACGAACTGCTGAGAAGAACTGGAATAAGCAAGAGAGCTAAACGCATAGTGACACCTCGCATCTGATGCCGGACAGATTAGACCGCCCCACCGCATACCTCAAGCAACTTAGAGGTTTCTATATCGGCTATCGTGAGACAGAATAGGCCACCGAACGAAAGGAACTTCAAACCATGAAACACCGCGCAAGGCTTAAGACCGTCGTAAATGCCATGCAGGATCTTTACCCGTTGAGCTGGGCGGAAGACTGGGACAATGTGGGGCTTCTCATCGAGCCCACGGGCAACCCGGAGATCAGGAAGTGTCTCCTCACTATCGATCTGACCGAACAGGTCCTGAAAGAAGCGCGTTCCGTGAAGGCGCAAATGATTCTCGCCTATCATCCCGTCATTTTCGATCCGCTTACCCGCATCACGAGCGCCTCGGCGAAGGAGAGGATTATTCGCGAATCCATCCAGCGCAATCTCGCCGTCTACTCGCCGCACACCGCGCTCGACGCCGCGCCCGGCGGCGTAAACGACTGGCTTGCCGATGCGCTCGGAGAGGGCGACAGGTACTGTATCCAGCCGCAGCCCGGGTCGGACAGCTGTATCGGCCAGGGTCGCGTTGTGCACTTGAATGATCCTGTCACTCTTCGAACGCTCGCCCGGAGAATTAGAAACCGCCTGCGGCTGAAGCATGTGCGTATTGCCTATGCGGAGAAACACCGCAAGCGCGGCGCAAAGATCAGGACTGTTGCCGTATGTGCCGGAGCCGGAGCTTCTGTACTTCAAGATGCCGAAGCCGATGTCTACCTGACGGGCGAGATGCGCCACCACGACATTCTCGCGGCAACCGGAAACGGAACAAGCGTCATCCTATGCGAACACACCAACTCCGAACGGGGATACCTGAAAGTCCTCAAGAGGAACCTGACGAAAGCGTTCGAAGGGAGAATCCGGTTCATTGTGTCGAAGGAAGACCGCGAACCGCTGAGCGTTCTCGCCTGACGCTAAGCTCACAGCTCAAAGAAGCGCAGGTCTTGCAGTTCTTACTCTGAACATTGAACTGCGAACTTTGAACTCAGGGAACGCGCGTCATTTCCCTGAACAGCGCCGCGCGCTCTTCGATCTGCTCGATGCTGATCCGGCAGAGCTTATCCAGTGAGAATGCCTCAACACCGAATGAGGCGACGATGCTTCCGTAGATCATCGCTCTTCTGATGGCCTTTTCACTGGTATCGCCCGCTGCGGCAAGCGCGCCTATGAATCCGCCCGCGAAAGCATCTCCGGCCCCTGTCGGATCCTGGACTTCCTCCAGGGGAAATGCGGGAGTGAGAAAGATACCGTCCTGCGAGAAGAGGATGCTTCCATGCTCCCCTTTCTTAATAAGGACGTATTTCGGGCCGAGCTTCAGGAGTTCGCGGGCGGCGCGCAACAGCGCATGCTCTCCCGTCAGGTGCCTGGCCTCCGACTCGTTCAGG
>JAHIZV010000065.1 GCA_018814445.1 Verrucomicrobiota bacterium | reverse complement strand
GGATCGAATCTTCGCGGCTTGATGCGCGTTCTCCTCTTCAAGCGTTTCGAGTCCAGCGTGTACGCCTTCCGGGAAACCGTGAAACGCCTCCTCAAGATTCACAAAGCCTTTGTGGCGTCCCTCGATGCCGGCTTCGTCCCCGCCGGCGAGGACGCGCAGTACGTGCTATACGAAAGCGATGTTCTGGAGGAAGGCGACATTGTTGACGCGCTTCGCGAGGTCTCCAAGCGCTACGATGCCGAGGACTTCGACCTCAAGACTCTTCGCGCGCACATTGCCCACGACATCGACCTGCTTCAGAAGATTCTGAAGCTCGTCTCCCCGATTACCGCGGACAAGGACGCCAAGCTCCAAACCCTGAAGAAGCGGCTAACCGAGAAGCCGCTCAAGGGAGCCAAGCGGCTGATCTTCACGCAGTACGCCGACACAGCAACCTACCTTTCCGACAATCTCAATCCCGGCGGTAAAGACCCGGAAATCGAGGTCATTTTCAGCGGGGACAAGAGCAAAGAAAAGCTGGTCGGGCGCTTTGCGCCCAAGGCGAACCCGGAGTACCGCTTCGCCAAGGGCGAAGTCGAACTCATGACGGTTATCGCTACGGACGTACTGGCCGAAGGTCTGAACCTTCAGGACTGCGACAACATCATCAACTACGATCTGCACTGGAACCCGGTGCGCTTGATCCAGCGGTTCGGACGTATTGACCGCATCGGCTCCGAGCACGAGCGCATTTTCGGATACAACTTCCTGCCGGAGACGAAGCTCGACAGGAATCTCGGCCTACGGAACAAGCTGCACAACCGTATCCAGGAGATACACGACACCATCGGGGAGGATTCCGAGATTCTCGACGGGACCGAGAAGCTGAACGCGGACGCGATGTACGCCATTTACGAGACGCGCGGCGCGGGGCCGGTCCAGCTCGATTTGTGGGGCGGGGCCGACGACGAATTCCTCGACTTGAACGAAGCCGAGGAAATTCTCCGCCAACTGCGCAACGACGATCCGACCGAGTACGAACGAATCGCCGGTCTGCGTGATGGAATCCGCACGGCCCGGCCATCCCTGCAACGCGGAATGTACGTGTTCTGTCAGGCCGGGCGCTTTCAGCAGCTATTCTTGCTCGACGAGAAGGCGGAGATTGTGTCGCGGGACATTCCGAAGGTTGTCGGCGCGGTCAAGTGTGCGCCCGACGCAAAGGCGGCCCCACTGCCGGACGGCTACAACAAGGCCGTGATGGCGGTGCAACGCCAGTTTGCCGAGGAAGTCCGCCACCGCGAGGCGGAGCGGACGTATACCGCCAACCTGACGCACGGTCAGCTTTACGTTCTGCGGGAACTCCGCATTCTGTTCGATGCGACGGAGGACGAGGACATCAAGCAGAACGTCAACGTTCTGGAGAAGGTTTTTCGGTTGGCGCTTACCAGCGCGG
This sequence comes from Verrucomicrobiota bacterium, assembly GCA_018814445.1. Taxonomy (GTDB): domain Bacteria; phylum Verrucomicrobiota; class Kiritimatiellia; order JAHIZV01; family JAHIZV01; genus JAHIZV01. The sequence continues at coordinate 24,903 of JAHIZV010000065.1, read as the reverse complement.
TGAAGCGGGAACTGAACCAGCTACGGCGCACAGGAGTTGCTGGCGACAACTTGCTCAAGCACCTTATCCGAATCTACGACCAGCACAGCCTGAAAGACGCTTCAGCACGGCGATCCCTCGACGCGGAAAGCCGGGTCGTACCCCGCATAATCTGCAGCGAAGCGTTTGTGTAGAAGGGAGACTGCAAGGCCGGTCGCACTCCTCCATGCCTGAGCCGGAGGCTACGGCATTTCCGGGCCGCGCCCGGCATCCAGCGCTCCCTGCATCCCCGCAATAATATCTTCACTCCTTCGTGTTCTTCCGCTAGATTACCCGGCTTCGTAACTGATGCATATGACGTGAAGGGTGGATGAAGCGATGCCGGGAGACGCAAAAGAGAAACTGGGTGTAGTCGGACTTGGTTACGTGGGCCTGCCGCTCGCGGCATTGTTTGCGACGAAGTTCGAGGTAGTGGGGTTTGATATCGATGAGAATCGCGTAGACGAACTGCGCGCCGGCATCGACAGGACAAACGAGGTAGAGGATCCGAAGCATCTGCAGAACGGCAATCTCAGCTTCACGGCAAACCCGGAGGAACTGAAGGATTGCACCTTCATCATCGTCGCCGTGCCGACGCCCATCAATACGGCGCGTGAACCCGACCTCAAACCTGTTGAAGGAGCGTCACGCACCGTTGGAGGCATTCTTCAGAAAGGTATGATGGTGGTCTATGAGAGCACCGTGTATCCCGGAGTCACGGAAGACATCTGCCTGAAGATTCTCGAAGAGGAATCGGGTCTGAAGCTTGGTGATTTCGACCTGGGATACTCGCCCGAAAGAGTGAATCCGGGCGACAAGCAGCACACGATCGACAAGATCGTCAAGGTGGTCAGCGGTCACAATGAAGCGTCACTGGCGCGTGCGTCAGCGGTGTATGGTTCGGTAATTACGGCAGGCATTCACCAGGCTCCGACTATCAAGACGGCCGAGGCGGCAAAGGTCATTGAGAACGTCCAGCGCGACTTGAATATCGCACTTATGAACGAGCTGTCGCGTATCTTCGCCAAGCTGGATATCCAGACTCGCGATGTCCTGGCCGCCGCCGGGACAAAGTGGAATTTCCACGCCTACTATCCGGGGCTTGTCGGTGGTCATTGCATCGGCGTCGATCCGTACTACCTGACGCATCGCGCACTTGAGCTCGGGTATCATCCCGAGGTGATACTGGCCGGCCGCAGGATCAACGACAGCATGGGCAACTACGTCGGCGATCTGACCATTCGGGAAATCAACGCATCCGGAAAAATGCCGAAAGACGCCCATGTCCTGATCATGGGAATCACATTCAAGGAAAACGTACCGGACCTCCGGAACACTCGCGCTATCGATGTGGTCAAGTTCCTGCAGGGCTACGGAGTCAGAGTGTCTGTGTGTGAACCTCTGGTTGCGCCCGGAGAGCTGAAGCGGCGTTATGGACTTGAGCATGTCGCGTTTGAGGAAGCCAGGGATCTGGACGCAGTCATACTTATCAACGGTCACGAAGTATTCCGGAACATATCGCTATCCGATCTCAAGAGCAGAATGCGCACGCCGATCCTCGTGGACGTGAAGACCTTCTTCCCGCGGCAGGAAGCGCTGGATCTGGGCTTCAGGTACGTGAATCTCTAGTGTCGCGCTATTTTCACCTCGATATTGAGCGTCCGGACCTGTGGAGTTGGGACATTCGTTCTCGCTGGGGCTGGGGTTCCTTATCGGCGCGAGCATCCTCAACACGACTATTGCGCCCACATGGAACGACATTGGTCAGCTCGCGGCAATCATTGCCATCCGCACGATCCTGAACTACTTCCTCTTGAAGGAGATTGCGGGGATTGCGGCCAAGGCGCCGGCCGGCAACTCAAGTGCGGAAGAGTAAGTGGGGAAGGGAAGAGGCGACTTCCAACAACAAACGCTCAACAATCAACTTTCAAGTGAGGTACCGTTTCCCGAAACCCGAAACCCGAAACCCGAAACCCGAAACCCGAAACCCGAAGCCCGAAACCCGAACATGCAACCATCACCCATGGGCGGCGGCGGGGTCTGTGTGGGGGGAAGGAAAGCGGCTGGTCCCTCCTTGCCTAACCAGCCTTCTCCTCCTGCATCCACTGCACGGCAGATTTCACCAACGCGGTCGCGTTGGAAAGACATAGCTTCTTCTTGATATGAGAGCGGTGGGTCTCAACGGTCTTGATGCTGAGCCCCATCTTGTCGGCGATCTCTCTTGTACCGCGGCCCTGTCCGATCATGCGGTACACTTCCAGTTCGCGGTCACTCAGTGTTTCGACTGGAGAGCTGCTTCTTACCGGACCGTCATGGGCCAACTTCTGAAGAATTCTCTGGCGCACGCGTTCACTCACGTAGATGTCGCCCCGCAGAACCTGTCTGACAGCTTCGACAATCCGGGATGATGATTCGCTCTTCATGATATACCCATTCGCGCCGGCGCTCAGCGCCCTCTCGGCAAAGAGCATCTCGTCATGAAGGGAGAGCACCAGGATCGGTAGAGTCATTCCCCGTGCACGAATGGTCTTGGCAATATCAAGACCGTCACTGTCCTTCAGAAAGATGTCGAGCAGCACCAGGTCGGGATGGTGCTCTGCAATAGCCGTGAGCGTGTCATCAAGGAGTTCCTCCTCTGCGCAAACCCTCAGATCATCCTCCATCTCAATCAGCTTGCGTATGCCGACGCGAACGATCGGATGATCATCCACGATCAGGATCGTGTGGGTGTTGACTTCCGACTCAACCGCAGTACTCATCATTACATCAGCTCTCCCGAAACCTCTCAGTCCTCTAATACCATCCAAATACTCACAGATCAGAGGAGATTAATCAATCGGGGCTGATCCGCGACCTTACATCGGGGATTGCCCGATCACCTGCGCCGGACGAAGAAGAAAATATCTATAACCGTCTTAATGAGAGTCCGTTACAGTATGTTATGTCCTACGGACTCGGCGGCCACCCATTGAATCGCGAAACGCAAAAGTTCTGAGGAACCGGAAATACACATTTTGTCCTTAATGTGTGCACGGTACGTTTCGATAGTCCTGGGACTAAGATTCAGCACTTCCGCGATCTGCCCGGTGCCCTGACCTTCGCCGATCAATCGCAGTACTTCCAGTTCGCGGTCACTGAGACTGTCGATAGAGCCTGATGCAGCCGTTCTGCCCTTTCGTACGAACTCGCGGAGAAGTGACTGCCTGACGGAGGCGCTGACATACGTGTCTCCGGCGATCACGCATCTCAGCGCGTCCACGATCTGATGCGCCACTTCCTGCTTCATGATGTACCCGTTGGCTCCGGCCCTCAGTGCGCGTTCGGCGTAGATCGCCTCGTCATGCATGGACATAATGAGGATAGGGATCTTGCACAGACCTCGTATCGCTTTGGTCAACTCCAGCCCGTCACTGCCCCTCAAAGAGATGTCCACGATGATGACGGAGGGATTGTGTGTCCGAAGCGCTTCCAGCGCTTCGGGGCCCGACTCGGCTTCCGCGCAGATCTCCATGTCCTCCTCCTGCCTGAGGAGAGAGGCCACGCCCTGCCGCACGATAGGGTGGTCGTCGACTAGAAGGACTCTGTATCTCTGTGAAAGCTGAGCATGCATCAGACGGCATCCGTGAGGAGCTTGCAGTGGACGGTCGTACCGCCGCCGACTCTCTGTTCTTTGGTCAGATCGCACCCGATCATCGCCGCCCGGTAGCGCATGATCACGAGACCCAGGCCGTTAAGTCTGTCGGCTCTATCGGGTAGTCCTATGCCGTTATCCGAAACGGCGAGTTCGAGGAATCCGTCATGTTGCGCCAGAGAGACAACGACTTCACTGGGGTTTCCGTGCTTGAAAGCGTTTGTCAGAGCTTCCTGTGCTATGCGGTAAAGGTGCAGGTTGGTCTGGTGGTCAAGGTTTCGGGTGAGGCGTTCTTCGTTGAAGTGGCATTCAACTTTGAATCTTCGCCGGTGTGTCTCGACGAGTTCAGCCAGTGCCGCCGATAGACCGAGCCGTTCGAGCGCCACAGGAAAGAGTCCGTGCGAAAGCTGTCTTGTCTGCGAGAGCGCTTCATTGACGAGGGATAGAATCTCAATGGCGTCGGCCTCTGCCTCTTCGCCGCAGCATTTCGCCACTTTCATTTGCAGCGCTTTTGCCAGAAGAGAGATGCCGGTCAATTGCTGGCCCAATGCATCGTGAAGTTCTCTCCCAATGCTCTGTCGTTCCTGTTCCGCAAGGGACACCATGGTCTGTTCCAGTTCCTTTCTCTTGGTGATATCCTCAGACAGGGAAATGAAATGAGTGACCTGTCCTTCACTGTTCCTCAAGCCGGAGATGACGGATGAGCACCAGTAGAAGCCGCCGTCTTTCTTCTTGTTGACCAGTTGACCCCGCCAGTCCCCACCGTCCGTGATGGTCTCCCAGAGATTCCGGTATTCTTCTTCGGAAGTCCGGCCCGATTTGAGAAGGCGCGGGTTCTTCCCCAGAACTTCGTCTATCGAGTAGCCCGTCACTCGGGAAAAACTGCCGTTGACGTATTGAATATTCCCATCGGTGTCAGTAATCACAACGATCGAGGGGCTCTGATCCACGGCATGTGAGAGAATATGGAAGTGATCCTGAGGTACCTCAGACCGCAGCCCTTGCTGAAGGTGATTTTCCGGGACTGCCTTGTGGCTCTTTTTCATTCTTTCTAATGAAGACGGAGTTCCGCATTGAGTATGTCGCGCGCACCTGCAATCGTCTAGTCTGGAAACGCTGAAGAAGACGAACGATGAGATTCGATGTAGATTACAACAAAGCTCCGCTTCTGGTGATCTGGGAGGTAACGCGCGCATGCCAACTTGCGTGTAAGCACTGTCGTGCCAGCGCGATCAACGTGCGCGACCCCAATGAGCTTACCCTCGAGCAGGGCAGGGAGTTGTTGGCCGACATTGCCGCGATGGGTACGCCGCTTGTTATATTCACCGGCGGAGATCCCCTCCAGCGTGACGATTTGGAGGAATTGATCGTCTCCGCAAAAGAGCTGGGCCTGCGAGCCGGATCAATCCCGGCGGCAACCGAATATCTGACACAGAAAAGAGTGCAGTCGCTCGCGGCCGCGGGTCTCGATCAGATGGCGCTCAGTCTGGATGGTCCAACGTCAGAGCAGCACGACACTTTCCGGGGTGTTGAAGGCTCGTTCAAGAAAGTCATGCAGGGCGCTCTCTGGGCCCGGGAGGCGCGCCTGCCTCTACAGATCAACACGGTCTTCGCAGCATGGAACTTCGGCGAATTCGACAGGATTGCGGCACTGGTGGAAAGTCTCGGCATCGTATTCTGGGAGGTCTTCTTCCTCGTGCCTACAGGTCGCGGAGAAGCGATGAAAAGCTGCACGGCCGATCAGTATGAGGTGCTTTTCGGCAAGCTCCACGAAATGTCACAACGGGTGTCCTTCATCATCAAAGTTACCGAGGCCCAGCACTACCGCCGCTATGTGATGCAGCATTCCGTATCGCGGACAGAAGGCGAAGGAGATCAGGTCGAGGCACAGGGCGCAATCAGGAGCGCACCCAAACCTGTCAACGCCGGCAAGGGATTCTGCTTCGTCGATCACGTGGGCAATGTCTGCCCGAGTGGATTTCTTCCGGTCATCGCCGGGAACGTGAAAGACTCTTCCATCTCAGACGTTTACAGGGAGTCTGACATTTTTCGGGAATTGCGCGACTACTCGAAACTCAAAGGAAAATGCGGGCGTTGTGAGTTTCGGGAAGTATGCGGGGGATCCCGCTCGCGGGCGCATGCGATGACCGGAGATATTCATGCGGAAGAGCCGTTCTGTGTCTATGAGCCGGCGACAACATTGAACATCGAACACCCAACATCGAACTTTGAATAAACCGTTTCCTTGTTTGATGTTACTTCAACGCCACCATGTACGCGACCCATCCCTCGACGTTCTCGTATCTCTTTCGGAGTCTGAATATGTCGTCTGATTCGCCGTCCTCGTCCCATCCATGGATGTACACGTCGGCCTGTGAGAAACCGACTTCGAGCAGAATCTCTTTCATCTCCTGCAGGGACCAGAGGCGCCAGTCGTATGTGAACGCTTTTTTAATCATCGTCCCGTCATGCAGCTTAAAGTGGATGTGGCACATTATGTCGTGGTTCACGACATTGAAATGCTCGTGTTCCCAGTAGTAGCGAAAAGCCGGGACCTTCTTTCCGTCAGGTCCTTTCGATGCCTTGACTTTCCTTTTCTCCTTGTTGGTCTGCGTGGCCAGTGTGCCGCCGAACACATCCATAACGAAGATGCCATCCTCCGCCAGTTCGGAGAACACGTGGAAGAAATATCTGCGCAGCACCTCGCGTTCTTTGAATATGCTGTAGGAGAAGTTGAACGCTACCGCCGCGTCGACCGGAGGGGTGGAAGCCGTCATGACGTCGTCATTGATCAGAATAACACGCTCCGCGGTACGCCCTAGTTTGGAGAGGTGATGCCTGTGGCCCCAGTTCAACGTTTCGAGGTCGAGATCGACCCCCCACGCCCTGTTCTCCGGATTCCTCTTGACCCACTCGCAGGCGAGAGCGGCGGTACCACAGAAATCCTCGCGCAGCAGGCGCAAGGGACGGTGTCTTCTCTTGCGCCAGACCCTTTGCACGAAGTCAAGGTCGGTACCCGCGGACTGCACAGCTTCTTCGTAAAGGACGTGCGGGTCTTTCCAGAAAGCGGAAATATCTTCCTGTTTCTTCTTTCCCATAAGCTTTCCAGTGTAGCGGTACCGTTACACTGGGCAACATCAATTCTCATGAGACGCTGGATGCCGGATGCCGGCTTCCCGATGTCGGATGTGATATAATCTGGTTTCGGGACTCCGGAATCCGGTATCTTGATTACCTGGTTCATGCAGAGAGAGTCACAGAAGGTGGGCATTGAAATAGAACGTAAGTTTCTTGTTAGAGGGAATCCTCCTCTCAGTGGAGAAGGAGCGCGGATCCTTCAGAACTACCTCGTCAGATCAGAGCGGAAGACCGTGCGTGTGCGCACGAAGGGCGGCAAGGGCTATCTCGCGATCAAAGGGCCGTCATCCGGCGCGGCCAGACTGGAATTCGAGTACGAAATTCCGTACGAGGACGCGACCTCGCTTCTGGCTCACCTTTGCGATACGCCGCCGATCGAAAAGACGCGGTATGAGATCGAGTACGAGGGCTTGACCTGGGAAGTGGACGTTTTCGCGGGCGCCAACACCGGCCTTGTCCTCGCCGAAGTGGAGCTTGAAAGCGAAAGTCAGAAAGTCTCTCTGCCCGGCTGGGTCGGGCAGGAGGTAACCGGAGACGAGCGCTACTTCAACGCGTATCTCGTGGCACATCCCTATCAGAAATGGGGCAATAAGTCCTCTTAAACGGATCTAGAAATACCACTTGAAATACGCGAAGTAGAAATCAGGATGCCTGAAGTTCACGCCCGCCTGTTCTTTCGACCACCCCTCGAATTCGTCCCCGAGATCTCCGAGTCCGAGATTCGCGCCGAGAATCAGTTCCGTGTTGTCAGAGGTCGACCAACTTGCCGACGCATATTCACGCACGCTTCCATCGACGACATTCCAGAGCGTCAGGGCTGACATGCTTGTCAGCGCGCTTGGCTGAACCCGGACGACAGTCCCGACGTAGTGCCGCGCAACGTTGTATGCGTTGCCCCGACCGAACGCCCGGATAACAGACTCCTCCTCGAGTCTGCTGATGTAGTCTTCTTCGCAGCCGGCGCCGATACCGTTATAGAAGTACTCGACGGCGACGTACGGATCCCATTTTGCCGCAAACGAGTAGTCCATACCGATCAGGGCGCGGAAGTAGTCGCGTTCGTCTTCCTCTTCCACACGCGTGTACAGCCACTCACCCCTGACCCCGGCATCACCGAGGTAGCCCACGAAATCTCCGCCGACAACGACGTCGGAAGCTATGAAACCGCCGACGAGAGCTAGATCGTACTCACCGAAATGCGTGGTTATGCGCAGAGCTGCAGAGGAGTCGTTGGCGTCGGTTCGGTAGGGTGCGTCGACATCGAGTGGTTCGACAACAAGATCAACGGAGCTGTCTTGCGCGAAATGAGCGGTCAGCCTGGCGACATCGACCCCTGCCTTCTCGTCGCGATCGATTTCCGTCGGAGAGAATCCGCTGAAAAGGTCGGTCGGATTCCAGATGAGACCGGTGCCCCAGCTCACGGCCTGTCTCCCGAGTGACAGTTCTACATCGTCGGCCCGCATCGTGACGGCAAGGCGGTCGATCTGGTGATCCAGCGTGAAATTGGATTCGGACAGGACCTCTTTCTCTAGGTCGAGAAACCTCTCCCTTGCCTTCATATTCAGGGATGGCGAGATACCGGCCAACGACGAAAATCCGGATTCGTCCAACTTCTGCTGGACTCGCGTCGCGTCACCCCATGCGGTCATTACTTCGTAGTGCACAAGCAGACCGAGGTGGTCGCCGAAACCTGCTTCTGCTTTCAGGCGCAGGCGTTCGTAGTCATCCAGAAGATAGTCTTCCTGCGTGAGGGCGAGATGCCGGTAATTGCCGCGCGCGTCACTCAGCGCCAGCATGTTCTTGTAGTAGCCGGAGAAGGCGAGGTCTGGATCGGCCGCTGCTGAGGTGGGGCCTGCGATGAAGAGAACCAGTGCGCATGCAGTTGAGATGCCGAATGCCGGATTCCGGATGTCAGATAGCAGAGCCCTCCTCATCCGGCATCTATCTTTATTTCCTCTCATCGCTCTTAACTTTTCCGTCATGGAGGCGGACCAATCTTGTGGAGTAGTCCATCACCATGGGGTCATGTGTGGAGAATACAAAGGTCATGTCTTCTTCCGCATTCAGGCGTTTCATGAGATCCAGAAGGCGGCTTCCCGTTTCGGAGTCGAGATTGGCCGTCGGCTCGTCGGCCAGCACGACTCTTGGATGGGTGACGATAGCCCGGGCCACAGCCACTCTCTGCTGTTGTCCGCCCGACATGGCCGTGGGTTTACGGTCCGCGTATTCGCCCAGTCCGACCCGCTCCAGCATATCGAGGGAACGTTTCCTGCGTTCACCGGAGGGCACGCCCTGCAGCAGCATCGTGAATTCGACATTCTCCCGGGCCGTCAGCACGGGAACGAGGTTGTAGGCTTGAAAAACGAAGCCGATCTTCTCGAGTCGAAGCTGACTCAGTTTCCTTGCTGATGCCGAGGAGATATCCACGGAATCCAGAGTTATATTTCCGGCAGAGACCGCATCCAGACCGCTGATCAGATTGAGCAGTGTCGTCTTGCCCGAGCCCGACGGGCCGGCGATCGCGGTGAACTCGCCCGCATCAATGGTCAGATCAATGCCTCGGAGAGCGTGCACCGTTGTCTTCCCGTCCTCATACTCTTTGTGAATGTTCTCTACTTCGATCAGTGGCATGTCACACCTCACTCTACAGTCAGCCGATAGTCCGAATAGCCTCTACAGGCACAAGTCTTGCCGCTTTTGCGGCGGGGTATATTGAGAAGAGAAGAGATATCGCAACCGTTGCAGCGGCAGCCCAGCCCACACCCGCTGCGGATATCCTCAGATAGAGAATCTTGCCGACGCCGAGATACTCGAGGCCGGAGGCAAAAGCGGTGAGATCGATGCCGTGCTGTCCGTACCAGGTCACGATGCCGACTCCGACCGCACACCCGACAACGACGGCGATCAGCGAGATGAAGAAGGACTCAAGCATGACGATTTTGACAAGACGCATGCGCGTCATGCCGATGGCCAGCATGACTCCGATTTCATGCGTCCGTTCCCCGATGGCCATCAACAGTGTGTTGACGATACCGAAGGCCATGGCGATGTAGAAGATCGCGTAGAACGGGATCATGTAGCGATTCGTCATGTCGAGGGTTTCCACGATGAAAGGGAGTCGTTGCTTCCATGTCAGGATATCCACGCCCTGCGGCGCCAGAGGCGCGAGTTCAGCGGCAACGGCTTCGCTGTCGTCAATATCGTTCAGAAGGACGACAGTTTCGGTAACCTGGTTGCTCAGATTAAGCATCTGCCGGGCGTCACTCTTCAGGATAAACACGGTATTCTCGTCAAACGATCCGTTGCCCGTGTTGAAGATGCCGGAGATGCGCATCGCCGACGATCCGAGTTCTCCGCCCACTTGCTGCGACATCAAGACTGCCTTCTTTCCCAGGCCCTTCTGCAATTTGTCGGACAGTTTCTGCCCGATCAGAATGCGATTGGGTTCATCTTCCGATAGAAAGGATCCTTCGACTACGGCCGACCGAATGATAGACACGTCTTTTTCGCGTGAAGGATCGATGCCGGTGATGGAGATGATGCGCGAGTGCCTCGGTGTTGAAAGCAGGCCCTGGACGACCACGCGCTCTGCCCATGCCGCGACGCGGTGGTCGCTGTCGAGCCTGTCGTAGACTTTTCCAAGCAGCTCGGTTGACATGCAGTTCTCAATCACAGGATTGTCGTTGAAGCCGCTCCCCATGATCTTCACGTGACCCTCCTGCGTGCGAACCGCACTCTCGAGCATCTCGTCAATCCAGCCTTCCGTAACTCCCATGAGTACGATAACACCGGCAAGTCCCGCGCACATCGCGCAGAGCAGGATGGCCGCCCGGCGCTTGTTGCGCCAGATGTTGAGCCAGGCCATTTTGAAGAGAATGCTCATCGGTGTCGAAGCGCCTCCACTGGTTTGAGTGTGGCTGCCTTTACGGCGGGATAGATCGCAACAAGCATGGCGATCACCAGCACGATGCCGACAGCCCAGGCCAATACGAGCGTCGAAAGCTGCGGATGAATGATGGGGTCAAGGCCATACTCCGCCATCATCTCGTCGCTGTACCCAAAGTCTATGCCGGTGTGTTGAAAGCGTAGAACAATCAGAGAACCCGTGACCGTTCCCGCGAGAATGCCGATAGCCGTTAGAAGCAGAGACTCGACATAGACCATGACGCAGATGCCCGCCGGCCTCATTCCAAGCGCCTTCAGGACGCCGAACTCGTGGATACGCTCCATAAACGCCATGAGAAACGTGTTGGCGATGCCAAAGCCGACGACCAGCACAAGAACCGAGTAGATGATGATGCCGCTGCTCCAGTCCAGCTTGATGCTCTGCTCAATGCCCGGCATGATGGCCGGCCAGCCGAGAACAGCAGCGTCATCGTGACCGCTGTCCCGCAGTGCCGACTCAAGCTGTCTGACCGTTTCGGGCCGGTATTTGTCGTCATCCAGCAGAACGGCGATTTCCGAGATGCCGCCATAGAGGGAGAATGCTTCCTGGATGGTTTCGATATGCGCGAAGACCGCGGTCCGGTCCATCTCGGCAACGCCCCTCTTGATCAGGCCTTTGATAATGAGCGTCGATGCCGCGATCGATCCGTCAGCGCCCTGGCCGAGAAAGACTATCTCGTCGCCCACTTCAGCCCCGAGGTTCTTCGCCAGCACATAACCAACAAGAGCTCCGTTAACGTCCGTCTTGTCCAGGTAGCTTCCTTCAGTGATTACATCCGCCAGTGTCGAAACGCCTTTTTCCCGTTCGGGGTCTGTGCCGAACAGAGCGGCGCCGAATGTTCGGTGTCCGTAACTGACCAGGGCCGCGCCGTTGACCCGCGGCGCTGCGGCCACAACATGCTCCGTGTGGTCGATGATGTTGAGCATGGCGGCGCTGCCGGTCAGTTTTCTGGCAATGTCCCGGTCCGGCCAGTAGCCGGTACGCTGCACCTGAAGATTTCCTGTGTGAGCATGGACCGTGTTCCGGATCATATCCGCATAGCTTCCCCGCTGAAGAGCCATGGAGAAGACCAGGACGGTACACGCAAAAGCCACGGCGAGCGCAGTCAGCACCGACCGCCGCTTGTTCCTTCCGATATTGCGCCAGGCTATGCGAACGATGTCCACTGCGTGTTCCTCTCACAACGAGAAATGTCACCTTACCCGCTCGTAGTCAACGCCGTAAGGCGTATCGGATGCCGCCCACGCCTCTTACGAGGCTCACTACGAACGGTTGATGACATCATGCAGCGTTTGCAGTGAACGCCGTAAGGCGTGTTTCTAACGCTTCAGATTGCGGAGGGAGAAGGTGTCTTCATCCATTTCCGGGCTGAACGTGATATGTGAGTAGCTGAGCGTCGTGCTGTATCCCGGACGGGTTTCATCGTGCATCGTCAGCCGTGTGGCCAGCTCTGTGCCTTCGACTTCTCTTATGTTGCCGGTTTCGCAGTGCTTGATGAGTTGTCCGTCTTCGTCGAAATAGTCCACCATGTCCGCGACGAAGTTGGCTTTGCGGATCTTGAAGACTACCTTCCCCCAGATGACAGGGGCATCAGGTTTTGGCGTGGAGGCCACAATCCAGTAGGCGATTCCATTCTCTGTCGGCTCGCCGGTTATTTCATGTGTGTAGTCGACCACCATGCGGTCGGCGCGGACAACGTCGTCGTTTGTGAAATCACTGCCCATCCAGGACTGCAGCATCATGGAGGGAGGAATCTTGATGGTCCGGTCGATCGAAGGAACGTACTGCCAGGCTTCACGTCTTCTCTTCAGGAAGGTTACGCCCTTCTCCTTCTTGGGGGAGAGAATGCGAATGAAGGAATTTGAGGTGCCCTGCGTCCAACCCTCCATCGTCAGCGACCTATTCCACTCAGGCCGCTCAATCGTCATTGTCAGTTCGGTGTAACTCTCCGTGCCGCGCAACAGATCGTCACAGCGGCGAACGATTTCCATCGCCGTCAGTTCCTCACAGAAGCCCGCCGGAGGGCAGAAGGCAGAGATCAGAAACGCGGTCCATCCCAAGATTGTCTTCGTCAGCACAGTCCATTTCATGGTTGCCCCGCCTCTCACTTCGATGTTCAGAGTTCGATGTTCGGTGTTCGATGTTGGTCGTCTCCGCTCGCCAGCCATCGACACGCATTCGTGATGACTCTCATCACGTTCGGATCATAGAAGATCGGATATGTCTCGTGACCGGGGCGAAAGTAGAACACTTTTCCCTTGCCGCGATTCCACACGCATCCGCTGCGAAACACTTCACCGGATTCAAAGGATGATGTCAGAATCAGCTCATCCGGCTGTGGTACGTCGAAGGGTTCGCTATACATTTCCGTCTCCGGGATAACAGTGCCGTTCTTTATACCTTCGACGATGGGGTGGGTGGGGTTGTTCAGCCATAGTTTCTCCCACTTCCCGTTTTCGTCCCAGTGATCCATGCGGCATGACGTCCCCATGAGATGAACGAATGGTTTTGAGAAATGTGCCGAGTGAAGGACAATCAGACCCATACCTCCACGAACGCCGGAGGCGACCCGCTCGACAATCTCGTCATTGACTTCGTGATGCGCGCGGTGGCCCCACCAGATCAGAACGTCCGTTTTCACCAGAACTTCATCGGTCAACCCGTGTTCCGGATCCGCCAGCGTCGCGGTGCCGGCGGTGATCCCGTCCTGCGCGTTCAGATGGTTCGCTATGGTGACGTGCATACCGTCCGGATACAGCTTCCGCACCGGTTCATCGGTCTTCTCCTGGAGGAACTCGTTCCAGACCGTGATGTGAACAGTTGATGGCATGAGCGTACTGTGTGAATAGCCTGACAAGGTTCGCATACTCAGCGTCGGGGCTCAACGCCGCTGTGAAGAAATCAGCCCGATTATATGCGCTGATGGCGGGATCGACGGAGGGAGAAAAGCAAGGGAATACCCATGGAGTATGAGTTGGCCCCGGTCAATGTGACGGTGAGCGTCAGGCCATCCGCCGTCCACGCGACCCCGGTGTCGACATCTCCGCTGTTATCGTTGACGAGATAGTTGCCGCCGGATGCGTGGCGGAATTCGAGCCGTTGACCGGAGTTCTTGCTGCTCGTGTTGTTGCCGTTGCGCAGAATGAAGCCGACCGTGTCATCGTTCCAACCATTATCCATCTTGATCGTGAAGGTGTAATTCAAGCCGAGTGAATCGAGAGTGCTGTCACCATTGTAATCGAATCCCCGGTAGGCCGCGGCAGTTTCGGCGCTGTTCGCGTAGAGGCCCCATGAATCACCGTCGCCGGCATTGATGGCGCCGCCACTGCTTCCCCCGGTTCCGTTCTGTGCCGCGGTAGCCGTGAAGAATCCTGCGTTGGGGATGTTGGGGGCCGGTGAAAGAGTCCATGCCGTGAAACCATAACCGCCGTTATCGCCGGTATCCCACTGAGGGAAACTGTCGTCGTAAGCGGCGTCATCTGAGTCATCAAAGGCCAGGATAGCCGCGCTCGCTTCGGGAATCGAAAGGGCAGCCAGTGCGATAACCGCGAATACAGCGCACCACAACTCAGCGCACCCGCCATGTGTCTGAAGAGATGCTTTCATCGCATTCGTAGACCGTCGCTTACCCAACTTGCACTATGCTCATTCTACAGAAAAGACCCTCGTTGGCATTTAGGGTGCGGGTATTTTTTTGTAGGATTACGGTATGTATAAAAGGCTGGTTCATAGCTGGTTAGGAGTAATGCATCATTGTACGACTCGGAATATGCAGTAATCAGCCGGGCCGGTGCATTCTCCTGTGCTGAAGCGGCGTGACGCCGAACCGCTTGCGGAAGACGGCACCCATGTAGGCCTGATGCTTGAATCCTGATTTCTCCGCTACAAGAGCGAGGGGTATATCGCCTTCTTCGAGAAGGAATCTGGCATGGTTGAGGCGCACATTGATAATTTCGTCGTGCAGCGAGCGCTCCAGTATCTTTCTGAAGCGTCTCTGCAGAAGACTGCGTGAAAGCGGGACCTGTTTGACTACATCGTCAATTGAGATGTCTTCGCAGGCATGCTCTCTGATGAAGCGCACAGCCTGCGCGACCTGGCTGTCTTCGATCGCGAGCACGTCTGTCGACAGCCGGGTAAAGACGCCGCTCGGCTGGATATAGACGGGCTTTGCGCTTCTTCTGTTGCCCCTCATGAGGGTGTCCAGCAGTGTAGCGGCTTCGTATCCCACGCGTTCGTCATCAGGCATGACGCTGGATAGCGGAGGGTCGCAGACCTCGCACATAGGCTCGTCATTGTCGACTCCGACAAGTGCGATTTCATCCGGCACTGCGATGCCGCCGCCGCGGCATGCCTGAAGAACCAGATGGGCGTGCTGGTCATTGCACAACATGATGCCTACAGGTTTGGGCAGGTCGCGGAGCCACGACAGGACGGCGGCGACTTCCTTCTCCCACGACCAACCCGTGTTCTTCCTGGAGTCCCATTCCAGCACACTGCAGGAGTGCCCCTCGGATTCCACGGCAGCCTTGAAGGCGGCCGCCCTTCTCGATGACCAGTTCAGCCCTTTCAGGCCGCAGAAGCCGAACCGCGTGAATCCCCGTTCGAGAAGATGATCTGCCGCCAGGCGGGCGATGCTCTCGTCATCTACATGGACAAGAGGAATGTCAGGATCTTTCATAGTGCCGAGCACGTCCACGATGGGTACGTTGAAGGACTTTAACTTGAGAAGGATCTCCTCGTTCTCAATCCTCGCGATGATTCCATCTCCCTCCCAGTCTTCCAGCCAGGGCGGGTAGTAGAGATCCGTGTTTCGCCATTCATGATGAAACAGCCATGGACCATGCTCGCGAGCATACCTGGCCACGCCGCGCAGAATGTTCCTGCCGGAGCCGAGTGACGTTTCTACGATCAGCGTCACATTGGGTCTCCGCGCTGCTTTGCGTTCGCTCATAATTCCCTGGTCCGCCCCTTTTAGAACTACCTAAAATCTATAAGAATAGGCCTGATCTCTATAGAGACATTCTGAATAGGTACTATAGTATGCACAATTATCTGTACGTTAACAAACTATCAATGCTACCGAATATCTACAAAGAAGTTGAAGGGGAGAACAGAATGCGCGTGGTGGAACTGCATCCGTCAAGTAAGGAAGCGGGAGACAGACTTGCCCGGAAGGACCGTGCCGCGTTCTCAGTGGCGCACGCACGCTCGGTCGATATCATCTCTCTCAACTCAGAAGAGACGTATCAGAGCATCGTTGGATTCGGCGGAGCATTCACGGAAGCGGGCGCGCATGCACTGTCGAGAATGAGTGCCGCGAAAAGAGAGGAAGTCCTACGGGCCTATTTTGATCCCAATACCGGATCGCGCTACACGCTCTGCCGTACACACATCAACAGTTGCGATTTTTCGCTCGGGAACTATGCCTACTCCGAGGAAGACGGCGATTATGACCTTTCGAGTTTCGATATCTCGCGCGATCGCGAATTGCTCATCCCCTTCATCAAAGATGCGCAGAATCTGAGTAACAACGGATTCCAGTTGTTCGCGTCGCCATGGAGTCCGCCGGTGTGGATGAAGACAACCGGCGAGATGAACAATGGCGGACAGCTCAAGCCGGAATGCAGGGAAGCATGGGCACTGTATTTCACGAAGTATATTGAAGCCTACGGAGCGGAGGGGATTCCAATCTGGGGGCTCACCGTTCAGAACGAGCCGCAGGCCACGCAAACGTGGGACTCGTGCATCTACTCGCACGAGGAACAACGCGATTTCGTCAGGGACTATCTCGGCCCGCGTCTCAAGGCCGCGAGCATGGGCGATGTGAAGGTCATTGTGTGGGATCACAACAAGGACGAGATCCTTGACTGTGCGGAGCAGATTCTTTCGGACGCTGATGCGGCGCGGTACATCTGGGGCGTTGGATTCCATTGGTATGCCGGTGACCACTTCGAGGCTCTGGATGCCGTGCACAACCTGTTCCCGGACAAACGATTGCTGGCGACGGAGAACTGCCAGGAGTTCGGCGTAAAGTTTGGATCGTGGGAGCTCGGTGAGAGATACGCGCATTCCATTATCGGGGATCTGAATAACTGGGCCGTCGGCTGGGTCGACTGGAATATGGTCCTCGACGAGACGGGCGGGCCGAACCACGCGGGCAACCTTTGTGACGCGCCGATTATCGCGGACACGCAGAACGATGTTCTGCACTATCAGAATGCCTACTATTACATCGGCCACTTCAGCCGCTTCATTGAACCCGGTGCGGTCAGGATAGGATGCCGCGTGTCGGCGGATCATCTCGAGGCGACGGCGTTTAAGAATCCGGATGGCTCGCTTGCAATGGTCGTGCTGAACGCGACGGAAGACGCGGCGGCATTCACGGTTTCGGATGGAACTGATTCGGTCGATCACGAGCTTCCGGCGAGAAGCATCGCGACATTGGTTTTGCGCGATCAGGATGCCTGGGGAGATTAGCTTCGTGCACGCCTTGCCGCCGCGTGCCAGAGCAGACCGAGCGCGAGGATGCCGAGTCCCGCGGCCCATGTTCTGACGTCTACGCAGAATGCCAGAAGTACGCAGGAGGCAAGACCGGTTGCGGAGATCCAGCGAGGATAGAGGCGGTCCTTTGCGGGTAGGCGAAGCGAGGCAAGATTGGTGATCGCATAGTAAATCAGCACGGTGAAGGCGCTGAACGTCCATGTCGTCTTGACATCTCCGATGACAGTAAGGCCCGCGACCAGTGCTGCAACTGCGATAGTTGCCGGGTAGGGTGTTGTGCGGCTTGCGTTGAGGCGGGCGAAGACCGGCGGCATGTCCCTTCGACGGCCCATCGCAAGCAGGACGCGCGAGAGGCCGACGATCAGATTTAACAATACGCCAAGCATTGCCGTGATCGCACCCACAGCCAGGACAAGGGGCAGCCACGAAAGACCGGTCTCTTCTGCCGCGACTACAAGAGGCGCAGCTTCGGCGTCCACGGCGTTCTTCAGGCCCTCCGCGCCAAGGATGCCGGTCCCGACGTACGCGACAGAGATATAGAGGGCCATGGATACTATCATGGTGATGATGATGGCCCGCGGGATGGTTCGTTTCGGATCGTGTACTTCTTCACCGAGGGTCGCGATTCGCCCATAGCCGGTATATGCGACGAACATCAATGCCGACGCGTACAGCACATTGCGTAAGGCCGTCGCGGGGCTTCCGCCGTCGAACAGGGGAAGGAGGTTGGACGAAGATACGCGCGGGAAACCCGAGAGAACGAACAGCAGAAGGGCGATAAGCGTTGCCGAAACGATTATGATGTTCGTCGCGTTAGCTCTTCGGATGCCGGCCAGGACGGAGGCTGTCAACGCAACAACAGCCGCGAGAGCGATCGGCACAATGTGCGTCCCTCCATGTCCCAATGCGTGCATCAGATATCCGGCAAAACCCAGCGCGGCTGTGGCCGCGGACGCCGACTTCGCGATCAGAAACATCCAGCCGGCAGAGAAACCGAGCCAGGAGTTGATATACTCATATCCGTATTCATACGTTCCTCCGCTGACAGGATGGCTCGCGGCGAGTTGAGCGCTGCTCAGTGCGTTGCAGACAGCCACGCAGGCCGCGATGGCGACTGCGACGATGACAGAAGGTCCCGTGATCCCCGCGGCAATACCGATGCTGACAAAGACGCCGGTCCCCACCATCGCACCGAGGCCCATCATGACGGCTCCGCCGACTCCGAGTTCACGTTTTAACTGTCTGTGACTTACGTTGGACATCTGAGGTATGCTTTTTCTGAAACCCGAAACCCGAAACCCGAAACCCGAAACCCGAAACCCGAAACCCGAAACCTGAGACCTTCCGCCACGGGCGGCTCTGCTCACCCTTTCTTCGTCAGCAGTGCCGCATACGCTCCATCCGTTTGCGTTTTCGGCGGGAACAGCTTCTCAGCTTTGACGAAATGAAAGCCGGGATTCTTCTCAAGCCATGCCTGGATGAAGCTCTCATCCTCTTCCGGTTCCAGGCTGCACGTGCTGTAGACAAGTCTGCCGCCGGTTTTGAGCAGTGTGGAGCAGTGGTCGAGTATCTCGGTCTGCTTGTCGACAAGAGACCGGAGCCGCCCGAGAGTAAAGCCCCACTTCACGTCGGGTCTTCTCCTGATCACGCCGGTGTTGCTGCAGGGGACGTCGAGAAGAATGGCGTCGAAACCCTCACCGTCTTCCGGCTTCCAGTGTCCGGCGTTTCCTCTGTGCACCTGGACGAAATCATCAAACTTCATCCTCTTCAAGTTGTCGTTCAGCCGGGTAAGTCTGTCGTCGTGAAGGTCCAGGGCGATGAGGCATCCATCCGATTTCATCCGTTCCGCGATCGCGACTGTCTTGCCGCCCGGCGCAGCGCATGCATCAAGGATGCGTTCGCCCGGCTGCGGTTTGAGCAGGACGACCGAGGCGAGCGTAGACGGGTCCTGTGCGTAGAACGCGCCCTCGGCGAAGCCCGGAAGATCCGGAACCGCGACGCCGCGTGATACGATGAACGTGTCGCGATCCGAGTGAGGATGGGGCTCGGTCTGAATTCCCGCGGCCTCGGCTTCCCGCCGGAAGGCATCGGGCCTCATTCTTTCGCGGAGTACACGGACGACCGTATCCGCCGGCTTATTGTTCCACTCGAAAAGCTTGCGGCAGTTGCGTTCTCCGAATTCCCGTTTCCATCGGTTGAAGAGCAGATCGGGGTGGGATAGGCGGATGCAAAGGGGCGCACGATCGAGTTCCCGCATGATGGTGCTCTTTTCGCGCAGGATGCGGCGCAGGATCGCGTTTACCATATTGGCCTCTCCGGGCGCGGCAAGCGTCTTGGCGGCCTCGACCGTTTCGTTGACCGCCGCGTACTCTTCAACGTTGTCCATGAAGAGAACCTGGTAGAGTCCGACCTCCAGGACCGCAAAAAGACCGGGGTGCGGCTTTCTGCCCGTCATGTTGTCGATGAGCCACGTGAGCGCTCCGTGCCATCGGACCACTCCGTAAACGACCTCGGTGACAAACGCCCGGTCCGACGATATCCGTTCAAGAGACCGGTCGGGATAGGCGCCGGTATCCAGCCAGTCGGCAAGGATCCTCGCGGCACTCAGTCGGGAGTTCTCAGGTCGTTTCTGCATGCGGCGATGGTTTCAGGTGGGCTGACATCGTTCAATAGAAAAGACGACGACCGCAGTGTTTCATTTAGGCTCACGATCGTGAGCCTAAATGAAACACGACGGAAGAGGAGCGGGTGATGGCGTCTTCCACTCATGGGTGGTGATCGGGCCGAAAAAAGGCCCGGTCTCTCGGGGGGAGGAAACCGGGCATGGGGGATTATCGCGTGAGGGGGACAATCTCAGCGATAATGTTGGGGACATCTGTCAAAATTCTTTGTACGCACTCCTGTGTCGTAGATATTGCTCGAAACGTTGCCGGGAACCGTTATGACTCTTCGTGGTTTGGATATTCCCCAGATTGCCTTCAACATGGTCACGCCGGTCGTATCTTCCGGCTTCTGGTATCGATCCTTAATCCACATATTCATAGGGCATTAGTAACAGTGTTTGAGCTTCTTCTCCCTGTGTCAGAAACCTAATATACCCAGTGAACAAGACGTGTTAAGAGCGGCGGAACATTTCCGTTAAAAAATACGCACGGTATTATGGGTACAAAGAAACGCTTTAAGCTGATGCTTCTTCTGGTCGCCCTCACAATGGCGGGGTGCTATGCGCGTGATGTGCGCTGGACGCCGATCCGGCCGCTCTCAAGAGAGAAGCCCAGAGAGTTCGTCCTGCTGACCACGGGCTATTGTCCATGCGGGGAGTGCTGTGGCTGGCGGCGGAACTGGCTCGGAAGACCGGTTATCTCATCGGGCCCCCGCAGGGGAGAGCGCAAGCATGTCGGCATCACGGCAAGCAACACGCGCGCCAAGCCCGGCACCATCGCCGCCGACACACGACATTTCCCGTTCGGCACCGTCATGTATGTCCCGGGTTACGGATACGGAGTGGTTGAGGACATCGGCAGTTCGATCAAGGGGTACCACATCGACCTGTTCTTCCGCAGCCACAGTGACGCCAAGGAGTGGGGGAAGAAGAAGAAGGGCGTAAAAGTCTGGATGCCTTGAAGAATGGAGGATGGTTCATGGTTGAATGGTTGATGGTTACTCTCGTCTCTGCCGCATCAACAACCATCTGACGATGAGCCATGCTGTCCGTCTGCGAACAGGCTCATCTGGTCCGGATCCGATTTGGACTTCTTCGGGCGGTGTTTGGCGATCTTGGGCTGGCCTTGTTCTTCGAACTCGCCTTCTTCGAGGTTGCCGAGAATCTCTTTCGCTCTTGCGATGACTTCGGCGGGCAGGCCCGCGAGTTGCGCAACCTGAATTCCATAGCTCTTGTCAGCGCTGCCGGGGACTATCTTGCGCAGGAATGCGATGCGGTCGTTCTTCTCGCGAACAAGGACGTTGTAGTTCTTCACTCCGGGCAGTGTTAGCGCCAGGTCAGTGAGTTCGTGGTAATGCGTAGCGAAGAGGGTCTTGGCCTTCACTTCTTTCTGGTTGTGAAGATATTCGGCCACGGCCCAGGCAATGCTGATTCCGTCGAACGTGCTGGTGCCTCGCCCGATCTCGTCGAGCACG
The DNA here is from genome assembly GCA_018814445.1 of Verrucomicrobiota bacterium. Classification (GTDB taxonomy): domain Bacteria; phylum Verrucomicrobiota; class Kiritimatiellia; order JAHIZV01; family JAHIZV01; genus JAHIZV01. Next base: position 3,532 of record JAHIZV010000065.1, on the reverse strand, counting down.
ATGAGGCTCCGGCCGGTTGCATTGTTGAGGATGTTGGCCGTTTCCTGCATTTCGACCATAAACGTGCTGCGGCCGCGCGCGAGATCGTCGCTTGCGCCGACGCGGGTGAATACGCGGTCCACAACGCCGATCTCGGCGGAATCCGCGGGAACGAAGGATCCCATCTGGGCCATGATCACAATCAGGGCGACCTGCCGGATATAGGTGGACTTGCCGGCCATGTTCGGCCCGGTGATGATAATCAATTGGTTCTCAAGTTCATCAAGCAGCGCGTCGTTCGGCACGAAGGGCTCGGCATCGAGCATTTCTTCGATGATCGGGTGTCGGCCGTCCTTGATGATAACCGTCTGGCTGCCGTTCATTGCCGGCCGCGCGTAGCGAAGGGCAAGGGCGCGTTCCGCGAAGGATGTCAGCACATCCACTTGCGCGACAGCGTCGGCAGTCGCCTGAATCTGGTCGGTCTGCTTGACGACCTCGTCGCGCACTTCACCAAGAATCTCGGCCTCGAGACCCAGGCTGCGCTCCTGCGCACCCATGATTCTGTTCTCGTATTCTTTGAGTTCGGGTGTGATGAAGCGCTCGGCGTTCACGAGGGTCTGTTTGCGGATGTAGTCCTCGGGGACACCGTCGAGATTGCTCTTGGTCACTTCGATGTAGTAGCCGAAGACCCTGTTGTGACGGACCTTTAGCGTCTTGATGCCCGTGCGCTTCTGCTCCCGGACTTGAAACTCCGCGAGCCACTTCTTCCCCGCGCTGGCGGCATCGCGGAGTTCGTCGAGCTCGGGACTGTATCCCTCGCGAATAACGCCACCGTCCTTCATCGTTGCCGGCGGTTCGTTTACGATCGCGCGGTCAATCAGACCTGCCAGCTCCGGGAGGGGTTGTATTTGACTGTTTAACTCGACGAGCAGGGATGGTGTCAGCTTTTCGAGAATTTTCTTGAGAGCGGGTAGGGCCGAAAGCGATTGAGCCAGCGCGCGAAGATCGCGAGCGTTGCTGCTCCCCGCGCTTAGCCTTGAGACGAGGCGCTCCAGGTCTTTGATCTCGCTGAACGACTCTCGCAGATCGGTCAGCGCGGACCGCTGTGACGTGAATGCGTCGACCGCATCGTGTCGCGCGGTGATGCGGTTGAGGTCAGACAGGGGGCGCAGCGACCAGTCACGCAAAAGGCGGCCTCCCATGGCGGTCTTTGTCGAGTCCAGAACCTTGAGAAGATTCGCCGAGGATTCCACTCCGAGTCCGCGAACAGGAATGAGGTCCAGGTTTCTAACAGTTGCTTCATCGAGAAGAAGATAGTCCCTGGGATTCTTCGCGCGGATCTGCCTTATGTGGTCCACTTTCCTGCGCAGTTCCTGCTGAACGTAATGGAGAACAGCACCGGCGGCGCAGATGCCCGCCGTGCAGTGCTCACAGCCGAAACCGCGGAGTGAATGGACCTTGAAATGGCGCGTCAGTATGTCGGCGGCGGAGTCGTATTCGAACGTCCAGTCATCGTGGGCGGTCAGTACGGTTGGGCTGTTTCCGTTAAGCAGCGAGGCAAAGTGAGGGGAGTCTTTTTCCTCTTCAGGGATCACACACTCTGAAGGCGCGTAGCGCATCATATTGTCCCTGACCGCGGACAAGTCTTTCTCTTCTTCCACCCAGAACGTGCCGGTTGAGATATCGAGCAGGGCGACTCCAAACGCGTCCTTGCTGCGGCATATTCCGGCGAGAAAGTTGTTACGGTTTGAATCGAGAACGTTCTCTTCGAGAATGGTCCCCGGCGTGACCACGCGAGTGACTTCGCGGCGGACTATGCCCTTGGCCTGGGCAGGATCCTCGACCTGATCACAAATGGCGACTTTCACGCCGGCGCGGATGATCTTTGCGAGATACGTCTCAGCAGCGTGATAGGGGATGCCGCACATGGGCACCTTGTTGCGCTTGGTAAGCGCGATATCGAGAACCTGCGAAGCGACCTTGGCGTCATCAAAGAACATCTCGTAGAAATCACCCAGACGGAAAAAGAGGATCGTGTCGGCAGGCAATTCGTTACGAATGCTCCGGTACTGCGCCATCATGGGTGTCGTTTTCTCAGACATGACCTTTCATGCTACAAACAAGGAGTGGGGATGGGAATAGTTGATTTGTGCAGATTGCAGATGTCGGATGCCGGATGTTGGATGGGCCTGGCTCGCGAAGACAGGCATCCGTCAAGTGGCATCCGGCATCCGGTGGTTGCCTGGGTGAACGACCGTGTCAATTTCGCCCGGTTTCTCCTTGCGGGAAGGGAATGGGTGGAATACTGTGTGCCAAAGTGACGCATCTACTTCAAATAGAGCGCAATGAAATCAGGCTTTTTAGACAAACTCATCGATAGGCTGGACAAGCTGGATCCAGGGAGCCTTCAGACCCACTTTCTGCAGTTGGCTTCGGATAAGGGTCTGTTGGAGACCATTTTCCATGCGATTCAGGAGGGGATCATCGTTCTGGATGGCGAAGGAGATATAACCTACGCGAATCGAGCGGCTGAGAAACTGCTGGGATTCAGGCTGGAGTCGGCGGCGGGCGATTCGATCAGCCGTTACCTGCGTGATATCGACTGGGAGCTTGTACTTGATCTTGATGAGGGGGAGTGGTCGCGTATGGTCAGCCGCGAGATCGAGGTCAACTATCCTGAACACCGCTTCCTGGCATTCTATGTCGTACCTCTTTCTCTTGTGCGCGAAGAGGAGAGCGGGGCCGTGCTTATTCTCCGCGACATCACACGCGACCGTGAACATGGTGAGAAGGTAATCGAGTCCGAGCGCCTGCATGCGCTCACACTTCTCGCCGGCGGAGTGGCCCACGAAATCGGGAATCCTCTCAACTCACTCAATATTCATCTCCAGCTTCTGGATCGCGAGATTGCTCACCTGGCCGACGGGGACCGCGAGAACCTGGGCGAACTGGTGGATGTCGCGAGCCAGGAGGTTAAGCGTCTTAATCAGATCATCAATCAGTTTCTTCGCGCGATCAGACCGGTTGAGCCAGAGCTGGAGCAGACGGATCTGGCCGATCTTCTGGGTGAAACGCTGCGTTTCATGCGCCACGAAATCGAGGACAAATCCGTGCTCGTCGAGAAGGAGTCTCCTGATGATCTCCCGCCGATCAAAGTGGACAAGGCGCAGATCAAGCAGGTCTTCTTCAACATCATCAAGAACGGTCTGCAGGCGATGACCGGCGGCGGCCTGTTAAAGATCACAATTTCAGCGACGGAGAGGTTCATTGCAGTGGCGTTTCGCGACTCGGGGTCCGGCATCGAGCCGGAGAGTCTCGGTCAGATCTTCGATGCCTATCATACGACAAAGGGCGAGGGTTCGGGTCTGGGCCTGATGATCGTTCAGAGAATCATCCGCGACCACGGGGGCGAGATAGAGGTCGACAGTGAGCCGGGCCGGGGGACGACGTTCACCATTTTTCTTCCTCCATGCCTGTAGGTTCGCTCCAGTGATTTCCCAGCTTCATGTTACTCTTTATCCCTGAACGCATCGATGTGCTTGCAAGCGTGTCC
>JAHIZV010000064.1 GCA_018814445.1 Verrucomicrobiota bacterium | reverse complement strand
CGTGTGCTCTTCCGATCTGCAGACAATCAGTATGGGCCGTCCGTCCGCACACCCGCCGTTGTGAAGGAAGCGGGAACGCACTTCTCCACCGCCGATGCTTCGGCGACAACGGCCGTCGAAGATGACCGCGACAGGATAGTCTCAGGATCGAAGTCGGTCCTCCTGATAGAAGATGATGCCAAGTTCACCCGTATCCTTATGGACTGCGCCCACGATGCGGGCTTTCTTTGTCTGGCCGCGGAAAACGGGGCCGACGGGGTCCGCCTCGCGAAGGAATATGTGCCGGGAGGCATCATTCTTGATGTCATGCTGCCGGGAATGGATGGACGCGCCGTCATGCAGAAGCTGAAAGACGATCCCGCAACTCGGGCCATACCCGTTTTCATCATCAGCGTTCTCGATCAGGACCAGGAGAGTATGCGCATGGGGGCCATCGGCTTCCTGACCAAGCCGGTCAGCATGGAACAGGTTCACCAGGCGTTCGGCCGGATTGGAACCATCATGGCCAAGGATCACCGTAAGCTCCTGGTTATTGAGGATGACCCCGCGGCCGTGGAAAGCATAGCTGTTCTTTTCGCGGACACAAATGTCGAGGTCGTCGCCGCCACGAGCGGCGAGCAGGCTCTTGAGGAACTGAGTAAGACGGATTTCGATTGCGTCGTACTCGACCTGCAGTTGGGCGACATGTCCGGCATGAGCCTTCTCGAACGGTTTGACAGAGAGCACAAAAAGCATCACGTCCCTATCATCGTCTACACCGGGAAGGAGCTGTCCTGGAACGAAGAGGCCCGGCTTCGCCGAAGTGTTGAGAGCATCATCATCAAAGGTGAACATTCGCAGGACAGGCTTATGGAGCGTGCCTCACTCTACATGCATCTTCCAGAGCGCGAGATGACCGCCGAACCCGCGAACGAACTGGCGCCCGAGCAAAGGTCCGTCGATGCGGAAGCACTGGAGGGCATCAAGGTGCTGATCGTTGACGACGATATGCGCAACGCCTACTCGCTTGCCGCGATCCTCGATCGCGAGGGCATCGCCAATATAATGACTTCAGAAGGAGAAAAGGCTGTGGGACTTCTCGATGAACACGGCGATGTGGATCTCGTGTTGATGGACATCATGATGCCAGGCATGGACGGCTATGAAGCCATCCGGACCATCCGTGAACAGAAGAAGTATCGCACCCTTCCCATCATCGCTCTCACGGCCAAGGCCATGAAGGGAGACAGAGAGAAGTGCATCGAGGCCGGCGCGAACGACTACCTGTCGAAGCCCGTTGATATGAACAGCCTGATAGCCAAGATTTCGCGACTGATTCCAGCAAGCTGAACAGCATGGCACACGACGACTCCATAAACGTTCTGATTGTTGATGATCGTGAAGAGAATCTCCTCGCCCTCGAACATCTTCTTGAAACTCCGGACCTGGCCATCCTCAAAGCACGCTCGGGAAATGAGGCTCTGACAACAGTCCTGCACAATGACTGCGCCCTTGTCCTGCTGGATGTTCAAATGCCGGATATGGACGGGTTTGAAACGGCAGAACTGATGCGAGCCAATCCCAACACGAGAAGCATTCCAATCATATTCGTCACAGCGACAAGCCGGGACGAGAAACACGTGTTTCAAGGTTACGAGGCCGGCGCGGTGGATTACATCACGAAGCCCATCGACCCCATGATTCTGAATTCAAAGGTTCAGATCTTCTGCCAGATGCATAAGCAAAGGAAAGAGATCGAGCTCAGCCATCACGCGCTCGAACAAGCCCACGCGGAACTCTCCGAAAGAAACAATCAATTGCAGCACGAGCTGGAACTTGCAAGAACGGTTCAACTGGGATTCCTACCCAAGAACCTGCCGCGAACAGACAGGATCATCTACGGCCGGAAGTACCATATCTGTTCAACGCTCGGTGGTGATCTCTTCGATGTTTTCTCGATCGGCAGCAGGCACGTGGGTCTCTACCTGGCCGACGTCGCGGGGCATGGAGTAAGCGCCGCCCTGTTGTCCGGCCTGTTGAAGATGGCCGTCGATTCGTTCAAAGAGCAAACTGTGGCCCAGAACGGGGCGACCAGCCTGTTGAAGCAACCGGACGAACTTCTTCGGGCGCTGAACGGCATGTTGTTCCCCGAGCTGCCGGAATACCGTTTCATCACGGTGATCTATGCCGTCATCGACCTCGAGGATTATACGTGCACGGTTTCCAGCGCGGGCCATCCCCACCCCATTCACTACAAGGATCGAACGCAGGAAACCAGTGTGATCAGAATCGAAACCGGGCCGGGCATCGGAATAGAGGAGAGAGCGGAGTACCCGGTCAACACACTGCAACTCTGCGAGAGCGATAAGATCGTTTTTTACACGGACGGCCTGACAGAGGCCATGGACGATGAATACGAGGAATTCGGCGAAGAAGGCATGCTGAAGGTGTTCGCCTCCCGCGGGAATCTCGCCCCGGACAAAGTTGTCTCTCATATGCTCGAAGCGCTTGATGCTCACAGGAAAGATCGTCCGATCGGAGATGATTTCTCCTTGCTTATCCTTCAGCTGAAGTAGCCGGGTGAAGATCGATGGAAAAAGGCCTCGGATATGAGATCGCGAACAGCGTGATACATGGAATCGCGGCCCTGCTGAGCGTGGCGGGTTTGATCGTGCTGGTTGTCTGCGCCGCGCTGCGAGGAACGCCATGGCACGTTGTCAGCGTCTCCATCTACGGAACCACAATGGTTCTCCTCTTCACTGCTTCAACACTTTACCACGCATTCTCATCGACCCGGGCCCAGCATGTCCTTCACATCATCGATCACTCCTGCATCTTCCTGCTGATTGCGGGGACGTACACGCCTTTTCTGCTCGGACCGATGCGCGGTCCGTGGGGATGGAGTCTCTTCGGCGTCGTATGGGGCCTGGCGGCGGCAGGTATCGCACTCAAGATCTTCTTCACCGGCCGATTCAACATCCTCTCGACGATAATCTATGTGGCCATGGGCTGGATATGTCTGGTCGCGATCAAGCCCATGATGGCAACGGTTTCCACGACGGGTCTGCTCTGGTTGCTGGCCGGCGGGCTGGCCTACACCTTCGGGGTCATATTCTATCTCTGGAGACGGATTCCGTGGCACCACGCCATATGGCACCTGTTCGTATTTGCGGGAAGCCTATGCCACTTCTTCTCGATCCTGTTCCACGTCATTCCCGGTTCCTGAACATGACGCGGCAAAGCAGAAGATGACCGGTGACAGACGGCAGCGTAGTGCTACGCCCGCCCGAGAAACGTCCCGTTGCGCGTGTCGACGCGGATGACTTCGCCCGGCGCGAGGTATTCCGGCACCTGGACAATCAGACCCGTTGAGAGCGTGGCGGGTTTTGTGCGGGCTGTGGCTGATGCGCCTTTCATGGATGGCCCGCACTCAGCGATCTCAAGCTCAACAACGTCGGGCAGCTTCACGGCGAGAATCCTGCCATCAGATACGATCGCGGATATCCCTTCCATATCGTCGATCAGATACGGAATAATCTCCTTCAGATCGGATTCATTCAGGTCGAACTGACTGTAGTCATCAAGGTCCATGAACGTGAATACATCACCGTTCTTGTAGAGGTACTGTGCTTCGCGCGTTTCGTAGTGAGCCTCCTGCAGGGCCTCTTCGCCTTTCAGGCTCTGGTCCACCTTCTGCTTCGTCTGCACGTTGCGGAAGCGGACTTTGTACAACGTCGTTCCTCCGCGCGCGGTGGGCGAATGCACCTGAATGCTCTCCACCACATGCGGAACCCCTCCTAAATCCACAATCGACCCGTTTTTCAAATCACATGCCTTAATCATACGATGCTCCGCTTTCGATAGTTCAAAGTTCAGAGTTAAAGTTCAAAGATCTATTTGCGATTTCGATGTTCCAGGTTGGATGTTCGATGTTCCGCCGCGTCAGCGGCGGCTACCCTTTAACCGCGCCTTCCGTCATCCCGCGGACAAAGAGTTTCATCGAGAAGACGAAAAGAATGATGATAGGTATCGAGGCCATGGCGTAGCCCGCCATCAACGGCCCCCACAGTTTGATGTAGTCACCTGCCATGCGGATCAACTGGACCATGACCGGCAAACGCGCGTGGTCCCTCATGACAATCAGCGGCAACACAAAGTCGTTCCACGCCGTCATGAAGTGCATGACACCGACGGTTCCGAGAATTGGCCCGGAGAGAGGCAGAACGATCTGGCGCATCTGCATGAAGTGACTCGCGCCATCGATCTCGGCCGCCTCATACAGATCCTGCGGAATGTCAGACACAAAATTCCTGAGCATGAAGATCGCGAAAATCTGCCCCTGCGCGGCCCCCACCAGGATGAGGGCAGTGAGCGTGTTCAGCAGGTTCATGTCACGCAGCAACCGGAATAGCGGTACGAGGTTGGCGATCATCGGCAGCATCATCAGAATCAGGATGGCATTCCAGAAGAACGTGGACAAGGGCATGCGCAGGCGGGCGAAGAAATAGGCGGCCATGAGAGCGATACTGATCATGAGAAGCGTTGAGGAGACGGATAGGAATACACTGTTTGCAAGCGTGGGCGTGATCTTCTCCCAGGCTGCGGCCCAGTTCTCCGGGTGAACGGGATGCGTCAGCGTAGCCGGTGCGGCATAGAATTGCGTATTCGTCTTGAAGCTGACGATGACCATCAGATAGAGGGGAAGGAACGCGAAGGCGAGCACGAACCATATGTAGCCGTGCTTGAAGCCGCGCATGGTGAACTGGCCAACGGATCGGGTCGCGCGGAACACCGCGCTCTCCTCTCTGGCAATCACACGCTGATTTCTCATGTCGCCCTTATTGCCGGCAATAGCCTCTGTGCTTCCGGTTCGAATCTTACGAACAAATCCAACCAGGTAGCCGAACCATTTCGGGTATGGAAGGACGCCGATCATCAGTACGATAGACACCACATGGAAGATGCCGGGCAGTGGGATCTCGTAACCGTTCACCCAGCCGGAAATCCACATATGGAAAACGGTTCCAGGAGCCTGAATGACTTCCTTCCAGAGCGGGAGCGTCGCGTCCTCCCACAAGAGCATCACCGGCGCGAGAACATTCAGTATGACCGCGGTCGTGAACAGCTTCCTGCGAATGGACTTCTTCCGGTCGATGTCATATCCGCGCCAGTCGTTCACGAGCGAGGCGATTTTCTGCAGACTCATGACGATCAGCATGAGAATGATGCCCACCGCACAGGCGTAACCCATCTTCTGGTCTACAAACGCTTTCCGGAGCATGAACAGCGCCGGCACGTCCACACGACCGCCGGGGCCCCCTTCAAATCCGGCAAGTGCAAGAATCATGCCTGCATCCACAATCGTGCCGATGATGGTGAAGACGAGCATAATGTAGATGGAGCCCGTGATGAGCGGGAATTCGATCTTCGTGAACTTACTCCACCAGTTGACGCCGTCGATGTCGCCGGCCTCGTAGATTTCCTTACCGATGCCCTGCAGTTTTGCGAGGTGCGTCAGCACGGCCAGCGAACTCACCCAAGGGAAACCCCAGATAATCACCGCAGTCAGAATCAGCCGGGGATCGCCCAGCCAGGCGGGCGAAGAGGCCTCTGTAAAGACCTCGCCCCACCCGAAGAGCGGCGCAATGAAATCCAGAAACGCCCGCAAATGGAGCGTGTAGATAAACTGGTTCAGATAGCCGTTTGTCGCCTCGAAGAAGAACGACCGCCACACCAGCGCAATGATCAGCGGCGGAATGACCATCGGGACGACGAACAGAATTCTGTACAGAAACTGCATCCGGTCACTCTTACAGCGGTGAATGGCAACGGCAACGAACAGCGGCGGGATCATCTTGACCACGTTCCAGATACCGATGATGAAAGCGTTCTTGAACGAGCGCCAGAACTCGGTTGAGAACAAGAGGTCCTTGTAATTGGCAACGCCAAGCGGCTCGGAGATGTCGGCGCCGTTCCAGCGGAAGAAGCTGTGGAATATGCCGCTCGCAGCCGGGTAGTAAATGAAAAGTCCGATGGCGATCAGCGTCGGTATCACAAAGAGATAGATTTCCCAGTGATGTCCCACCTGACTCCATTTGACTTTCTTCGGTTCCATTACAAATCCTCGGACGACGGGTTCTGCGCTTCCGCCTCAGTCTTCATCTGCCGTTTCACATTCTCTCTGACGCGCTTGAGTACACCATCGCTGTGCTCATACGGACCGAGCGTCCCGAGGCTGGGCCCGTGCTCGAGCAACTGCATGGTCCGGGAGTGGCTAATTTCCGGAGTGATCTGTCTGCTGGCCGTCAAGGAGCGGTACTTGATCCAGTTGGATGCGGAGACATCGCCCCCTGTCGACAGAGCCTTAGCGCGAATTCCGGCGAGAAACTGCTCGTTCTTCTGCATGGCCCGCCGCCAGTCCTTCTGCTGCTCCATGTAGTCTTTGATGCCCTGCTTTTCGTAGAAAGGCTCAAACTCTTCCGCCAGTCCGTCGTAGGAAATCTGATTTACCTGATAGAGCGTATACAGCTGCAACCAGCGGATCCACGTTTCACCGCCGAGGAAGAGGTTCAAGTTTCCGTAGACCCCATTGAGATGAGGCTGAAAGGCTTCAAGAAAAGTGGGCATCTTCGTGTCGCGGACCGCGGGAATCCAGCCGATGATCTCATTCAGCTTCTCGTTATGCTCCTTGCCGGCCATGAAGAGGAGGAAGTCGAGTGCTACTTCCGGATGTTTGCAGGTGCGCGTGATGGCGAACGGGAAGCCTCCCTGCAGACGCTCATAGTTGGGTCCTTCCATAACCTCGCCGTAGTACTCGTCGTCACGGCTCGGCATCGGAAAGTCCATCACACCAACCTCGAAAGTGCCCTCGGCCTGTACCAGCAGACTGCGCGCATCCCACGTCCCGGTCGTCATGAATACCGCACGCTCCTGCGCAAAAAGGAAAACGGCTTCGTCACGCGTCAACCCGGTATAGCCGGTCTGAAAGTTGTCCGTCACTTCGCGCAGCATCTGGTAGCGCGCGCGCACGGCGCGGTTTGTGAAGGATATCCTGTCCGTTGTGAAAGCAACGTACAGCTCGTCGTTGCCTACAAACCCGTCGCGGTTGAAATCGGCATAACGCATGATGGAGTACGTCAGCGGATCGAACATGGGAAACTCCCACATCGCGATGTGATACTTCGATCCGGCAATGGGAATGTACGGCTGACCCTTCTCGTCTTTATGCTGCTTGATCTCGTCGCAGACAGCTAGAAACTCCCGATATTCGCTCGGGGCCTTGTCACGGCCGGTCAATTTCTTGAGCAAGTCCTTGTTGTAGAAAATCCTAACGCCGAACTGGGAGAGAGGAATGTTGATGTACTCCTGCATTTCCTCAATGTAGGAGTTTCGCATTCCATCCTTGAACGTCGATCTGAGGGGGACACCCGCAAGACTCGTGCCCTCATTGTACGGATTCGGCTGATTCACATAGCGCGTTAAGGGGACGAAATACCGGTTATAGTACTGAACCCAGAGATGATACGGCAGTACGCCAAGCCCGACCTCCAGGATATCGGGAGCGGTACCGCCCATAAGCTGCGTAGTCGTCCACTGCCCATAGATCATTTCCGGAATCGCGTCCTGTATAATGCGGACCTTGGGGTTGATCTTCTGGTACTCGGCCGCCATCTCGTTAAGAGCATCGTAAACCGAAGCCTCCAACTGCCAGTGGCCGATCCGCAGCGTGATCGTGTCCGGCGCCGATTCGGCTCCGCGGTAAACGGCAATCGCGATTATGGACCAGAGAAAGGTGACCCCGATCGCGAGGAATGCCGAGTACTGCTTCATGAATCCGAAGACGCGCCTCATGACTTCTTCTCCAGTTCGGCGCGGATTCCGGCCTCTATTTCATCCATCCGTTTGATCGCCTGCGTCGCGGAATAGACCCGAATATCCGTGGGGTACTCTTCAATCAACAGGCGGTAGTATTTGCGCGCACTGGCGAAATCGCCCGCATCGAACTCAGCAATGACCGCGAGATACCAATAGTTCCACGCGTTGTCCTGATACGGATTCGTTGGATCAACCTCCGCGGTCTCAAATGCCTTGAGTTCGGCCTCCAGCCTTCTAACCGGCTCATCGAGAAGCTCATAGCAAGTGCCCACCAGCGAGTAGCAGGCACTGACAAGACCCGAGTCCGGACGTCTCTTGAGAAAGTCCTTCAGGGCAACGAGTGCTTTCTTCGCGTTCTCTTTGTCCATCTGGGCGACATAGGTCGACTGCAGATAGAGGAAAGCTTCATCGGCCGCCAAATGACCCGCATATCTGTCGATCACTTTCCGGTACCGCGCCCGCACTTCATCGTAATCCGGGTCCTGCCCCACGGGCACAAGATGCTTCATCCTCGCAAGAGCCAGACCGGACCACGCGGCAAGATCGTGATCCGGCGCCTCTTCAAGCAGTTCGTTGAAGAGCCTTTCCGCGAGAGCCTCGTCTTCTCCCGGCCGACGCAGGCTCCATGTCGTCGCAAGAGCATATGTCGCGCGGGTCCAGTCGTCTGAACCGGGATCGCTCATATCCCGGGCAGACTGAAAGTCGGCCGCCGCCATCTTGAATTCGCCCAGTTGGTAGCTGTGCCAGCCGGACGTGATCAAATCGGCCGCGTCACCGCCGGCCTTCTCGGCAGCGCAGCCGGAGAAAATCACCGCCAGAACGAGGCTTAGAAAAGCCTGTGTGACAGTTCTTTGATCGAGTTTCAGCTTCACGGTGCGCTTTGTCATACTCCTCATGGTACGAACCGAATGAGAGTGCCAAAAGCCCCGAGTGAGAGCCAGTAAAAAGAGAAGAAGGGAGGTTTACGTAAATGCCGACCGTCCAATCGCGTGACCTCACACCGGGGGGTGCTTAACGGAGGATAGGCGATGACAGCCCCTTTCAGCGCCGCTGGCTCTTCCACGAATTCAGGCGAGCACGCATCATACGCTCGCGCAGGCCGCCTTCTTCAAGGAATGCGCGCTCCAGTTGCCGAATCTGCTGGTCAAGCAGGTAGTTGGTCTGATGAATCAGGCAGATCAGGATATTGGCCACGATCTCGGGTGAACGGGTGTTGAAGAAGTCGCGGAAAGCTGTGAAGGCAGGTGGATGAGACGAATGGGACTCAGGAGACCCATGACTTCGGGTCGCCTCCGAGTCTGCACTGTCATGAGTCCCATCAGTCTCATTCGTCCCCTTCTTCAGTCTGGGCGCCTCAATCCGCCCCGCCGCAAGTTTGCGCACGTAGAGCGACTCCGTGCTGTTCTTGTCCCAGATTGGCACATTATGGTTCCGAAGCCAGTCATGGTAGTCTTCCAGAAGCTCCTCCAAACTGGCACGCGCCACGTTGGTGAGCTTGATCTCCGTTTCTTTGGACGTACCTGAAGCCAGACTTCCTTCAATGATATTCTGTTTGCCCGAACGCGCGGCCTGAACCATCTGATCTACCGTGCGGTCGCGTCGCTCAAGAAAGCGTTCACAGAAACGTACGGTTCCATCATAGACGACTACCGCCCGCTGGTAGGACAGCAAATCTCTGTACCCGCCATTTGCAGGAATGAACCCCTTTGTCACGATCTCACACCTCCTTCGATCGGCGGAGCATTGCCAGGCCCGACTCTCTCTTGAGAGCTTCTTCGAATGCATCTTGGAATTGGACAGGTATTTCCCGCATCTCGAGATCAGCAGTTTCCTAGTGAGCACGCATATTTGGGGAAACACCAGTTAGGAATCAACACGGAAACGGACGAACGAAAACACTTTCTTCGCTGAACTTGGAGATATACAGTTTTCTATAGAATCACTTATTCCGGCGCGCTGCGCGCGCCGGAATGCGGCGCTCACTTCGTTCGGGCCTTGTCCTACGGGCGCGCAAAGCGCACCCTACGGAACAAGGCCGCTTCACCAGAGTGGCCCGTCCTGAAAAGATAGTTAGCCGTCTTGAAATAAGAGACTCAGCGAGGGACGCCCCGTGTGGTCACGGAGAAGCATTGATGAATCGCGCGCCGTCATAAGGAGGCAACATGCCGACGTATACTTACAAATGCGAGAAGTGTCAGAAGACGCACGAAATTTTCCAACAATTGTCCGAGGCTCATCTGTCTAAATGTCCAGTGTGCGGGTCAGTGAAGTTCCAGCGGGTAATCACTGCTCCCATGCTGAAGAGCAAGACATCCAAACGCAGGTCGCGTGGGAGCGTAGGAGATTTCGGTCCTGAACTGTAGCCGAGGTCTTGAGTCTAAAACATTCTGATTTCTTCAAGCGGGAAAGCTCTGCTCCTTCACCGATCTGGCCCTCAGTGTAACGCCGTCTCTACAGGAGCGAAAGCATGCTCAATCGACTGCAGGACGTCTTCAGATCATTTCAGCAACATGACGTGAAGTACGTCGTAATCGGGGGAATAGCGTCCATCCTTCACGGTGTGCCCCGCGCTACGTTTGATTTGGGTATTCTGATCGAGGCAACCCCGGAGAATACACGTCGCCTTCTCGATGCGTTGTTAGATGCGGGACTCGGGACAGCGTCTCTCACCAACGTGCAGGATGTACTTGCCAACGAACATTCTTCGCTCCTGGATTTCCACCGGACACGTTCATGCCCATTAATAAGTATTGAGCGTATCAACGGATGATCTATGCTCTTTCTGAATGATGTTCTCACGAATCAAACAATTCACACGGCTGGCCGGTCTGACGGCGATAGAGACTATCCGACAGCCGATCTGTCTTCTGCTGACGGTTACATGCATCCTCTTTGTGGCCGTTCTTCCGCTCTTGCTGGCTCATCAGCTCGGAGAGGCCGGGAAGATGGTGAGGGACAGCGCCTTCTCCCTGCAATTCATCGGCGGTCTGCTCATCGGGAGCTTCGCGGCCTGCTCGTCCATCTCGAGTGAGATCCGTTCGGGGACCGCTGCTTCGATCCTCAGCAAACCCGTCAGCAGATCGCTGTTCTTTCTGGCGAAGTTCGCGGGCATTTCGGCGGTGATGATCGCTCTCTGCACGGCAATGGCTCTCGCATGCACGATCAGTACCCGAACGGCGTCGTTCGCCTATCGAATCGATTGGTGGGCCGCATCTCCCCTGATCGCCCTGTGCATCCTTGCGCTTTTCACGGCAGCGCTGACTAATTACTTCTGGAACAGACCTTTTGCATCCGATGCTTTCGGCTTTCTGATTGCGGCTGTGATTATCGCGTTTGTTGTGTCCGCATTCGTCGGACCCGACGGAAAGTTGACCTCTTTCGCCGCGCACTACAACCTGGCGCTGTTTCCCGTGAGCCTCCTGATCACGATGGCCGTACTGGTTCTGACCGCAGTCGCCGTCTCCCTGGCAACGCGTCTGCATATCGTGCCGACGCTGTCGTTGTGCAGCGCTCTTCTTCTCGTCGGGCTGATATCGGATTATCTGTTCGGACGCCACGCTGCCGATCATGCTGTCGCAGCCTTTCTCTATGGAATCATCCCGAACTGGCAGCACTTCTGGGTAGTCGACGCGCTCAACGGCGGCGGCTCCGTTCCGTGGATCTACATCGGCTGGGCCGGACTGTATGCGCTTGTGTATCTGACCGGAGTCCTGGCTCTCGGCATAGCGACGTTCAGAGTGATGGACGTGAGAGCTTGAAAAGAGACCTGAAACCGGAAACCTGAAACCTGAGTTTCTTATGAGTGATGAAGAGAAGAAGACTGACGTCGCAGTTCTGCGAGCCGAGAATCTGACGAAAATCTTTCGTGATTTCTGGCGGCGACCAAAGGTGAAAGCGGTCGACGGAATCTCTTTTGAGATCCGGCGGGGTGAAGTATTCGGGGTGCTGGGTCCGAACGGCTCCGGAAAAAGCACCACGCTGAAAATGATTCTCGGTCTTCTATTTCCCACGCAGGGCTCTCTTGAGGTACTCGGGCGGTCCCCCAAGGACGTAGGCGCAAAGTCGCGCATCGGGTACCTGCCGGAGGAGTCGTATCTCTATCCGTATCTGACGGCGGAGGAAACGCTGAAATTCTACGGCAGTCTTTTTAAGTTGAGCGATAAGGAGATTCGCAGCCGGACGGACCAGCTTCTTGAAATGATCGGCCTGACGCACGCGCGCCGGCGCACCGTGGGAGAGTTTTCAAAAGGAATGGCTCGCCGCATCGGCCTCGCTCAAGCCCTGGTGAACGACCCCGACCTGGTGATTCTCGATGAACCGACGTCGGGCCTCGATCCTCTTGGCTGCAGGCAGGTCAAGGACCTGATCCAGACCCTGAGTGATCGGGGAAAAACGGTCCTGCTTTCTTCTCACCTGCTTGCGGATGTGGAGGATGTCTGCGACAGAATCGCCATCCTCTATAACGGACGGATTCAAGCCATGGGCTCGATAAGGGATCTACTGGAAGAGCGGCACCGGGTGCGGCTGACTTTTCCCGAGCTGGGCCCTGAATCAATGAAAGCCGTTCTCGACAACATCCGTCGGATCGCCGGAACCGAACCGGATCTCGATCATCCACGCAAGGATCTGGAGCGTTTCTTCCTCGATGTCGTGGCGGAGGCCCGGAAACAATACGAGCAGCACTCGGGCGTGAGCGGGTCGGCCGGGTTCGCCGGGTTTCTGTCATCGGACGGAACCAGAGAGAAACATCCCTCAAAGGAATGAAGCCTGTTTTTGCCATAGCCCTTCTGGCGATCCGGAGCGCCGCCCGCTCGAAAGTCATCGTGATCCTCATCGCGATGCTCCTCGCAGCGATTATCGGGCTTCCGCTGACGATCAAAGGAGACGGGACGGTCGCGGGCTATGTGCAGGTTCTGTTGAAGTATACGCTTGGCTTCGCCTCCCTTCTGCTTTCCATCTCGACCCTGTGGGCCGGTTGCGCGGCTGTTTCCTCCGAAATCCACGCGCGGCAGATGCATCTCGTAGTGACGAAACCCGTTCACCGATTCCAGGTCTGGCTGGGCAAATGGCTGGGCCTCGTTCTGATGAACGTTCTTCTGCTGTCTTTGAGCGGCGCGCTCATCTACGGCCTGCTTCGCTGGACGCTTCGTCCTGCGACACTCACGGCAGAGGAGTCACGCGTCCTCAATGAGGAATTGCTCATCGCACGGCAACCTCTCCGCCCCGTTCCCGTCGATGTCGAGGAACCCGCTCGAAAATTGCTTGCGACCCGCATGGCTGCGGTAGAGCTTCCCGAGAACGTGCATCCGGATGACCTGCTGAACGCGATACGCGAGCAACTGCTCAGACAGGCGTTCACCGTTCCGCCCGGAGCATCACGAGCCTGGACGTTCGTTCTGCCCGAAAGCATCAGGAACGAATCGTTCCTGTTCAGATTTCGTCTGTCGGCCTCGCAAATGGGGGCCACCTCCGTGAGAGGAGAATGGACTGTACGGTGTGAGGGCGTAGACGACAGCTATGAAACAGTCATGGTAAGCCCCGCTAATCGGCTCCAATCATTTTCGCTGCCGATTGAGTATGTCCGCCCGGGCCGCGTTCTGCATGTCTCGTACGAAAATCTCCACGAGGATCACACCGTAATCTTCCCTCACGATGAGGGACTCATCGCTTATCTCTATGAAGGTGATTTCGCGATGAACTTCATCCGGGAGCTGCTGCTCATCTTTGCCCAGCTAAGCCTGCTCGCCGCGGTGGGCGTGACCGCGGGGACGCTTTTCTCCATGTCCGTCGCGGCATTGGTCGCCATTTACTGCCTCATTATCGTGCAGGCGGGCGCCTACATTACCGGCGTCGCGGAACAGTCGCGCCTCATCGAGCATACCGGACACCATCACGGCCCCGTGGTCGAGGAGATCGCCCCCGCCGGCCTCATGGAACATGCGGTGAAAGGACTGTTTGCCGTCATGAGCGTCATCGTCAAACCTCTGCAGGCTCCCAACACACTGGAATGGCTCTCAAACGGACAACTTGTGCCGTGGCACCTTGTCGGCGAGACACTCGCGATCAAAGTCATCGTCTACACCGGCATCCTCGGCCTGCTCAGTGCATGCGCCTTTAAGAAGAAAGAAGTGGGACTGCCACAATGAGTATGTTTGGGAGTATGGGAGTGTGGAAGTATGGGAGTCTCGCTTACGGCGGCGTTCTCCCACACCGCCACACCCACACAGCCCCGCACCACGGTTCTTCCTGTTGCAGGAGAACCAGCTCATGAAACGCGCCCTGACAACCCTGCTTCTTATCATCATCGGGACGTCCGCCCTCTGGCAGTCAGGCCGTCTGCACCGTCCCCTTCTCGAAATGCGGGCCGAGTACCGCCTGAATCCGGCCGACCCGCTCGAGAACATGCCTCCGCTCGTCGCATTCACGACCGTGGCTCTCGGGGGGTTCAGAGGAATACTTGCCGACGCGCTATGGCTGCGCGCCTCCTCTCTGCAGGAAGAGGGCAAGTACTTTGAACTCGTTCAACTTGCTGACTGGATCACCAAGCTCGAGCCGCGCTTCAGCATGGTTTGGGCTTTTCATGCATGGAACCTGTCCTACAACGTCAGCGTGATGTTCACGGACAAGGAGGACCGCTGGCGCTGGGTGAAGCACGGATTTGAACTGCTGCGGGACGAGGGCCTCCACTACAATCCCGGATCTGCCTCTCTTTACCGCGAGCTGGGCTGGATATTTCAGCACAAGATAGGCGGGTGGACCGATTCGTGTCACCTGTACTACAAGCAGCAGTGGGCCAACGAGATGAGCGCTCTCTTTCAAGGGCCGCGACCCGACTACGCCGCCCCGCCGCCGGAGCTGAAGCAGAAATACAAGCTCTCTCCTGCCACCATGCAGGAAATTGAAGCGGCATTCGGACCGCTTGACTGGAAACGCGCGAACACACATGCCGTCTACTGGGCATGGGTCGGCCGGAAATACGGACAGGGTTTTGACGTCGTCGCCTGTGACCGCATGATCTATCAGTCGATTGGCGACAGCTTCCTGCGCGGCTCTCTGGTTGCCGACCTGAACCGCGGCGAAATGGTGGCCACCGCGGACATATCCGTGCTGATGCCTGCCCTGCGCGCGTTTGACTTCGCTCTGGGCGAGTATCCTGAGAACGAATCCTTCCAGACCGCGCACGCCAATTTCCTGCGCGGCGCGGTACTGGCCCTGCTCGGTCAAGGGATGGAGGAAGAGTCCCGCGAACTTTTCGCCATGCTCAGGATAAAGTATCCGGAGTTTCCCGCCACGGAGACCTTCGAGGAAGGCGTTTACAGAATCCTGCTCGCCAGGGAACAAGTGCGGCCTGAGCAACTGGAGGATTTCATCATCGGTCTCTACTTCCGGAGCTTCTACTGGACTGCTTTAGGACGTTATGAAGAGAGCAAAGGGGGCCTTGTGACCGCGCAGATCTGTTATGACGAATCCATTAGAAGCGGAGCCTATCTGCCTGCAGCGGAGCGCCTGAAGGAAGCAGCCTACGCGCAGGCCCTTGAATCTGCCACGCATCCCGACGCCAGAGAGCGGCTCGAGGAACTGGTCCGTTAGGACAGCGAATTAATAAGCCTCTTCAAGCTTCCGCGATGTCGTCCAAAGAGACCGATTCCCGCAACGAGAATCAGCGCTGCCGTTCCCGGTTCGGGCGCCGCACCTGCTGGACCTCCCCCGCCTTCCGCTTCAAACGTCACACTGTCGAACCATGAGGAACCGCCAAGGTAATCGCTCCCCTTGTAGTTATGGATGAGTGTCACACGGCCGTAGACAGCTCCGGCGGGAGCGGTCTGTGTTAATGTGTTGTAGATCCACTGATCATCCTGGGCCGTAGAGGAATCAATACCACCCCCGTTGTATGGCGCGTATTCATAGGCCCCAACTTCCACATAGCTCCCGTTCAGCCACTGGATCTTCAGGAAGGCCTCATTGTCCGCCTGCAGATAATCGCCACCTGCACCATCACCATTTCTCAGATACCCGCTCAGCGTATAGTTCTGTCCCACTGTTACAGCCTGGTCCTGAAACGCCCCCGTGAGATTCGGCGCTCCCGTGAAGTTCTGGAAGAGCTTCGCTGATCGGCTTCCGTCTTGCGCGTTGGGGTCGGATTCTGAATACGCATTTCCAAACTCAGTCCAATCGTCAGGATTGTTTCCCGTCGCGCTCTCGAAACTCCCATTGATCACGGCTGCGTGCCCTTCAGTCGCAGTGATCGACGATATGACGACCATGAGCGGAAGAAGGAGAAGAAACAGTCGCCTGTAAACGCTTACAGAGCGGATCGTGACAGAACGTTTGTGTCTGGTTGTCTTCATCTGGATTGCCCCCAATAGATATGATTACAGGGTGTAATGTAAGCGCTTGCAGACTTGTGAGCAACACTATTCTTCGGGAAAAGAGCGGTTGAAAGGGGGCTGTTTCAGTCGGATTTTGGATATTTGGCCCTGAAACTGATCCCGAGAACGTAGTCCACCAGCCAATCAGGCGCGAAGCGACTCATCAAAGCTCCGGCATATGCGTGCAGAGTCACTTTGTAACGCCTCTTCGGCCGCCCGGTTTCGAGAGCTTTGAGTATCGTCTTGGCAACGGACTCCGACGGAAGCGTGAACATCTGCGCCATTCTGTTCTGAGACAGCTGACTCTCTTCAACAAGCTGTTCATAGAGAAGCATGAACTGGGTTCTTCGTGAGTGCAGTTCCACTTTCCCCCTCTCGAGCGCGTTCTTCTTGAAGTCGGTGTCGATCGGCCCGGGTTCGATCAGGCTGACAGCTACACCCGATCCGGCGAGCTCCACGCGAAGCACGTCCGACATCCCTTCCATCGCAAACTTCGTCGCCGAATAGATGCCGAGCAGAGGCAATCCGATACGTCCAGCGACAGAACTGATGTTGATAATGCGCCCCCACCCCTGCTCGCGCATGACGGGAAGAACCTGGTTCGTCAGTTCCTGCATGCCCAGAACGTTCACCTCGAACTGGTACCGCATGGACTCACGCGTCAGATCCTCCATGGCGCCCGGTTGGCCGAAGCCCGCGTTGTTGACCAGCCCCCCGATCTCCCCACCGAAAATGTCCAACGCCTGGTTGACCGCCATGCTCACAGAAACACTGTCAGCGACGTCGAGTTCTACCGCATGGAATCCTTGTTCCTTCAGCTTTCTCAGGTCAGCCTCTTTACGTGCTGTCGGCACGACGTGCCATCCTGCGTCGCGAAGCATAGCCGCGGTCGCAGCACCGATACCGCTTGAACACCCGGTGACCAACACGTTCTTCTTCTGAACCTTCGGGACTCTCATGTGCCGGCTCCTATCGTACGGATACATTCCGGCGTGTCATTTCGCGGCGAATTCACGATCGTTGACACTTCACACGAGCGAAGGTCTTCGTTCGGGCACGGCTCCATGAAAGGCAAAACATCCTTTTCATCGGTTCTTCCGGGGTCCAGCCATACCTCCTGTTTCTCTCGCGAGAGCACGACCGGCATCCTGTGATGAACCGGCTTCACGATCTCGTTCGCTTCAGTCGTCACGATCGTATACGTGTAGAGATCAGACCCGTCCGGGGTTCTCCAGCTGTCCCACAATCCGGCGAACGCGAACAGGTCTCCCGACTTCAGAGTGAAACGATATGGCGTCTTTGTCTTCGTGCCTTCGATCTTCTTCCATTCGTAGAATCCGTCAGCAGCCACCAGGCATCGCCGCCGTTTGAGCAGACGCTTGAAACTGGGTTTTTCGGCAAGCGTTTCGGCGCGGGCGTTAATCATCTTGAAGCCCATCGCGTCGTCCTTGGCCCACGAAGGAACCAGCCCCCAACGAAAGAGCGCAAGGAGCTTCCGGCCTTCAAAATGGAGCGCCACCGGCGCGTGCTGACCCGGCGCCACATTATATCGCGGCGCCACCACGCCCTCAGTCACTTCCGTGTCGAAGTACTGCTCGACGTATTCCCCGTCCTTCGTCTGTGTATATCGGCCGCACACAGGGGTAACATTCAACTTTCAATTCACAACATTCAACTATCAAGAACCTGAGCGTTCTCAGCTGATAGTTGCGTGTTGTGAGTTACAGGGCGTAACGCCCTTTATGCGCTTCTTCCAGATACTTCGCCAACAGCTTGATCGTCGCTTCGACATCCTTCTTATTCACCATCTCGTTCACCGTATGGATGTAGCGTGTCGGGACGCTCAGCGTCATGCTGACGGAACCGGACCGGCTTCGTTGCAGTGCCCCGCCGTCTGTTCCTCCACGACCCAGAATCTCCATCTGGTACGGGATCTTCTGCTCTTCCGCTATCCTGCGAAAGTGATCGACCAGCTTTGGATGACAGATCAGCGACGCATCCATGATCTTGATCGCCGTGCCTTTGCCCAGCTTAGTGATCTCGTCAGTCGGACCCGGACCCGGATAGTCGTTGGCGAGCGTCGTATCAAGAGCCACGCCAACATCCGGCTCCACCGCGAACGCCGCAGTTGTCGCGCCACGCAGACCGATCTCTTCCTGAACCGTCGCTACGGCCACGATATCAACTTCATGTTCCTTGAGGGCTCTGAGCGCCTCGATCATCACGAAGACACCGACGCGATTGTCGATCGCCTTGCCGATGATCATGTCTCCGCACTCTTCGCAGGTCCGGTCCATGGTTACCATGTCACCGACTTCGACCAGCTTCTTCACCTTCTTCGTATTCATGCCGAGATCCACAAAGAAGTTATCGATACGCGGAGCCTGGTTCATCTCTTCGGGCTTCAACATGTGTGTGGGCTTCGTGCTGTACGTGAGCACGCCGCGGACGGGCGCGCCTTTGCGGGGATGAACAAGCACGCGCTGGGCGAACAACTGCCGGGGATCAAACCCGCCGAGCGTCTGCAGGCGGAGAAACCCGTTGTCGTCGATATAGCGCACGATGAAGCCGATCTCGTCCATGTGAGCCGCCAGCATAACGGTCCGTTTTCCGACGCCCTTTCTGCGGGCGATGACGTTGCCCATAATGTCTGTTTCAATGCTGTCGACGATCGGCTCCAAAGCCTTCTTGACGACGGCACGCAACTGTTCTTCGCGGCCGGATACCGCCGGTGTCTCACTCAGCTTCTTAAGTAATCCGAAATCCATGGTTCTGCTCCTTTATCTCGCAACAATCCATGGAGAATACCACGGCTGACCATGGATGAGAAGAAGGGGAAGCATGAGAGTTTGCTGGACGACATGAAGAATAAGTCCTCGGGAAACACGCCCGGAGACAGGGCCCTGCCCCGGCGTTCAGAAGTAACGCAGGTAGATATAGAGCGTGCTGATAACCAGGCTGAGGATCATTACCGGGATACCCGTTCGGGTGAAGGTCCAGAAAGTAAACTTATACTTGTTCTTCCGCGCTATCTGCGAAAGCACCACGTTGGCCGAAGCACCCACAAGTGTACCGTTTCCTCCGAGACAGGCTCCCAGGGCGAGCGACCAGTACAACGGCTGCGCGATGACCGTCCTGATGATTTCAGGATCCGTCAGACCCGCCGACTCAGCGTAATCCGGGATGATAGTCTTGATCAGCGGGATCAATGCTATTACGAGCGGAATGTTATCGACCACCGAGGAAGTGATGGCGCTGAACCAGAGAATGACGATGCATGTCAGCAGCAGATGGCCCTGTGTAAGACTGACTACATGCTCGCCAAGCCAAATGAAAACACCGTTCTCCTGGAGAGCGCCGACGAGGATGAATAGACCGACGAAGAAAAGGATGGTCGCCCACTCCACTTTCTCAAGCACATGATGAATCTCGGCGCGGCAAACCAGGGCCATCAGAAAACCGCCGGCCAAAGCTATAATACCCGGATCCACATCCAGCAGATGTCCACAGAAAAACCCGACGAGTACCAGAGCAAAGACAGCGAGGCCTGCTTTCAGATTGCGTGGTTCTATGATGGCCAGTTCAGGCCTGGCGCGCATCACCCGCTGAACGGCTTGTTTGTGCGTAGCCACGCGCCGCCGCAGGCTGAAGTGGACCACCAGCAGAACCACAACCGCAATGATCAACACAACAGGCCCGAGGTGCACGAGAAACTGATTGAACGTGAGCCCCGCACTTGAGCCGATCAGGATGTTTGGAGGATCGCCAACAAGTGTTGCGGTCCCACCGATATTGGAGAAGATCGCCTCAAGAACAAGGACCGGAAGAGTCGGAATCTCCAGGATCTGTGTAATCAGAATCGTGATGGGCGCAACGAGAATAACCGTTGTGACATTGTCCAAAAAGGCGGAAAACACCGCCACCACGGACAGAAAAAGAAGAACGATTACTATGCCGTTTCCGCGGGCCTTTTGCGCGATGACTATCGCAATCCACTCGAACAGCCCCGTTTTGGACAGGATGTTGACGATGGTCATCATGCCGATCAAAAGGAAAAGGACATTCAGGTCCACGTGTTCAAGGGCGACGGGATAAGGAATGAAGCGAAAGATCACGACGGCGGACGCGCCGAGACATGCCGCAATGGTCTTGTCGACTTTCTCCGTGGCGATGAGCACGTAGGTGAACACGAATATGGCAAGAAGGGGGATCATGGGTGTCTATAGGTTCAAGATTCGTTCCAGCACAGCTATTCTGTCCACGATACCGACCAGCTTCCCTTCGCGCAGCACGTATAGTTTGGGATGATGATATACGGACAGAAGGTGAATGATCTCAAGCAGCGTGGAGTCTTCTTCCACGCAGCCGAAATCGTCCGACATGATGTCTCTCGCGAGGGCCATGGCCTCCTCCTCGAAGTACTTCTCAAACGGGTCGAAATCCTTAATAAACGAAATGCTGTGCAGTTGTCCGAAGAAATCCGGGATGCCCTTCTGGAACAACAGATCGCAGGTGATCTGACCAACGACGACATTCTGGTCATCGGTCACGGGTGCGGCCTCGACATGGTGCTGAAGCATCAGATACGTGACACGCGGCAAAGGAGTATCCGGCGGAATGCTGACCCGCGGCGGACGCATGACATCTCGCGCCTTTACCGCGATGTCGAGTCCGACGTTCCGTTCCTGCAGAAATTCGTAGACTTTCTCTGGATCCGATTCATGAAGAAAGAAATCGCTGACCGAGGGGTCCGCCAGTAGCCTGGTTACGGCGCTCATTGCACGAAGGCCGACGGTGGGATTCTCTTTCGAAGTAACAACCATGCATGCGATCCGAATCGGTTGACCATCCGGTGCCTCGTACTCAAGCCCGTCCGGCACAATCGCCAAAGCCACGGCAAAGCCTCTGAATCCGGCAACTCTTGCATGCGGAAACGCGTACCCATCGCCCATACCTGTGGACATTTCCTTCTCACGCGCGAGCATGGTCGGCCTGATGAGGGCGCGGACTTCATCCGCTTGTTTGCAGCAGGTCGGATGAATAACGAGGACGTCGAGCATCCGGTCTATCAGATCCCACTTGTCCCGCGCCGTCACGCCGGTCAGAATCTGGGTCGCTCCTGTATGTTTCGTGAGATTCATGAAGTGCGAATGCTTAACACGATTCTCTGCGAATGGAAATGGGAGAGTGACAGAAAAGAAGAGGGAAGACCTGAATGGTGCTGACTGAAGGCCACGACATGCCTTATATGTCACGGCGTAATCCCGCTCAGCGCATTCGCGTCAACCTAAGCATAGTATCTCCTGGATGTGATTGTGTCGATCCGGCCGTTTTTCGTAACAGCAGTGTCTGAGCAAGAGGTTCTCAAGCAGCGGTTTTCCTTTAGGTG
>JAHIZV010000063.1 GCA_018814445.1 Verrucomicrobiota bacterium | reverse complement strand
CCGTCAGAGTCTTGTGCGAACGGGTGAAACTACAGACCCGAACGCGTGAATGATCCTGACTCATCTAGTGTGATTACGACACCCGCCACGTCGCCTGTGCTGCCTGCGGCCTGAATCGTGTATGTCGTGTCACCGATCGCGGTAATCGTGTAGTTGGCATCCACGAAGTAGCGGCCGTTAAGGTCGCCGGCGCTGATGCCGGGCACATTACCGGCCACGGCTCCAACGACAATCGCTCCGCCCGGGCCCACATCATACTCGCCCGTCTCGGCAAAAGATGCCCGCAACGAACTGCGAATGGTACCCAGTGCCGACTCTGCTTCCGTTGCCATCGCGCGAACGCGATTTGCGCTCATCAACGGAATGGCCACAGCGGCCAGAATAGCCACGATGACCGCCACAATCATGAGTTCCACAAGTGTGAAACCGCTTTTCTTCTTACTCTTCTTCATCTGGTTCCCTCCTGCTCGTTTGTGTGTCGGAAAGCATGATTCCGACACGGTTGACTTCCACTTACTACAACTACTTCTCTCTTCCGTTCACTTCAGCCCGTCCAGCTAACACCTCCTCTCGATGACGCTGTTCGGGACTTTCTACTGAATACCTGAACCCATCGTGAAGACGGGGAAATATATGGCCATGACCAGCACGAGAATGATTGCGCCGAAGAAGACGATGGCAAGCGGCTCAAAGAGACTGGTCGCCGTGAGGATGGCCGCCTCCACCTGGTCTTCATATACATCGGCAACATTTTCCAGCACCTCGGGCAGGCGCCCGGAGTTTTCGCCGACGGAAATCATGCGAATGACGAGGCTGGGCAGTTCCTGCTCATGCGACAGGCTCGACGCGATAGACGAGCCCGTGATGACACGTTCCCGCGCCTTCATGAGCGTCTGCTCAAGGATCTTGTTTCCGCTGACGGCTGAAGTGATTTTCATGGCCGTGGTAATAGCCACGCCGCCGCTCAACATCATCGCCAGATTCCGGCAGAAGCGGGCGATGGCGTACTTGCGCAGAATCGTTCCGAAGAAGGGGAGTTTCAGTTTGAATCTATCGATCTGATATCGTCCGGTATCCGTCCGGCGGAACAGCGCGAATGCCGCCACTATAATGAATACAATGGCGATGATAAAGGGCAGATGCGTCATGATGTATTGATTCGTGCCGAACACGATGACCGTAAGGCGGGGGAGGTTGATTGAAAGCCCTTCGAAGGTCTTCTGGAATTGAGGTATGACAAACAGCGTCATGACCAGGCAGACCAGCCCGAAGAATACGCCGACGAACAGAGGATATGCAGCTATGGTCTTTATCTTGCGCGTAAGGCGGTCGCTTTTCTCAAGATACTTGGCCAGTTGATTCAATGTCTGCGGCAGACTTCCCGATTCCTCCGCACTGCGTATCAGCGCTATGAAAAGAGGGCTGAATACGCTCGATTTCTCAGCGATCGCCTGCGAGAACGGCTTCCCGTCGTGTAGGTCGCGGACGACCTCCTGAAGAACATGGCGGAAGCGCGGCGTCTCCATGTCTTCGGCGATGGACTCGAGCGAGTCGCGCAAGGGCACGCCCGAGTTGACGGAGATAGCCAGTTGCCGGCAGAAAACGGAGAGATCGGAAATCTTGACTCGGCCGCTCTTCACAATCCGGGGCGCCGCCTT
Source organism: Verrucomicrobiota bacterium (assembly GCA_018814445.1). Taxonomy (GTDB): domain Bacteria; phylum Verrucomicrobiota; class Kiritimatiellia; order JAHIZV01; family JAHIZV01; genus JAHIZV01. Next base: position 10,384 of record JAHIZV010000063.1, on the reverse strand, counting down.
GGTTCTTGGCAGGGGCGGGGGGGCGGCTTTGGAGTCGGTGTTCTCAAGCAGATCGACGACCGTCAGCCCGTCACCGCGGAGAGAGGCGATAGCCTCGTGCCGCGAATAGGCTTCGATAGACGATTGAACAACCCGGCCCGTCTCGTCCTTCGCAACATAGTTGAAAATCGACATACTCTGATCCTGCTATTGTGATTCGCCAACGGGGCAAACCGCCATTACTTCGTCAATCGTTGTTATGCCGCGCTCCACCATTCGCGCGCCATACTGGGAAAGCGTCTCCATGCCATTCTTAGTGGCGTGCCTGCGAAGGGCAACGTCTCCGGCGTTTTCCATAACCATCTGCCGGATGGTGTCGTTGACCTCGAGGAACTCGAAAATGGCGCGGCGGCCGAGATACCCGCGATGACCGCATTTCTCACAGCCGGCGCCCCGGTAGAAGGTCCACTTCTTCGCTTCCGGATACGCGGCAAGAAACACGTCAAGGTGATCGTGGGCCGGTTGACAGGCCTCTTTGCAGTGAGGACAAATCTTGCGAACGAGCCGCTGGGCGATCACGAGTTTGAGTGTGGCTGCCGTCAGATAGGGCAAGACTCCGATGTCATGCAGGCGGCTGAAAGCGGTTGTCGCGTCATTGGTATGGAGGGTGCTCAGCACGAGATGTCCAGTGAGCGAGGCCTGCATGGCGATTTCGGCGGTCTCGAGGTCACGCATTTCACCGATTAGAATGACGTCAGGATCCTGACGAAGAATGGAACGCAGGGCCTTGGCAAAAGTGAGGCCGATCTTGTCCTTGGTCGGCATCTGGTTGATTCCGTCGATCTGATATTCGACCGGATCTTCGACCGTCTGGATATTCACTTCCGGACTCTTGAGGTAGTTCAGGGCGCTGTAAAGAGTGGTGGTCTTACCTGATCCCGTCGGACCCGTGAGAAGGACGATGCCGTTGGGCAGTTTGAGTGTCCGCTGAAAGCGTTTGAGCATCTCGCCCTCGAAGCCGATGTCTTCCATGTCCACCACGAGCGAGGCGCGGTCGAGAATACGCAGGACCATTTTCTCACCATGTATTTCGGGCAGCGAAGAGACACGGACGTCTATCACCCGGTCCTGGTACTTGAACTTCATTCGGCCGTCGAGCGGAAGGCGTCGTTCCGCGATATCCATTTCCGACAGGATCTTTATGCGCGTGACGATAGCCTGGTAGATGCTCTTCGGCGGGGGAGTAACTTCGCGCAACCGGCCGTCGACGCGCAATCGGATCGAGACGGTTTTTTCGCGGGGTTCGAAATGGATGTCGCTCGCGCGGTCGCGCACGGCCTGCATCAGCAGGAGGTTGACGAATCTGACCACAGGTGCGTCGTTGGCGAGCACAAGGAGCTGATCGGAATCGACGGCGGACTCGCCGATCTCGTCCTCTCGGATTTCCTCGATCTGTCCTGTTTCAAGATCGACGAGATCCCGCAGATCGCTCTCAATGTGTGCTTCCTTCCGGTAGAACTTCTCAATGACGGTTGTGATCCGTTCTTCCGTGCTGACGGCTTTATGGACTTCCAGATTCGTGAGAGACCGGACGGTATCAAGGGCCTGTAGATCAAGCGGATCCCGCATGATCACGGTCAGCGTGTGGCCTTTCTCGCGTTTGAGCGGAAGCAGACAGAAGCGGCTCGCGATCGTCTTTGGAATGAGTCTGACTTCTTCGGGCTCAAGCCGGAAGTCTTCACCGAGTTCGAAGTAGGGGATATCCAGCTGATGCGAAAGCGCCAGAGCTATGTCCTTAGAGGTGACATAATTCAGCTCAAGTAACACTTCACCCAACAGCTTGCCGGACTGTTTGTGATTTTCAACAGCGTGGCTGAGTTGGGATTCGCTGAGCTTGCCATCAGCTACCAGTATGTCGCCGAGTTTATCGGAAGTCATGAGCTGTTTCCTGCCGATAACTATTCATTCTGATTCCTTCGCTGGCAGGTTCTTCTTCCCGTATTGTTTCTTCAGCCTTCTTCGCTTCTTCGACTTGGACCTTCATCTGGGCCTCCTCTTCAGCGCGAAGGCGCTTCACTGCTTCGACCCGCTTGGCGGCGGCTTCCTGTTCGTCGGAGAAGGTCTCTGCTCCTTCTGGTATCCAGGATGCTGTCCCCGAGGTTTCTTCACCTGCCGCATAGATGTCTTTTTGAGCAGTTTCTGTGCCAGTGTCCGGCTGATCCTGCGAAGTCGACGTGTCTTCTTCGTCTTCCGCAACAGGTTCGGCTTCGACAGGGGCCGCTGTTTCAGGGCTTTCTTCCTCTGGCGCCGCTACAACTTCAGCTTTCGCCGGCTCCGTGGCCGGCATTTCGTAGTTGGGTTCAACGATTGTCGCAGTGAGGAAAATGAGAAGATCCAGTTTCTCTTTCTTCGTGGTATCCCGCCTGAAGAGCCGCCCGAGAAGGGGAATGTCGCCGAGGAAGGGCACTTTCAGTTCCGTTGTGCGCTCGACCTCTTTGAGCAGGCCGCCGATAACAATCGTTCCGCTGCTCTCAATGAGAATCTGTGTTTCAGCTTCCCGAGTGGTCATGATCGGGTACTCGGTCAGCGGAATGTCACTCCCGGCGCCCGTTTTGGCGGACGCCGTTCCGATCTGTTCGGTAACGGCGGGATGCACGATCATGTTGATGAAGTCATCATCAGAAATCTGGGGAACCACGTTCAACTGAATGCCGATCTCTTCATAGTACTCAAGTGACGTGGTGATCGTTCCACTGTCGCCGGAGACCTCGGACTTGATGATAGGGAACTTGGTGCCGACGATGATCGTCGCTTCCTGGTTGTTCAGCGTCAGAACGCGCGGCGCGGACAGTATATTGGCGGACACGTCCTCTTCGAGGGCGTGAAGAAGGACTTCAAACTGGAAGTCGGTCAACTGTTCGAACATGAGTGAGAGGCCTGAATTGTAAGGCTTGGTCGCGCTGATGAGCTTGCTGTTAGGGGCGAAACTGGACGGTTCCGAGTTGCCGCTGAGAGACTGGGCTCCGACGCCGTACACGTGACCGCCGTCCGAGCTCTTATAGGTATCGACTCCGATGGTCGTGGCGCCGTCCGGGCCCGTTCCCCACTCGAGTCCGATATCCTTCAGCAGGTCCGAATTGACCTCGACAAACCGCGCCTCAATCAGAATCTGCTGCGGCTTCCTGTCGATTTCGTCGAGGATCGTCTCCACGCGGCTGATGACGGAGGGAATGTCGGCAACGATGATGATCTTGCTCTTCACCTGGTCCGATCCCTCGACACGCTGGCGCTTCCCGATGCTTTCGCCGCTTCCCTGCCCGGAGCGTGAATTCGCGCGGTCGCTGGCGAATTCCCAGCCTTTCTGGCCGCGGACACTGAGTACGCTCATTTCCCCGCGATCGGAAAGCTGAGAGACAATGATGTCTCTCACATCGTTCGCATCGAGATACTTCAGCTGGAACACGCGGGAAACGATCGGCTCCACCGTCTGCACCTGCATGATCTTCTCGAGTCGATTGATAACGATCGTATCGCCGACCTGCGTGTAACCGTAACCGTAGGGTTTAAGGATGACCTCCAGAGCGTCCTGCCACGGGACTTTTGTCAGCCGCATGCTTACTTCACCTTCGACTTCGGGGCCGATCACGATGCTCTTGCCCGTCTGGCGGGAGAAGGCAGTGAGAACCTCCGTGATATCAGCGCCTTTGACGTTGATGGTCACGCCGTTACCGTTGCTGCTGGTTACACCTTCAGGAATCTCGCCTTCTTCCGCGGAAGTCGATGTCGTCTGCACTTCGGATTGTGCGAACCCGTGCAGAACGATCGACGCCATCACAAAGAAGATCACCAAGGTTATAAATCGGCCTGTTCCGTGGATCTTTGTTTTCACCTGCGACCTGCCTTTCTTAATCGACTTTCACTCGGTTTCGCTTGAGTAGCATCATCAATTCGGTTGGGCGAGTAGAGCGGGAAAGAGCGACATCGGGCTCGATGAGGTTCTGCTGACAAAGTCTGCACAGACACTCATTCATGGTTATCATGCCATCAGTCCGGCCGGTCTGCAGAACCGAGTAGATCTGCTGGAGCTGGCGCTCACGGATAAGGTTACGCACGGCGTTCGTCACTTTCAGCACTTCATAGGCGAGGCATCGGCGTGATCCGTCTTTCGAGAGCAGCAGTTGCTGGGATATTACGCCCAGAAGAACCAGCGAGAGCTGGGTGTAGATCTGCTGCTGCTGCGATGCGGGGAAAGAGTCGATAATACGGTTGATTGCATGCGTCGTATCCTGCGTATGCAGAGTCCCGAGGATCAAGTGGCCCGTTTCAGCGAGGGTCAAAGCCAATTGCATGGTTTCCAGATCGCGTATCTCCCCGACCATAATCACGTCGGGAGACTGCCGGAAGACGGTCTTCAGCGCTTCAGCAAAAGAGTGGCAATCCGCGCCTATATCACGTTGGTCCACTGTGCTTCGCCTGTGCTGGTGAGTGTACTCGATCGGATCCTCGATGCAGACGATATGGACGGGTCGATGACGGTTGATGTAGTCGATCATGGCCGCCAGAGTGGTGGATTTACCGCTTCCCGCAGGGCCGGTGACAAGCAGTAGGCCGTGAGGAAGGTTTGCAAACTCTTCGACAATAGGCGGGAGCCCCAGTTCATCGAAGTTCTTGATCCCGAAAGGAATAAGCCTGATGGCGAGCGCCATCGAGTCGCGCTGGAAGAAGATATTGACCCGGAAGCGTGCCAGCCCCTCATATCCATTGGCAAAATCGATGCTGCGGTTTGTTCTGAGGATGGCCAGCTGGCTCTCGTCAATCAGATTCCGAGCCAGAGATTCGGTATCCTCTTTATGGAGAGGGTCCGTTCCATATGGCTCAAGCAACCCGTTTATACGGAGCTGAGGAGGCGTGCCAACGGTGAGAAGAAGGTCGGAAGCGCCCTTCTCATGCATTGCCCGCAACAGTTCTTCTATGGTCCAGTTGCTCAAAAACAGTTAGCCTTGTGTGGTATAAACTACCGCACCGCCGAGCCCCTTAGACTTCAAAAAGTCGTAAACCCTGTTTCGTTTTCCGTTCACGACGCGCATGTACTCGTCCCCCATGCGCTGTTTTGTGCCTGTTGCGTCTACAGATATGTGACGCCCGTTAATTGTGCTTTTACCGCAAATGACAAAAATGTGCAATCTTTGTTACTAACTTTTTCTGGACACGGAATACTCCGAAAAGCGGAGCTTGACCCGCAACAGGCAGGGACGTAGAAGATGAGGTCGGCAGGGCGGCAAATGTTCAAAGAACTTCTTCAACCTGAGTGCATCGCCGTGATCGGAGCGTCCCAGACGCCCGGCAAGGTGGGTCATGAAATCCTGCAAAACCTCCTTCACAGCGGTTTTGCCGGTCAACTGGTGCCGGTCAACCCGAGAGCGGACGAAATTCTCGGTATCAAATGCTTCCACGATCTGAAGGATTTTAAAGGAAAAGTCGACTTGTCCATCATTGCCGTGCCGCCCTCTTTCGTTCCCGAAATGGTCGACAAGTCAGCTTCAGCCGGAGCGAAGGCGGTGGTTGTCATCACGGCAGGCTTCAGAGAAGTGGGCGAAAAAGGCCTGGCGATTGAGAAAGAAGTCATCAGGAAGTGCGAGAGTGCAGGAGTCCGGCTCATGGGGCCGAACTGCGTTGGCCTCATCAATACGCACCACTCTATGAATGCGACGTTCGCGCCTTTCATGCCGCGAAAGGGGAGGATCTCGGTAATATCACAGTCCGGGGCTCTCTGTGTGGCCATCCTGGACTGGGCAGTCCATCGTGATATCGGCCTGAACAAGGTAATCAGCTTCGGGAACAAGGCGGATCTGAACGAAATCGACTTCCTTCGCGAACTGGCCGAGGACGAGGATACGACGGTGATTGCCGGCTACCTGGAGAGCATTACAGACGGGAACACGTTTCTGAAGGTGGCCGAGGAAACGGCATCGAAGAAACCCGTGGTGATTCTGAAGGTGGGAGTGACGGCTGCCGGAGCGGAGGCTGCTTCGTCGCATACGGGAAGCCTGGCCGGCGCGGATATCGCATACGGCGCGGCGTTCAAACGTTCAGGCATTGTGCGCGCTGAGAACTTCGAAGCTCTCTTCGACTACGCGCTGGCCTTCGCGAATCAGCCACTGCCGGAAGGCAGGCGCGTCGCGGTTGTCACGAATGCCGGAGGACCGGGCATAATGTCCGCGGACGCAGCCGAGATACAGGGCCTCGATATGGTCGGGCTGACCGATGATTCCGTCGCGGCACTCAAGAAGGTTCTCCCGCCGACAGCCGCGTTCGGAAATCCTGTCGATGTGATCGGGGATGCGAACCCGCAGCGATATGCCGATGCCTTCGAGATTGTCCAGAAGGATCCGAATGTCGACGCCATCGTAGTCCTGCTCACGCCGCAGAACATGACGAAACCTCTGGAAGTGGCCGAATGCCTTGCCGCAGTGCATCAGGGGGAGAAGCCGATCCTGACGGCATTCCTCGGGGGAGGCGAAGTCGAGGCTGCCCGCCGCCGTTTGACGGAACTGGGCATACCGACTTATCCGTCGCCGGAGCGGGCGATGGGTGCGCTGAAAGCGATGTGTGATTACGCAGCCTGGCGCAAACGTCCGCCGAGAATCGTCACGCGTTTCCCGGTAAACCGGCGGCGCGTCGATCGCATCATTGGTCGCCACACGCGGGTGGGCACTTTGCGAATCGGTGAGGTCGAGGGGAAAGAGATTCTGAGAGCCTACGATTTCATTGTCCCCGAAGGTTATCTGGTGACTTCGGCTGAGGACGCGGTAGAAGCAGCGGGACGGATCGGATTCCCCGTAGTCATGAAGATTGTGTCGCCGGACATTGTCCATAAGTCGGACGTCGGAGGCGTGCGGGTTAATCTTGCGGACGCGGAGCAGGTGCGTGATGCCTATGACCTGATGATGCTTCGCCTTCAGAGGCGGGCCCCCGAAGCATATCTGCGCGGTGTCTACGTTGAGAAGATGGGGACGCGTGGCCGCGAGGTCATTCTGGGTATGACCAGGGATCCTCAATTCGGCCCGATGCTGATGTTCGGTCTCGGCGGCATCTTCGTCGAGGTCATGAAGGACGTGACTTTCTACCTCGCCCCCATCACTTCAGAAGAAGCCATGCAAATGCTCATGAATACGCGCTCGTATGAGCTTCTGAAAGGGGCGAGGGGGCAGGCGCCCGTCGATCTGCAGGCTATAGCAGGCGGACTCCAGCGCATCAGTCAGCTCGCGACGGACTATCCGCAGATCGCGGAACTGGACATCAACCCGTTCATCGTCGGCGCAGTCGGGGTCGATGCCTACGTTGCTGACGCACGCATGACGCTTGCTCTTAAGGCTGTAAAATGATGAATGCGAAGAAGCAATCCTATGACCCGGCCTGGCGCGAGAAATACGCCGATATGATTGCCACCTCGAAGCAGGCGGTCGCGAAGATCCGCCCTGGCCAGCGGATCTTTGTGGGAACGGGCTGTGCGGTGCCGCGCGTACTCGTCGAAGCGCTGACCGCCCGCTCCTCGGAACTGCCGGACACCGAAATTGTTCATCTGCTGACCTTCGGTGAAGCGCCGTATACGCGAAAGCCAGCTTCGCAAAACTTCAGGGTCAACAGTTTCTTCATAGCTGAGAACGTGCGGGACATCATCCAGGAGGGGCTCGGAGACTATACGCCGATATTTCTATCTGACATACCACGGCTTTTCAACACCGGTCAGTTGCCCCTCGATGCGGCTTTGATACAGGTGACCCCGCCGGACGAAAAGGGGATGTGCAGCCTCGGTGTTTCGGTGGATATCGTGAAAAGCGCGGCCGAGAATGCCCGGTTGGTTATAGCCGAGGTGAATCCTAACATGCCGCGCACGCTGGGCGATTCGTTTCTGCACGTGTACGACCTTGATGTGCTCGTTCCCGCGGACGAGTCGATCATGGAACGTCCGCATCCGGAAGTGACCGAAGAGACCGAGAAGATCGCGGAGTTCGTTGCTGCACTCATAGAAGACGGTGCAACGCTGGAAGTCGGGATCGGACAGATTCCACACTCCGTGTTGCGTTACCTCAAGCAGAAGAAGGATCTTGGCATTCACACGGAGATGCTGACCGACGACATCGTTGACCTGGTCGAGAGCGGGGTCATTACGGGAGCGCGCAAGACCCTCGATCGCGGGAAGGTCGTCTGCAGCTTCTGTCTCGGGACGAAGAAGCTGTACGACTATATCGACGACAATCCCTCTTTCGCGTTTCACCCGACCGAGTATGTCAATGATCCGTTCGTCATCAGCCAGCATCATAAGATGACGGCAATCAATGTCGCTTTGGAAATCGACCTGACCGGACAGGTCTGCGCTGATTCGCTCGGGACGAAGTTCTTCTCCGGGATAGGCGGACAAGTCGACTTCAACAGGGGCGCGGCGCGTTCTCACGGAGGAAAAGCGGTCATCGCCATGCCTGCGACCGCGAAGTCGGGCGCGGTTTCCCGCATAGTCTCGAATCTCAGCCCCGGCGCCGGCGTTGTCACAACGCGCGGGGATGTTCACTACGTCGTGACGGAATTCGGGGTCGCCTATTTGCACGGCAAGAGCGTGCAGGAAAGAGCGCTTGCCCTTATCAGCATAGCACATCCTGATTTTCGCCCCGGACTTCTTCGACAGGCCATCGAGGCGAAGTACATCTCCAGTGAACTCGCCGATAAGGAGAAGAAGATTATTGTGGGCCCGAAAGAATTGCGCACGACGCATCTGATGAATGACGGGACTCAGGTCAACTTCCGCCCGATTCATCCGACGGACGAGCATGCGACCAGGGACCTGTTTTATGCACTTTCACAGGAGACAATCTACTATCGCTTCATGAGCAGTATGCAGCGCATCCCCCGCAAACAGATCCAGGACTTTGTCTACATCGATCATCGAAACGAAGTGGCCATCGTAGGCACACTGCCGGAAGCGTACGGCGAGGAAATTATATGTGTAGGGCGATACTACCTGGATCACAGGACCAACCGCGCGGAAGTCGCGTTCATCGTGCGTGACGAGTGGCAGGGCAAGGGGATTGGCAGTTTCCTGCTGCGTCACCTGATCAACATCGCGCGGCGTAACGGTATCGCAGGATTTACTGCCGAAGTGCTGCGCGAGAACCGCAGGATGCAGGCCGTGCTGAACAAAGCTCCCTGCAAGGTCAAAAGCGCAATACAGGAAGGCGTCGTCAGCTACGCGTTGGAGTTTGCGTGATAGGGGTTCCGGGTGAACGGGCCCTCCGTCTAGGAGGATTTTCTGAACTGCCGCGCGATCCACCGCCCCATCTTCTTCTCCTTCTCCCAGAAAAATCTGAACTGTCCCAGGACGGTGCCGTAGAACATCAGGAGAACCTGGTAGAGTGGAACGACAAAAAGGATGTAGGCCGGAACCTTGATCCACATTGACGTCTCCGCAGTCAGGTGAAGCAACCGGAATACCGGCCGCCGGAAGTGTACGATGGACATACCCGCGAGCGAGAACGCCAGCATGATGAGAATGACCTGGAAGAGACTCGTCACCTGCCAGCGAGCTTTGAGTTTTTCGAAAGCCATGGTTTGGCGGGTCTAGAGGGTGAGGCCAATGAAAGCGGCGAGTGCGATGAGCACCATCGATGCCGCCCAGGCATGCTTCTTTGTGGGGATGGGTTTCTTGCCGGTCATACCTATCAGCCCCCCGACGATCAGCAGCAGAATAAGCTTAACGCCGACCGACCCCCAGAAGTGCGCACCGAGCGAAATGGACTGGGCGTGCGCATCCATGACGTTGAGGAAGAGCAGAGAGAACCCGGTGATCAGCACCAAGCCAACCAGGATGTTCAGGAGGCGTTCGGGATGGATGTGGGAATGAGGTTCATCATTGTGAGAAGCGTTTGCCAGCCAGTAAAGCGCCAGAAGACTTCCGAACAGAGCGCCGAAAGACAGGATGTGAAGCCATATGATCGCAGTTTCAAACATAATCCGACCTACACACAGTACGTCTAAAGATAACCGAATAGGCCGGTTCATCAAGAACGAACGGGACCAATGAACGGTCCCGATGGTCCGGCGAAGGGAGGAGTTGATACGCAGCCGGGGCGTAATTGCGTTCTCAATAATCAACTGTCCGCCCGCCAGTGTGTCACATTCAGGTGTGCGATCGCACAACTGAATGTGACATAAGAGATGGGATGGTGCTGTTTGGTCTGGCCCCTTGCTCGCGGGCATTCGGGTTTTTCTGGGTAGTGTCCGAAAAGTTCTGCAAAAAGGAGAGGTCATGATATTCCTTTGTTAAGCAAAACAACCGGTTCAGAAGAACCAGAAAGGAAATACCATGACCAAGCAGAATACTATCATAAGCGGAGCGGAGCTTAAGCAGATT
>JAHIZV010000062.1 GCA_018814445.1 Verrucomicrobiota bacterium | reverse complement strand
GAGAGTCCACTTCGATGAGGTCACGAAAACGCAGCTTTTCCGGATCCTCCAGGAGTCGCTGACTAACGTGCTGCGTCACTCCGGCGCCACGGAGGTGCTTGTGTCTCTGCGTTGCGGCGAAGACCTCGGATTCATGGAAGTTCAGGACAATGGCAAGGGGTTGAGCGAAGAGCGGGCTGGAAGCGGGAAGTCGTTCGGTTTGGTCGGTATGGAGGAGAGAGCCCTTCTGCTGGGGGGAAAACTGGTTGTGCAGAGCAGTCTGAGTCGGGGCACGCTTGTTCAGGTTGTCTTTCCCATAAGCAACAAGGGCCGGGAAGAAGAGGTGGATGGTGACTGAGTTGCGGGTCATCATAGCCGATGATCATCCGGTTGTGCGGAAGGGGCTGAGTGACATTTTCTCGGAGAGCTTTCCCGGGAGCACAGTCGTCGAGGCGACGACAGCGCAAATGGCGCTTGATCTCGCGGCGGAAGGTTCATGGGATCTCGTCATGCTGGATATTACTATGCCCGGAAGGAACGGGCTGGATGCCCTGCGGGACTTTAAAAGGGATCATCCCGGTTTGCCTGTTCTCGTCCTCAGCATGCATGATGAGAAGCAGTATGCTGTGCGTGTTCTGAAAGCGGGAGCGTCAGGCTACCTGTCCAAGGAGGCGGCTCCGGAGAAGCTGGCCGATGCGGTTCAACAGATTCTCTCCGGCGGCAGATTCGTAAGTAAAGCAGTGGCGCACGAACTCGTTGAAGTGCTGGTTAAGAAAGGCGGTGATGATCCGCACACCGTTCTTTCCGACCGTGAATTCGACGTGTTCCTTCGTTTGGCGAGCGGAGAAACGGTTACCGCCATCGCGAAAGCACTGTCTCTAAGTGTCAAGACCGTCAGCACATACCGCACACGAATCATAGAGAAAACCGGACTGCCGTCCAACGCACAGATGGCCAGGTACGCGATACATCACAGACTTCTCTAGGGCCGTCTAACCCCTTTTCCTGGAGGGTTGCGTTCCGCCGCAACCAAGAATGGCGTGGAACTCGCCCGCCCTTCAGGTCTTGCTGTAGGAATAGTCCTACCGAAAAATCAGACACCGCGCTGATACCGTTGCCTGCTCTCCTGTGAAACACTTCTCCCGTGAGACAGATCGAGGGATTGTGATGCAAGTACTCATCGCCGATGATTCACCCATAGTTCAAGAACGCCTGAAGGAGATGCTTGAGAGCGTCCCCGGTGTTGAGAAAATATTCACTGCGGGGGACACCAAAGCGGCGCTGAACATCATCAAGGAGAATCATCTCGATGCTGCTATTCTTGACATCCGGATGCCGGGCGGCGGGGGGATAAGAGTCCTTCAGGAGATGACGCAGGAGTCGCGCCCCCGCGTCGTCATCATGCTGACGAATCATCCCGAGCCGCAATTCAGACAATTCTGTTTTGACAACGGAGCGGACTATTTTTTCGACAAGTCTTCCGAGTTCGAATCGGTTGCCGACGCCGTGGCGTCTTCAGCCGACAAAGACGAACTACGGAACGCGGTCCACAAAACGGCACTCAAGCAAATCGTGACCCTCAGCAAAGAGAAGCAGCGTCATGCCGCCGCACTCAGGAGGAAGGACGCCATTCTCAACGCCGTGGGCTTCGCCGCTGAACAGTTTCTCGAGGCCGAATACTGGGAGGAGAAAGGGAGCATCGTCCTTGAACGGCTGGGACAAGCTGCCGCGGCATCACGATGCTATATCTTCAGGAACTATACGGGCGATGACGGAGAGCCATGGACGCGACAGATTTGCGAGTGGTGTTCATCCCGATTTGTCTCGCAATTGGGCAATCCTGATTGCATCTCCATGCCGTGGCGGGGAGGAGGCATGGAGAGATGGGCAGAACTGATGGCGGCGGGCGAATCTGTGCAGGGCCTGATCGCTCAGTTCCCTGAGTCTGAGCAGGACGTGCTCGCCCCACAGGATGTCAAGTCCATCATGGCAATTCCAGTTTTCGTCGGTCGAGCATGGTGGGGGTTCATAGGCCTCGATGATTGCGAGATGGAAAGGGAGTGGATCGACGCGGAAGCCGATGCTCTCCAGGCTGCCGCGCGCACTCTCGCCACTGCAATAAGCAAGCAGGAAAAGGAGACGCAGCTTAGAGAAAGCGAGGCGCGATATAGTGATCTCGTAAACAGCATCAGAGAAGTCGTCTGCATCTTCGACGCCTAAGGACGCTTTGAGTATGTCGGTCAGGGCCAGGCCCTGAAGAAACTGGGTTATGAACCCTCCGACTTGCTTGGCAGACCGTTTGCGGAGTTCATCTACGGAGACGATTTACCGAATGCGATGCGCGATTTTGAATCCCTGCTGGGCGGCAGCCTTGCACGAAACGAGTACCGTGTCCATGCCGGTGACGGTTCCGTCAGGTGGATCAGAGTGTCGAGCACGCCGCGGATAGTAAACGACGTATTTTCAGGATTTTACACCATTCTGGACGATATCACCGATGAGAGAAGACTCAAGGAAGTGCAGGCTGAGACAGACTATCGTATCCAGAGAATCTTCGATGCAATACCGGTGCCGGTGTTTTACAAAGACCGCGACGGCGTCTACCAGGCGTGCAACTCGACTTTTGCGCGGTGGATCCTTGGACTTGAGGCAGAACAGGTTGTAGGGAAGTCTCTGGACGACCTCTCCGAGCATGTTCCGGCCGATTTACACCAACGGTATGCCAAAGCTGATCGTGAACTTCTTAATCAGCCAGGCTGGCAGCAATACGAGACGGAAGTGCAGTGTGCCGACGGCGTGAGGCGACAGTTCTCCTTATCGAAGGCCACGGTCCAGAGTTCATCCGGAAGAATCGTGGGCATAGTCGGGGCGATGCTCGATCTGTCGGAGCATCAGCGGCTGACCGATCAGCTTAAGGCCAGTCAGAAGAATCTCGCCGACATCATACAAAGGAGTCTCGACGGCATACTTGTGCTGAACGGAGACAGTAGAATTCTGTTCGGCAACAGCGCTGCGGCTGAGATGCTGGGAGTGGATATCAACCACCTGGAGCGCCACCGTTTCAGGGTTGAGTTTGAGCCGGATTCTATACACGACTACGAATTGGCGGATGTAGGCTTCAGAGAGGGCCGGGTGGAGGTCGTCACATTGAGGACTACTTGGAATGATCAATCAGCTATGCTGGTGCAGATCCGGGATGTCGGCGCCCGCCGGAAGGCAGAACAGGAGGCTGTGCGCTCTGCGAAAGTGGAATCTCTGGAGCTCGTGGCCGGGGGGGTCGCTCACGATTTCAACAACATTCTCACGGCGGTCATAGGCAACCTCTCCTTTGTCCGCCTCGAACAGACACTTAATGAGCGGGCCTCGGCGGCCCTTAATGACGCGGAACTCGCGGCCGCACGGGCGCAGTCCCTGACGCAGCAACTCCTGAGTTTCGCAAAAGGCGGGCCGCCAACGAAGAAGGTGGGTTCGCTGTCTGAAGTTATCAGAGATACGATTCAATTCATCTTGTCCGGTTCGCGGAGCAAGTGCCATTTCATCATTCCTGACGACCTATGGTCCGTGAACATGGATGAAGGCCAGATCAGCCAGGTCATTGAAAATCTCGCGATCAACGCAAGTCAGTCAATGTCTGAAGGGGGAAATCTTTTCATCCACGTGGAGAATCTGGTGCTGGATGAGCGCGACGTTCAGAACCTTCCCAATCTTCAGCCCGGAAAACATGTCCGGATTACTCTCACGGATGAGGGATGCGGGATACCGGCAGACGTACTGGTCCGCATTTTCGATCCCTACTTCACTACCAAAGAGAATGGCAACGGGCTGGGACTGGCTGTTTGTCGTGACGTGATCCGCAAACATGACGGCTACATCAACGTCAGGTCGACTGCCGGGAAGGGCACGATCTTCACCATATATCTTCCGGCTCTCGGTTTAACCGCTACGGACGCGTCGCAGGAGAAGAAGGTGATAAAGAGGGGCAGCGGAAGGGTCCTTGTTATGGACGATGAAGAATCCATTAGGATGGTTCTCAAGCGGATGCTCCAGAAACTGGGTTACGAGGCCGACATGTGTCCGGATGGAGAAGCCGCTGTCCGTCTCTACCGGGAGGCAATGGAATCAAATCACCCCTATGGGGCCGTTCTACTGGATATGACCATTGTCGGCGGCATGGGAGGTGAAGCCACATTTGAGCAACTCAAGGAGATGGATCCCTCCGTGAAGGCAATCGTTTCCAGCGGTTACGTGGACAACGAGATGCTGACACAATACATAGGGAAGGGATTTACGGGCGCCGCGCCCAAGCCTTACAGCGCTCAGAAACTCAGTCAGATTCTTTACGACGCAATCAGCAAGAGGAATGAACGAACATCAACCGTGAAACAATGAACCGGGGCACGATAGCCGCCTTTGGCACGGAATCCCGGAAGGTGGTTGCGAGGTCCTATTCGCGAAGGCGGAATCCAGTCAGATAGGCTTGTGGGCAGTCTTCACTCTCCGCTGTTGCTCCGAGCGAAGACTGGTGCCCGGGGCGGGAGTCGAACCCACACTTCCTTGCGGAAAACGGATTTTAAGTCCGTTGCGTCTGCCATTCCGCCACCCGGGCCCAGAGAAGAACCTCAGAATAGTCCCGCCAGATTAGAGGAATCATCCGGCAGACGCAACGTCCAGTCGCGCTCCGGGATGCAGGATCATCCGGCATCCGGCATCCGGCGACAGGCATCGGTGGGCGACTTGATTCGGGATTGCGATTAGAATCGGGTAGGCAGAGGGCAGGAATCACAAGTCTTGACCTTGACGCGTGGACGTAAGAGTCTATCTTTCAACGGGGAGCAGACGCGCTGCGGGGAATGCCGCTGACTTAAGACCACTTTCGGATGCGCCATGCAAAGAAAGGCACAGCCCTGACGGGCTTAACTACGAACAATGGATGAAGTTCGCATTGTTTGTAGTCAATGCCGTAAGGCATGTCGTGGCCTTAAGTCAGCGCCATTCCGCGCTGCGGGCTCTATTTCTCTAACAATGAGACGAAGAAAACATCTTATATCGGCGGTGGCTGTGTTCGCGGCCGCCGCGGCGGTCTACGCGGGCGACGGGCGCATTGAGATCTCGCAGTCGGAGATGCCATACGTCATCGCCGCCGGCGGAAGCTATGTGGTTACGGAGGGGTTGACGGGAACGAACGGTTCCAGCGGCATCACGATCTCGGCAAACGACGTGTCTCTCGATCTCAACGGCTTCACTCTCACGGGCGGCGCGGGAACTCTCGACGGGATCCGGGTCTCAGGCAGCCGTACGAATATCGTTGTCAGGAACGGTATCGTACGCGACTGGGGGCAGGATGGTCTGGATACGGCGTCTGCCTATAACAGCATCGTGACGGACGTGAAAGCGTGCGGCAACGGCCAGAACGGCATCGTGGCCGGTACTGCGGCTCTTATCGCCAACTGCACCGCCAAGGAGAATACGGCGGTGGGCATTCAGACGGGTGCAGGTTCGCTCATCTCGGACTGTTTTGCACGAAGCAACGTGAGCCACGGCGTGGTCAGCGGGAACGACACATCGATCAGCGATACGACCGCACGGGAGAACGCGGGGTACGGAATCAACGCCGGCGAAGCTTGTTCGGTTGTTCGCTGCGCGACACGCGGCAATACGAATTCCGGCGTCTGCGTCCAGACGGGATCGGTGGTAGCCGATGTGACTTCTGCTATGAACGGGGGACACGGGGTGTACGCCGTCGGGGGCGGTATCAAGATTCAGCGATGCAGCTTCTTCGGCAACAGAGACTATGGCGCCTATCTGCCTTCGCACAACATGATCACCGACTCCGCGGCGCGCCTCAACACAAATGGCGGGATTCGCGTCGGCGGGTACTCCTATGTCAGCCGGAACGTGACAGCTGACAGTTCTGGAGGCAACGGTATTGTAGTGGCGGACTCATACTCCCGAGTTGAAGAGAACCAGGTCGTCAGCAATTCCGTGGGTTTCTCGGTGACGGGCGATGAAACCATTCTGATCAGGAATACGGCTTACAACAACGCAACCACTTACTCTGTCAGCGGCGGGAATTACTACGAGACCGTAAGTGACCCCGGAACCGATCCGGCAAACTTCGATCAGCCCTGGGCCAACTATGATCTCTAAAAGGCATTTCATACTGGCCGTGTTGGTTCTGGCCTTTACGCCTGTTCATGCCGATGTCGGCCGCATTGAACTGTCGCAGTCGGGGATGCCCTACACCCTCACCAACTCGGGCAGCTACGTGCTGACGGAGAATCTAACCGGCTCGGTCGGTTACCGCGGGATCACGATCGCGGCGGACGACGTCGCGCTTGATCTGAACGGTTTCACGCTTGGGGGGATTCCGGGGACGCTGGACGGTGTCTGGGTAAGCGGTGTCCGGGATAATGTAACCGTAAGAAACGGCATCGTGCGCGGGTGGGGCGGTGTTGCGGCGAATGCGACAAATGCCGCGAATGTGACGTTCCGCGATTTGATTGCGTCTGGAAATCTTGGCGGCGGACTGTTCAGCGGAATCAGCAGTCGCGCAGAGCGGTGTCAGTCGATCCATAACGGCAATCCTCCGGGCCCGGGACCCGTGGTGCTGGACGAGCACGGCCATGGTTTCTGGCTGGAGAATGGAAGTGTGATTTCGGAGTGCATTTCCTGGAGGAATAATCATCACGCCGTCCGCGCCCAGAGCGGGAGCACTGTCAGGCAGACTGTCATGCGCGAGTGCGGACATGATGGTCTTCACGGGAGCCACTCGATGGTTGTGCAGGGCTCAGTTGCAGCCTACTGCAGCGAGGGCATTGAGGTCGATTCGGGGAGTACGGTCAGCGACAGCGTCGGCGCACGGAGTTTTGAGGATGGCATCCGCACGAAGAAGGCGGAGAACGATCAGCTGTTCGGTGGCAGCGTGGTTCAGGGCTGCACGGCCTACGCTAACGGTGATGATGGGTTCGATATGCGGGCAACGGGCAACCGACTGATCAGTTCTGTGTCGTTCTCTAACCTGAAGCACGGCGTTCGGCTCGAGAATATGACCGTGGTGTTCGGAAACCTGGTGACGATCAGCGACTCTGACGATGATCCCGACAACAACGCCGGAAATGACGGGATCAAAATCAACGGGAAAGCAAACCGCATAGAGGCCAATCATGTGGTTTTCAACTATGGCGACGGATTGCAGACGGACACGTCCGCCGATACGGGAAATTTCATCGTAAGGAATAGTGCGGCTGTAAACGATGCGTCAGATTACGACATCGGTGCCGACAATCATTTCACGGAAGTTAATCCCAGTTCCGGTTTTCCGAAGACTAATGCGTGGTCCAATCTCGACTATTAGAGCGTCTCTGCCATCCCTGGTCCGCGCCTTGGTAATTCTGTCTTTTCTTTTCTGCGCAACCGGCTGTGTCTACCTGCGGCTTCTGAGGCTCAAGGGCCAGCTTTCCGCGTTCGTGGAGAACTTTCAGGTAGTCAACCGGCCCGAACCGGTTCTTGTCTTCAGGAATCCCGTTCTCGGAAGAGGTGACGTGTCCTGGATGATGGGGTTGAGTCCTTCAGAGACGGAAGCAGACGACAGAGGGGAAACGGATCGATACCTGTTTCGCAAGGTGCGCGCGCCGGGGAGTACGGTGAAAGAGGAAGAAGACATGCTGATATACTCCCGGTTTCAGGGCGACAGGCTTGCGGAGTTCGCATTTCCTGTCGGCTTCTCCGAATTTCTGACGGAGGAAGTGTTCTCAGAAGTGTTCAATCCAATTCGCGATGCGGAACAGGGCGCAAAATCCGGCGCACAGTGGGACTTTACCCAGTTGAAAATACCCATACCGACCCCGCAGGACATACGGCACTATCTCGGAGACCCCTATAGCGAGGAGACCAACTCCACGCACAGAGTCTGGATCTACCGGTATAGACTTGAGGGGAAAGAGCCGGAGGAACCCGAGGTCGACGACGTTTGGATCCGGCATATCTTCTGGAACTATAACAACAAGCTCGCGTATTCTGAAAACCACATTGGCCGCCTCTGGATCACCGTGGATCTGCGCCGGCGCAAAAGCAGTGTGAACGTCAAACGAGAGGAATTGACGCGAGTTGACTCGTGGGGTGGATTGCCGTTTTGATGATGAGTGGTGAACATTTCAAGTCGTACCACTCTCCAGCTCGAAACCCGAAACCCGAATGGCAAAGAAGAAAACCAAAGCCGAAACGGCCGAAAGCATGGCGAGGAATCAGAGAGAAATCTCTGTTTCAGAATTCTTCCTTAAGAACCGTCATCTCCTCGGATTCGACAGTCCTCGTAAGGCTCTTCTCACAGCGGTGAAGGAAGCCGTGGACAACTCGCTGGATGCCTGTGAAGAGGCGGGCATTCTCCCGGAGATCAGTGTCGAGATCGAACAGCTTGCCGAGAGCAGATTCATGGTCCGAATCGTGGATAACGGACCGGGCATTCTGCGGGCGCAGATACCGAAGATTTTCGCCAAGCTTCTGTACGGCTCAAAGTTCCACCGTCTGCGCATGTCACGAGGTCAGCAGGGCATTGGCATCAGTGCCGCGGGAATGTACGGACAGCTCACCACGGGAAATGCAACGACCATTCTCTCCAAAACAAAAGGGCATAAGCTTGCCCATCGCATGCGTGTGCAGATTGACACGAGGACAAACAAGCCCACCATTCTTGAAGACGAGCAGGAAGAATGGCAGCCGGTTTTCTTCCCGGTGAACGCCGACGGCAAAGAGGGGCACGCGGTCAAGTACGCCCACGGGACATGTGTGTCGATCGAGATGGAGGCCTCCTACATTCGCGGCCGACTATCTGTCGACGAGTACGTCAAACAATGTGCCATTGTGAACCCTCATCTTCAGATCTACTACCGCGTTACTCTTCTGAAGGACAAGGGAGGGGAGGAAGAGACCCATGCAGTGCCCTGGACAACTTTCTTCCGCGTCGTGAAAGAAGTGCCCGACCCCGCCAATGAGATCAAGCCTCATCCCCACGGTGTCGAACTGGGCCTGCTGATGCAGATGCTGAAGGATACGTCAGCGAGAACACTGAAGTCCGCACTCTCACATGATTTCTCGCGGGTCAGCGACCGCGCAGCGCAGGAAATCTGCGAAAGGGCGGGGCTGAATCCGAAAGCGCGCCCGACGCGGATTGCGCACGAGGAAAGCGAGGCGCTCTTCAAGGCCGTCAACAGCACGAAACTGATGCGCCCGCCCACGGACTGTCTGTCGCCGATCGGAGAGGAACAGATTATCGCCGGGCTCAAGAAGGAGATCGAGGCCGATTTCTACACAGCCGTGACCCGTCCTCCGACGGTATACAGGGGAAATCCCTTTCAAATCGAGGTCGGCGTGGCTTACGCCAAACCCGGTGAGAATCCCGAGTTGATTGCCGATGAACCCGTGCGCGTAATGCGTTTTGCAAACAGGGTTCCTCTCCTTTACATGGCCGGCGCCTGTGCGATGACGAAGGCGGTGTCCGGTGTGAACTGGAAAGCATACGGGATGTCTCAGCCGAAGGGTTCACTGCCGATAGGGCCTCTCGTCGTTATGGTGCATATGGCAAGCGTCTGGGTGCCGTTCACCAGCGAGAGCAAAGAAGCCGTCGCCCATTATCCTGAGATCGTGAAAGAACTGACCTTCGGCCTGCAGGAGTGCGGCCGTCGTCTTTCCGTGTACTTGAGCAAGCGAAAGAGGCTGGCTGAAGCAGAACGGAAGCGCAGCTACATCGAGCAGTACATTCCTCATCTCGCACTCGGTCTGAAAGAAGTCCTCGACCTTAGCGACCGGCAGGAGAAGGTCGTGGTCAAGAAGCTTGAAGGGATGCTGGAGAAGACCCATTTGGAATTATAGGTCCGAGCAGTCAGATCCGACGGATCAGTCTGATCTGACCGATCAAGGAGAAATATATGCCAACCAAGAAATCAGCCCCACAGGTCTTCAGCAGAAAAGCGGCATCAAACAAGATCGTCGCAGTCGCCAGGCAGATTCACGAGGAAATCGTGAAAAAGGCCCGGAAGCCTTCCATGAAGTTTCCCGTGCGTTCTCTTTCAAACGTCAAGTACGACACCCGGCGCGGACATTTCGAGATACTTGGAAAGACGGTCACTCGCACGCTTTCTTACAACACGGTAAAGACGTTTGCGCAGTCCATGCGGCTTCTCGCGACAACGAAGAATGACTTGCTGGACAGGGACGACATCGCCGGAAAACGCGAGGTCTATTACAACAGCAAGAGCTGGGGGCCGTGCCGTTTTGAACAGCAGCCGGAAAGCGATACGCTGCTCGATGATATCGAAGCCATGCTCGGGATTAACCGCGAACAGTTAGGCTACATTCCGGAGGAAAGGGGAGGGGATGTCTGCGGGTCGCTGATCGTCATCGACAAAGATCCCGTCTCGGGCAAGAACATCAGAATCGATTGCGCAAGGATGGGCACGGGAGCGTGGAGCATTCCGTCGCGCGTAGAGCATCTCGGTTTTGAAACCAGGGCGAAGCTGATTCTTGTGGTCGAGACTTCATCTCTGTTCCAGCGTCTTGTTCATCATCAGTTCTATCGCAAGGCTAACTGCATCCTCATTTCCATGAGCGGCGTGCCGACCCGCGCATGCCGTCGCTTTGTGCGCAGGCTTGCAGACGATCAGAACCTGCCGGTGCTCGCGTTTACCGACGGCGATCCCTACGGGTACTGCAATATTTACCGGACGCTGAAAGTGGGTTCGGGCCAGGCTGCGCATATTAACCGTTACTTCTGCGTCCCGCAGGTGCGTTTCCTTGGGGTAACTCCGCAGGATATCATCGATTACAAGCTCGAGGACGCCACGCACCCGCTCGAAGATGTCGACATCAAAAGAGCTAAGGACGCGCTCAAGAACGATCCATTCATTCGACATCATAAAGAGTGGCAGCACGCGCTCGAGACTATGCTCAAGATGGGCGTCCGCATAGAGCAGCAGGCGTTTGCGAAACATGGACTCAACTTCGTGCTGGAGAAGTACCTGCCTGAGAAACTCAGAAAAGCCAGGTTCTTGCCGTAGACGCGGAACCAAATCCGCATGATTTTCCCAACTGCGGAATGCATTGATTTGCAGCAGCTTCCACATGCCCTGAGCCGCCACACCTTAGTACACATTTAACTTCTACTCAGGCGTTACATACTATATATAGTGGTAGTAGTTAGTGGGGTATAATTGTGATATCGGCAACCAGAGCGGCTGATGCGGTCGCCAAATGCGTTTGGTGTATCCGGGTTGTGTCTGCTGTCGGGTGCCATCTTCCGAGCCTTGTTCAAGGCTCATCTTCTCTTCTCAAGCAAGGACGGTGGGGAAATGACGACTCAACACATAGATGAACAGAATAGCGTGCAGGACACGTCGCAACAACGGCAGGCCGTTCTGATTGTTGACGACGAGATGTATCAGCTCAATTTCCTGGACAGGATTCTTCGCTCAGACTTCATTGTCTATCGCGCGCAGGATACCGTGGAGGCCAGGCACATTCTTGCGGAGCGCCTCGTACAGGTAATCGTCTGCGACCGGTATATGCCGGATGAAGATGGCGTGTCTTTCCTTCGCGGAATCCAGGCAATCTATCCTGACGTTCACAGTATTCTTCTGAGCGGAGAGGAAGACGGGGACGTACTGGATCGGGCCATCAGTGACGGCTACATCTTCAAAGTCCTGTCGAAGCCGCTGGAACCCCAGGCAATCCTGGAAGCAGTACATGCTGCCGTGGAGCAGTGTGAGCGGTTGGATTGGCTGGAGCGGTCCGTGGGCGCAGGATCAGGGGAAAGCGTTCGGGAGTGCGAGCCCGGTGCCGGTGGTGGTTGGGCGGGACAGATCGTCTACAGCGCGGCGAGGTCGGCGATGACCCTCTTCTTTGAGGCGCTGCTTCTCTGTTACGGATTCCTGGCGGCGTTTGCTGTATTCGGATCGATCTTCGTCCTCTTCATGTACTTCTTCCAGGGGCCGACTTCGTAGTTTTCGAATTCCGATTTACGATTTTCGATGGAGATCGCCGGGCGAAGGTCGCTACACGTCGAGTTCTTCGATCAGACCGCGTTTGACGAGTTGTCGGACCATCTGCACGTCGAGCCAGTGACCTGCCTTGTATGAGGTGATTTCCCCGACGAACATGCCGTTCTCAATCAGCGCGATCGCCGCAAGCAGATCGAGAATGGCGCGATGCCAGACGGCCTCCAGCGATTTTCCGTTATGAACAAGAGCCGGCTTGTTCCAGTAAAAAAAGCGGCCTGCGATAAGGATGTTCCTGCTCGTGTAGCCGAGATTACGAAGGTTCGCGAAGATTCTTCCCGCCGTCTTCACGTACAGCATTTTCACGGCGGACGTATTGGTTCGCGCATGGGCCCCGTGACGGAAGTGATCGTAATTCAACGGGAAGCGGATTCTCTGCTTACGGATAGCGGTTTTGAAGTCGACAGCGCAGTCGACAGTAAGAACGGGTTTACCATCCGGCGGTGGGGAGAGAGTCAGAAAACTTCCGTTTGGTCCGGGCAGCGTAACTTTCTCTTTCACTGTCACGTACCGGACCGGTTGGTCCAGCTCCCGCCTTCCGGCTTTCTCAATCGCCTCGACGAGATCCAGACTGCCTTTTTCAAAGAGAGGAGGATCGCCGGATTCGACCTGGATGATCAGGTTGTCAATTCCACAGCCCATGCGCAGGGCGATGATATGCTCCGCCATACGAATGTAGTTATGAGGAGATCCGCTTCGCAGCACGATGTTGCTGACGACGGCGCCAGTCGTCCATACGTTCCTGATGGAGACCCGCACCGGAAGACTGCCGGGCAGGTCGACGCGGTCGATCCACCAACCCTCGTGTTCAGTGGGAACCAGCGTAATCGTGCGAAATTCCTTGCCCAGAAAAGTGCCGGGGCCGGAAACTGAAACAGACTCAGCGATGGTCGCGGCCCTTCTGCGCGCCGGAGCCGGCTCCGTACCCATCAAATCCAGATCAACCGGCTGCTGGTTGCAGAGCGCGTACGAGCGACGCAGTAGCTCCTCATCTCCCCCGAGAACCAACCCGTAATCTTCTTCTGTCATAACTGTTTCTCCGTCATGTCGGCAGGAATGTAGGTCACATCCTCACATCCGGCCAAGTGCAACTTCACGAAATGAACGAGTACTTCTTCTTCAGGGCCAGCAGATCCTTATCGAACGTCTTCAAGTTGGCCTGAAGCCTCTGGGCGAGTTCCAGATATGCGGCGTCATAAGCCGACAGACGGTGTTCTTGAGCCAGTGTGAAGATTCGTCTCTGAACAACGGGGTAGGGGGCCGGCTCCACATGGAGCGGAAGGTTCCATAGGGCGGAGGATAGGTCCGCCGCATCTTCGAGCGAAATGCGCCGTTTCCTTACGCCGGTGGCGAAGACGTTCGTCATTTCGTAAGAAAACAAAGATGGTACGGTAATGGTTATTCTGCCATCGCCTGCCGTCAGGATGAGGGGATCAATGTCCCGCCCGTCCTTTTCCTCTAAAAGGAACGCTGCCACCGCGGAGCAGTCGAGCACCCATCGCGGCGGATTTACCGTTTTCTGCCTTCTTTCCGCCACTCCTCAATATCCTTATGTGTGATCCTGTACTTCGTCCGCAGCTCCCGGACAACGGTCACCACAGCTTCAACGCTCCTATCTGCTTCCGTCTCTTCCGCGGGCACAAGCCGTGCGACAGGCTTTCCTCGGCGTGTAATCTCAAAAGAACAGCCCTTCTCGACCTCCGTCAGAAGTTCGCTCAAATGCGTCTTGGCGTCAAAGGCACCTATGGTCTGTGTCTTCATGTTGGAAAGATAGCGTATAGCAACCAGTTGGTCAACTGGTTGATATACGCGTGGTCATCAAATCGTGTATCGCATCAGCCGTTTTTGACCCGATGCCTTTGACCTGTGTCAGGTCCCTAGCTGTTGCAGACACGACTGCCTCAACGGATCCGAAATGTTCCAGCAGAAGTTTCGCCTTATCAGTACCTATACGTGGGAGCCCTTGCAGAAAGTGAAGGCGCAGACGATCCGCATATTTCGGTGTTCGGCCGGGCCTTCTTGACAAACCTTTTGTGTGTCGGGCCGTTTGAAGGGCGGCGTACACGATCAGATCGGCGGTCTCCTGCGAGTGCTTGGCGAACAATATGGGGATTCGGAAGATGATTGATGTAGATATGATCGCGCCCTGCAAAGCCTCTCTACTCACGCCGCATGGCGTCAGAAAAGGACTGCCTTCGATAATCAAAACTGGCTGATCACTACATCGGACCAAGCGTCTTGCCTGAGTAAACAGCCTTCCGTCTGCGACGGAGGCGGCGAAATCCCGGGCTGTCTTCCGCTCAAAAATGACACCACCATCGACCCGGTAGTCTCCCGTCTGCAGTCTCGCGATTTTCAGATCGATTTCCGGCATCCGTTCGAGCGCCGCAATCACATCCGCCCGACTTTCGCGATCGTCAGCAAATACTGTGATCGGATGTTTCATGGCTGGTATCGATTAGACATCCGCGACCAAGATCGCGGGTGTTCGACGCGAGTCCGACGCTTGAAGAGAAGACCATGAAGAACAGAGCTGTCTGAAGCACGCAGCAGAGCCCGTGTGCTTCCGCGCTGCTGATGCTCGTGAATCCTTTGAATATCTGTTCTCCGGACCGACTTTTCTTTGAGAGGTTCAGAATGAACCCGTCTCCTTGAGTGCGTTTCTTGAGCCCGATCAATGTGTTCGCGCTTCTTGCTTCGTGATAGAGTCCTCTACCGTTGGAACCCAACGCATCGGACTTCCCGTCTAACACCGTAAGGATGTTTGAGATATCAAGGAAATCCAGCTTCACCACGATCTTGTTCGCCCAGTCAAAAGTTGCCGGCTCGCCATTTCCGGCTGTTGTTTTCTGCTGAGCCATCTCAAGAAAGACACAGTCATAGCCTTGCTCATCACCCCGATTCAGTCTCAGTTCAAACTGCACGGCACTACCGGTACCGTTCACGTTGGGATGATAGAGAGTCAATCGGCCGGTACGTTTTCGCTGCGCCTGCGCTGTTCTAGTGCGAGTTCTGCTGTCGTTCGCTTCCATGGTGGCGGTCCTTTCTACGCTTGGGCGTGTTCGATATCGGGTTCGTTGTATTCCTGCTGGTCGCCGGACGGGCGGCCCATGAACTGAATGTTCTGTGCGCGCACGCGCAGTTTACTTCTGCGTTCGCCTGTCTCGGTCTCCCAGCGATCCTGCTGCAGTTTGCCTTCGATCACGGCGGGCGAGCCCTTGTCGAGATACGTGGCACATGCCTTGGCCTGCGGTCCCCAGACTACGATATCAATGAAGCAGGTGGTCTGGGTCTTTTCCCCGTTCTTGTCTCTATAGTGCTCCGAAACGGCCAGCCCCAAATCGGCCACCGGCGTTCCGCTCGGCGTTTCACGCAGAACAGGCTTACGTGTGAGGTTTCCCATCAGGATGACTTTGTTCATCGAGCCCATGATCTTTTCACTCCTTGGTTGCGTACTTCCGTGGTCTTTGCAGGGCGGCACAGCGCCGCCTACATAGATATGAAGAAGACAGTCCGGGAGATTTCCGGAAAATAGTGAGAGAATCGCAGGATAGATGCGTGGCGCAGCCCCTACGGATGGTCTGTCAGCCCGTCTTTACCTTCGTTCTGTCTCGTTGCCGCCGTAATCGCCATGGTCTTCCGCGGCTCTGGGAAGCTGGTCCTGAGTTAATATGTTGCGCACGGGATAGCTTGTTGGTTGCGGTGTTGCCGCCATGGGGCCCAGAGAGTCCATCGCCGGGCGCTCGCGTTCAAGGTAGTCATGCCGGGGGTCGAGAGGATGCGTCAGGCGAGGGCCGCAGTTGCGGCGCACTTCGCGGGTCGGTTCCGTGCCGGCCAGAACGGACATCAGCATTGCTGTGGCGGGGGCAAGTTCTTCAGGCGGCAGAGTGTCGACGAGCCAACTCAAGTGAGCCTCGGTTCTGCCGACTTCGCGCGTGTTCCAGAAGCAGAGGACTCGTACTGGCGGAGGAACAGCTTCGCGTTGCCACTCCTGCGGTACGGCGGGCTCGCCATAGCGGCTGAAAGGAACCGCGAGCCAGCTTTTTCGTCCGTTTGTTCTAAGTAGAAGGAAGTAGACGAGTCGATGGGAGGAATGCCGGCACGCCGGGCGCAGCAGCCTGATTTGACCGGGCGCCCAAGGTTCACCCGGCTCCATGTCTTTGCAGTCAGCCGCTTGAGCTGACGAACTTCCCGCGAATGACTCGTCGGCGGACGCCAGACATGCGTCCAGGGCGTATTCGTCCAACCAGCGTGTCAGGGCCAGCTTTTCGTCCGGTGGCACCGCCGAGAATGTAATCTGCGGCAACTTGCTCATGACGCCCCCGCGAGGTCGATGAGTTCAAAACAACTGTCATCCTTGTGGCCCCATTGACTGACCAGAACGCCGACATGACTGAATGTTCTCAGTATGATATGCCTGACGGCAGAACGGTCTTCCTGCGGATAGGAAGATGAGAGTGACTTTGCCAGCCGCGTGAACGTTTGCCTGTACGTATCGCTCAGAGCGCTTTTCCTGCGTCCGGCGAGTGTCTGCACGGTCGGGTGCGACAAAGGCAGACCCAGTTCTTTGGCCAGGATGGCGATCTTCTCGCGCGGTTTGAGCGTGAAGACAAACTCTTCGGCATGTCGCCGCGCCAGTTGCTCATACTCGCGCAATGCCACCTCTTCTTCCGGATTGGCGGTGCCGGGCAATAGGTCCTCGACCGATTGAGAAGAGCCGTCGGCGCCGGGGACTGTCGATCTCATCGAAATGGCTTGAGGAGGAGAGAATTCCCGACGGAGGAATTCCCGAATCACATCGCGCATAAGGAGTGCGGCCCGTCCTTCAAGGGCATCCGCTTCGCCGTCGGCCGCTCTCTCGATAGACGCGAATATCCATTCCTTGTAACGCTTGCCCTCGCGGGTATCGCGGACAGCGTGGTACGTCTCGAAAAGATGCCAGGCGTCCCTGCCGTTGAGGGAAATCGCCTGCGCGGAAGCATTGGTTCGATGCGCATACGCTTGGATGTAGCGCTGCGCACGCACCCGTGCGAATTCGCCGAGCATCCCTTGAAAGTCTGCGGCGCACAGGTTCAGGGCGCACAGTTCCTTCCACGCTTTCCACGCGGCTGAGCGCCCTCTTTCCATAGACTTCAACTGGGCCTCACTGTCCGGCATGGAACCTCCATTGGTAGAGAAAAGGACGAAAAGAGGCCATGTTAAACGTTGTACCTGAATAGGCAAGTTCCTTACAGCTTCTGTGTGGTGCGGCTGTTGTCCGCAGCTTGAGCGAAGCACGGAGATGCCTCGGTATGCCGGGGGGGCCTCGACATTTGTGTCGGTGACCGCCGCACCTCCTTGATCCCGGCGTCATCGGGGCCGATTCCCTTTGTCCGGCAGAGAGGCCAGTTGCCGCCAGCAGCAGGCGACTTCCTCATTCGTCAGTTCGGATGATGCCTGTAGACGGGACGCTTCTCCGTGCAGGTTCCAACTCAAGGGCTTCCGGCTGATCCAGCGCTCGAATCTGAGCCAGTCCGTTTCGGAGTCGATTCCCGGCTCGACGGGGGGGAAATCGAAACCATGCGCTTCCATGCCTTCCCGTCCGTCGAACGACCAATACGCGACGACCCACTCCTCAAGTGAGTGAAGCTGGCTCAACTCCAGCGCCGGGTCATGCGGGCACGGATGCCAGATTTGCATCACATCCAGTCCGAGACTTCTGAAGCGCTCAATCAATTGTTCCCTTGTGGGCGCCAGATTTTGTGGTGGGGTCTTTGCGTCAATCACAGTCTTTCCTTTCTTTCACAGGGACGGCATGTCCCTACATAGAGAGGAAGAAAACCGTGGGAGTAATTTCCGGGAAAAAGTTAGAAAAAGATCTGGCGACCCGCGAAGTCTGGTCGGGGCGACACGATTGCTGCGCCGCCTCCCGTCGGCTTGCCCTGCGGCTGAGGATCAGACTACGTTCTCATCGGTCTCCCGACCACTCATGTGAGTGGTCGGCTATAGTTTGGCTCTTTTCGTTTCATGCGACAGCATAGAACAGGACACTTTCGAGGGTGGTTTCGAGTTTCTGCGGCTTCGTGTCAGGAGCGGATGGTGACGCGAAGCTGTAGAAACGGAGAGCTTCAGCCCATACCTCATGACGAAGATGTTGCAGCAGCGACTGGGTTGACGGTCGCAGCGTCTCTTTGTTTCGCCATTTTGGCGTCGGCAGACTGTCGGGTTTCCCGGTGGGACCGTATGCATTGATGGCCGATGTCAGTAGCATGGCGTAAGCGGCCACGGCCAGGGCGGGAACCTTTTCCACGGATTGCTCGTGACGAACCTGTGCCTGTCCCACGCCCAACAGCGTTTTCTCATCGCGAAAGTTCACCTCAATGTCCCAGCGCCAGAGATAGGCTTGAAGGATCTCCTCGATGGATGCGTTCGGGTCTGTGCAGATCAGGTAAGCGGGCTTGCGATAGAGCATTTTGCCTCCCTTGGTCAGTCGGTAGCCCAGTGGGGCAATGACGATGAGACGCAGCTGATGTTCTTTGCCGGCCGATCGCCAGCGAAGTGGTGTGAGTGTCTTGATCTTGAAGTGGTGAGTCTTTCCCGCAGCGAAGGCCTCGACATGCTGCCAGGGAACCGATGGATTCTGGCGGAGTTCTTCGGGTGTCGGTGCGCGTTCTCCGTAAACGCGATGGCGCCCGGGCTTGCCTTCGGTGGACTCCGGCAAGTGATAGAGCTTGGCGTCGGCACGGATACGACCCACTGCGGTTGTCCGCTCCGGCAAGTTCTTGATAAAGGTGCGGTTGGTGTAGCCGCCATCGACCACGGACCAGAGGGGGCGTTCAACCTGTCCTTCTTGGTCCATGTCACTTCGCAGCTTGCTCAGTCGCTCGGCTCCGACTTTCGGCAAAGCCGTTTCGCGCTTGGCCTGCCGGAACTGCGCGAGGGTCTGTTCGTCGGCCCCGGGGCGCGGCTTTTGCGCTGCGGGCGCATGAACAAAGTCGATGGAAACCATCCGTGCCATGCCGTTTTCGGCCGGTGAGGCCATCGAGATCTGAAGGAAGCGCTGGGCCTTGATGAAGTTGATGTGGAAGGCCGGTCCCAGCGGATCGCGGGTGTACTTTACGCCGTGGGTTTTGCGACCGCTCTTTCGCAAATGCGTATCATCCAGAGCCGCGACCAGCGGTTGCCGGACGGCCAGCCTGCCGGTCAAGCTCTGCCGTACAGGAGCAAAGAGCTTCTCGGGTTCAACCCGTTCAGACGAGTACATTCGATAGTCGGCACTCCAATCGCAAAACAGCCGCCCTGATGTTCCCAGCACACCGGTCAGGGTGTGCCGCCCCAGGCAAAGCAACTGACTGAGAAGGCGCCTTCGTATACGCTCGTGCATTGGCTCGGAACCAAGCCCCTGACACCGACTCAGGAGTTCTGCTCGTCATTGAGACATCCAAGCAGGGCGCTGGCCGCATGAGCCGTCTGCCTATTGTCGATCGTCTGGAGGTCGCTCCGGCGGGAGCAGAAGGGCCCACGATCTATTCAGTGCCTTTGAAACTGGTTTCCGGCGTGAGCAACGTGGGTACCCACCTCATTTCATTCTCTCTGCCCTCGGTTCAGGAATTCAAGTCGGACCACAGGAATTCAAGTCGGACCACAGGTTCTTCAAGAGCATCAACACCTTACACATCTGCGCCCGTCGCTATTCTGCCGTATGGGCCGATTTTTGCCACCAAAATCAGCCGTATGTACACTGTGCGTCTTTCACTATCCATGAGTTGGCTTGGCCGCCG
>JAHIZV010000061.1 GCA_018814445.1 Verrucomicrobiota bacterium | reverse complement strand
TTTCTCGTTCGCCATTACACCTCCAGGTTGAGTTTCCTGCGGAGGTTACCCGGCGACGGGGTTCCATTTGGCTGGTTTTGAACCGTTCTTTAGTGGCTGGTTTTAAGTGACCGCTGACAGTGAGCGCAAACAGGAGCATTGGCAGTATGATGCATGTAGCTGTCGTTTTCATGGTTCTATCTCCATCATTGTCTTTCAGGGAAATCAAATGAGTGAGGGCAGGGGGAGGTGCAGTGGTGGTGCATATAGGCAGCGTACACGCATACTGCAAATGCGGTTGATAGTCTCATTGCGAATCCCCTGTGCACATCAATCCGATTCGGGAAGATTACGGGAAGTTGGAGGACGAATCAAGGCTAAATTGATAAACCATATCAATTTGGTCCGCGTCCTGATCTTGTTGGGCTCCAGGTATATACCGCACGCCCAACATTCAGACTCCGGCTATCGTACCGCTACACCGACGCGGTACCACGTGCGGCGAGTATCATTTGTGTCAACGAGCGACATGGTCCCGCCCGTATGCCCCGCAATATTCGTCTGCCCCGCGACCATCAACCATGAACCATCAACCATACTCGCTGCGGACTGCAGCGAGTAGCTCCTCGAGTTCGTGCAGGAGAACGTCACGGCGAACGAGTTGGTCTCTTCGACATGAGTGATCCGGAAGTAGTCGTTGCTGTTATGCGGGTTGGTGTCGGCAATCTGCTCGTCGCCGTCAGTGAAGCCGTCGCCGTCGGAGTCGGCTAAGGTGTTGAGATACTCGAACGCGCCCATGTCTGCAATGGCCGATCCGTTGTTGTCGCCGTCGAGGGGGCGCGGGACGCCTTCGATATCCTCAGCGATGCCAACAGGATTCGTTCCAGCATCGATGCAGGGCGAGATCGAGAGCAGACGTCCTTCGGCATCGGCGAAAAGCGGAGCATTGGTGATGTTCCCGGAGCCGCTCAGCCCTGGGGCACAGGAGTACATGCTCGTGCTGTCAACCCAATCGCCGCCCGTATTGCTCCAGAGAATGCAGTTGATCAACGTGTCGGAGTAGCTCCCTCCGCCGATGGTGGCCGAATTGCTGAAAACGGTGCAGTGGGTCAGGGTGGATCTCTCGCTTCCTCCGCCGGTTGCGGCTGAGTTGTCGAAGACGGTGCAGTTGCTCAATGTACTGTCATAACACCCGCCGCCGGAGTGGGCCGTGTTTCCCGAGATTGTGCAGCGGATCACTCTTCCACCGCGGCATCCTCCGCCCCAAGCAGTGCCAGATGCATTCATAATTGCCGAATTGTTGAGAATGGAACACTCGGATACGACCGGATTGGTGGACCCGTTGAAGTACTGATCACAGCAGTATACGCCGGCCCCGGTATTGCCCGGGTAATATTCGCTTGCTAGTCCATTCCTGATAGTAAAGCCACTGATAGTACAAGCGCTGTCGCCAAGATTGAGGCAGCGAACTGAATGCTGACCGTCAATCATTGTCACACTCCGGCCGTTGACGCTCTCAACCGTGATCGCATTAGTCACCACGATCTCTGCCGCAAGGTAGTATATCCCATTGCTTACCAAAACGGTGTGGCCTGCCTCCGCGAAATCAACCGCATCCTGGATATTTGTCGCGGCAGTCGCCCATGAGGAGTAAGGGGGCGTCGGGTTTGTACTGGCCAGGTCTACAAATAATGTACTGCCCAAAGCGACTACAGGAACCGCGGCCGCAATAAGAACTGCCCACAGGCAGAACGCTTTCGTCCCTGTTGATTCCATTCTCACATCTCTTTGAGTTCATTGGCTAGGCTCAGCGGCAGTATCGTCCGCTGAAGCCTCTTGTTGAGAGTTTCTTTGTCACACGCGTTGTCTCCTGCGACGCCACGTCATCAGAAGAGTTCCCCCACATAGAAGGAGGATAAGGGATGATGGCTCGGGGATGATTTGCCATTGAAAATTGTCGATACCGGCTTGAAGGCCAATGATCTGATTCTGGCCGAAGTCAACAAGGAAAAGGTCTGCATCTGATGGGATGGACACACTGTCCTCAAGGAGATTGCCGTCAACCCAAAAGCTGTAGTGGTTGGCATCAAGATCCATCAACACCTCAAAAGAGTAGGCTTGGCCAATATTGAACGGGATGCCTGGACGGTTCGGGAAGCCGGAACCGTACAGAATCTCATTTCCCGTGGAACCTGAAATCGAGAGAGTTGTGTCGAAGAGAACCCCACCCACACCAAGCGAGTGTAATTGCCCGTTGATCACCTGTGAAGAGCCGTGAGATTCCGGAATTGCGAATTCCCAACTCACAAGGTGAAGGCCAGATGTGAATGGATCGGTGAGCCCACCGGGAGCAAAGTAGTTGATGCTTCCGCCATCATGAACCAACAGCCCTTGACTAGAGAAGCCGTTGATGCTGTCGCTGATTGTTTCTGTACTTCCTCCGCCAACCTGCTGGCCGTTAGTGTAGGTCGGCGGTTCATAGTCAATGTCGTAGACCAGAGTGGCGAGGCTGGCGACAGACATCGCCAGTAAAAAACAGAATGCAACTGTGATGGTCTTCATGGCGCGTTTACCTCGGTCAATGCGTTTGTCGTGGAGTAGATTCGATAGCTTTCGGCCGGCATGACGATTTCGACATAGCCCGAAGCGTCATTCGTCACGGTGTTGGGGGTACCGTTGGTTGCCACAAGGTCAACTAATACAGTACTGATCCATGTGGTTTGAATCGTTTTCGTTTGGGTGGTCGTCGAATCATTGATGACAAGCATGCTCTTATGCTTGTTGCCGTCTCCGGCTCTTTCCTGAACGTAGACATCTTCATCGGCATGGAGGACCGTCAGAGCACCGCCGACGGCAACGCGACGGATCTTGATAAGGCGGTTGATTATGCCCTGTATGTTCACACCGCGCAGACCGCCATCCACCACAAGGTGACATAGGGTTGGTCAAAGTACTCGCGCCAGAACACCATGGGAAGCCCTTGTGAGTGGAAGGCATAGGCATAGGCTAAGGGCTTGTCTTCCTGAATACCCACCTTCGTGGGAATTCCATTTGTGTCGAAACTGTCATTACTGCGAAACGTGTCGTGATTGTCGATATAGACGATGGTGTATTCCGGCTCAAGACCAAGCAGGCTTGGTGCGACAAGATCACGCATGTCGAAGTTGTCCCCATCTTCGCACATGTGCTTGAAAAGCTCACGAAGGTTTGAATCGTAGATGGCAGCCTTTCGTCCGGTCAGGTCCAACCACTCTTGCATTTCTCGACCGTTGGATAATTCCCAGTATTCCATGAACGTGAAACCGTCCCGCATGGCAACGTAGTGAAGCCACTCCCACACGTACCAAGGCTCAACGCCTTCAGCCAGGTCCAGTCGCCACCCTTGGAACCCCAGCGTCCCAGAAAGCCAGCCGCCCCACGCCTTGAGGCCCAGCCGCATGTTCGGGACAAGGTGGTCGATATCTACACTGTAGGATTGGTTCGGGGGAAAACTGAACCCGAAGTCATTGTGATACGGGAACATGTTGTCGTCATGGCCATTCGTGGACGCATGGAAGTCCAGCGCGGTCTTGTAAAACTGCGGCGCGTCGGTATGTGCGGGATAGTTCGTGTAGGTGAACCCGCTATTTTGTCCGCCGACCATATGATTGAGGATGATGTCCTCAATCACATAGAGGCCATTCGACTGTAAAGCTCCTATGAGCCACTCGAGTTCGCTCCGGAGGCCATAACGAGTTGGTATTGATGGGGTAAATGTGCCGCCAGCTTGAAGGTACTGGCCCACATCGTAGTGGTCTAGGGTGTCGTATCCACTGGAGCTCTTCGCGTTTGAACCCTTGTAAGCGGGTGGCATCCAGACCATAGTGAACCCGGCATCCGCTATAATATCATGCAGACTGTAGGTCTGGTAGATGTTATACCAGTCACCCTCATCAACGTTCCAATAGAATCCCTGCAACAGCACATCGTCACTTGAGAACCCGGGATAAGAAACATTGGGCAAGGTCTGCCCGGCATCGGCGAGTTGGACCGGTGCTCCAATGATGGTGACCGGGTCCATGCCGCCGCCGGTGAAGCTGACGCTCTTGCCATAAACAAGCGGTGAGACCCAGCGTGCGGAACCATCCGTTCCCCCAACGAGAATAGCGGCAATCTTGATGGTGTCGCCCGGCGCACAATCCAGAGCCGATAACGAAATGGCGACTTCTACCCCGCCATTCGGGGAATCTTCACTGGCTCCCTGACTCCACTGTGAGATGAAACAGCCGCCTGTCGTGCTGTTGAATCCATCAAGGTTGTTCCCTGTCGCCAAATCATAGACGCCTTGTCCAAGCTCATTTCCAGCTATCGAATACGCGGGGAAGTTCTTTCCGTCCGCGTCGTTTGCGCCAAGAATCAAGGCCGCGTTGGGTGTGAATTCGCTCGCATCGAAAAGCATGTTGGTGGCGATGCCGATGGCTTTTGGTTGCCCACTCAAATGCCAAAGAGTGGTGACGCCATTTGTATTAGAGTCGATAAAAACGACCCATCCATTATCGGTCTCGCGCTCCATGCCGTAGATACCAATATACAAATTGTCTTCATCATTGTTGAAAAAGGCTCCACCACTGTGAAAGGTCAGGAAGTTAGTGTCGCTGTTCACCCGACCATAGAGCGTGGCTTGACTGCCACTCCACGCTTCTTCTGCGGAACCATCCGCCAGCGAAAGAGGTCTTCCGCCACCGTGAAAGTCAAACCGCTCTTCTCCTGAATCCTGAGTTGGGGTGCCCGACTCGACGACCACTGTATGATAGATGCTGTGGATTAGGTCCCGCTCTGAAACCAACGGGGAATAGCCGAAATAGAGCTCTTCGCTGTTGTCGAGGCCGTCTTGATCGACTTCGTCGCCGTGGAGGGAATTGGTGGTGAGCATCCCCCAGTACTTGTATTCCCACCAGTCCGGGAGGCCGTTCCCGTTTACGTCCGCTTCTTCCGCCTTGTACCGGTAGAACTTGTTGTCCGCCGAAGTGGTATCCGTGTGAACAAGCGTCGTCCCGTTACCCATCCGCTGGGAACCTTCGTTGGCAAAGGTCCCCGTGACCAAGTCGTTTGGAGCCGTGATGGACTGAATCTGGTACCAGCGATTGGTGGGGGCAGCCCATTCCACCTCGACACCGGAGCCGGTTCTTGTGATGCCGGTGATGGAGGGAAGGTCGCCTGGATCGTAGGGGTCGGTTCCATAAGCTATTTCATCCCGGTTCGAGTAGCCGTCCCCGTCCGTGTCCTCTAGATCCTCATTTTCTCCGCCTGCTTCTGCAAGAACCGCTCCGACTTCAAATCCCTCATTGTAGAGGTAGGTGTACATCTCATTGTCTTTGACGAGTGTAGCGGCAATGACGATCCTCGCCGGGTTGTACATGTTCGTGTCGCCGCCCGGCGGCGTGTACATCGTCCAATCGTACCCGCTGCGGAAGGGCATGGTGTGGATAAGCGACGCACCCACCCAAAACTCAACCTGATGCGAGGAGAAGTTCTCTTTGATCGTGAGGGGATAGACGTTAACGCCGTATTGAGGGTCAGGAACGAGCTGGCTGGTGAATGTTGAACCCAGCCCGCTCCAGTCCACCGGCACATGTGACGGTGAACTGCCCTGCGTCCAAGTGTCCGTCCCGGGAAGGGGAACTTCCATCCACGATGCCTGTTGGTCTACGTACCACGCCTCCAGGTCATCGAGGTCGGCCATGTAGTAGTTGGCTTGCAGGTCCGCGTTGATGTTTGTAGCGCGGGCGGATGCAAACTCGTCAAGGTTCTCGTAGGCGAGAACCGGAACGGCGATAACACATAGCACGATGACCGTAACCAGTAATGCGCGTGTAGCTGAACTCTTCATGACCAACCTCCTTTGCGTGACGTCGAGTGTACTCATTTTCTCTTCTCCTCTCAACGTCAGGGTCACGGGACCGATGGGGCGCGTCCGCGCGCCCCAGTGGGTACCGTGCACCCGGCTTGTTCGCAATTCTCATTTGATCAGTTCAAGTGCATGGGGGCCGAGCACGAGCAGTCCAATGGCCACGGCTCCGATTGCCGAAATCAACACGGCGCCCGCGGCCACGTCCTTGGAGTGCTTGACCAATGGGTGAAAATCTGGTGATGCAACATCCGCAAGGAACTCGAAGGCCGTGTTGAGGGCTTCGGCCGTCCACACGGCCATGATCGCCAGAACAAGCCAGCACCATTCGGCGGCGGAAACACCGAAGAAGATCCCTGCGAAGACCACGCCGACGGTCGCGCATGCGTGAACCCACGCATTCTGCTGAGACTTGAGCATGGTCCAGATTCCCACGAAGGCAAACTTGAAGCTCCTGATGCGACCCGTGAATTCGAATGGTCTACTCATATCTTCTCTTGCGAACATCTGTATTCCACCACACCACGTCCTGAATACGTGTATTCAGGACTTCACGGATCGTGTGGCGTGTTTTCTTGCCTCATTTGTCCAGAATGTCTGTTTCCCGGCGCTCAGTTTGAACCGTTCCTGGAGGAAAACAAAGGAAAAAGGGGAGCTTCGGGTCGCGGGGCGGCGGCCCGAAATCATATTGAGCGTTGTGAATTGCGAGTTGCTTGTTGCGAGTCAGCTCAAGGGATCAAAACGAGTACGCGAAAACCTTTCCTTGCGGCGTGGCTTGCATCGATCAACGACATCGTCCCGCTCGCATGCCCCGCAATATTCGTCTGACCCGCGACCATCAACCATGAACCATCAACCATACTCGCTGCGGACTGCAGCGAGTAGTTCCTCGAGTTCGTGCAGGAGAACGTCACGGCGAACGAGTTGGTCTCTTCGACCTGAGAGATCCTGAAGTAGTCGTTGCTGTCATGCGGATTGGTGTCGGCGATCCATTCGCGTTTGTTGATATCACCGTCGGTGTCGTCGTCATCGTCGGCATCAAGCGGGTCGTTGGGGTCAAGGCTGTGGCGCCGTTCCCAGAAATCGAGGATGGTATCGCTGTCGGAATCGGCGGTGTAGCCGTCGTACTCGAAACAGCCCATGTCGGCCCGGTTGGTGCCGTCCCAGTTGCCGTCAAGCGGACGGGTGAATCCGTCAAAATCATTCGTGAAGCCCAATCCGGTTGAGACCGCATCGATACAGGGCGATCCATATCGAAGGTGATAGTCCGATCCGCTGCTGATGAAGCCGGGCTTGTTGGTAATATTGCCGCCTGTTCCAGGGGCCGGCGTAGTGCACGACTGTGTGATGATTCCGGAGACAAAGTAGTGCCAGTTATTTCGTCCCGCAGTGGGTCCGGTAGCCCGGTTGGAAGCGATGATTGACCCCTCGATACCACCGCCGCTGTACAGATAGATTCCGCCACCGTAGTAAGCCTGGTTGTCGGCCACTGTGCAGTACTTCGCATCTCCTGCTCCCTGGAAATGGAGTCCTCCGCCGTAGTCGACCGCGTCGTTGTCGTACACGAGAGAGTTGATCAGCAGTCCGCCGCCGTTGAAATAGGCCCCCCCGCCGTTCAGGGAAGAATGGTTATCTGTGAGAACACAGCGCCGCAAGACGCCCGTGGCGCCAAACAGCACTCCCGCTCCGAAGTCGGCGTTGCCGCGCGTGATCGTGAAACCTTCTACAATGGAATCAGAAGCGATCGTCAGACACCGGTAAGTGTTCTCACCGTCGATCTCCGTTTGCTCCGCCCCGTGCATACTGGCCAGATACACGTCCGCTGGAAAAGTGAGAGTCCAGCCGGCGGCATACGAACCGTTGGTGACGAAGACGATGTCCTCATCCACGCACTCATCCAGCGCGTCCTGGATGTTCGTTGCTGCCGTCGCCCAGGTGGCGAAAGGAGGTTCGTGACTGCCGGAGAGTGCCACAAGATGAATCGGGAGTTCGTAGGATCCCCGGTCGACGTTCACGCCGTACAGGCGGTAGTTGCCGGTGAGGTCGGCAGCAGATGTCATCCACGTCTCGTTTGTGCCGGAATCGATACAAGGTGACCCGCGCGTGAGACGATAGTCGCGGGTCGGCAGATTACGAAAGCCCGGCGGATTGGTGACGCATGCGGTTCCGACGGATGGGGTGGTGCAGAGATGATCGGCAGTTCCCGCGAGATAGAGAATGTTGCTCGTGCCGTTGCCTACCCTGTTATAATACACAATCGAATTGCGCAAGGTGCACCCGGCTTCAAGTCGAACCCCGCCGGCGCCCGTCGGCGCGCTATTGCTGACCACCGTACAGTTACGGATAACAGCGCCCGCCTGGTATGTAATGATGCCGGCATCCCGGGTAGTGGCATGGTTCCTTTCGATCAGGCAGTTCTGTACCGTGCCGCCGGTTCCGCAGAACACGCCGCCGCCGAAGCGTGCCTGGTTATTGCGGACGGTTGACTCCTTCAGAACCCCGCCGTGTGCCAGGTAAACACCGCCGCCGTCGAGTGACGAGCACAGGTTGTTCTCGATGAGGCAGCGTTCAACGACGCCTGTATAATTAACGAACACGCCTGCGCCGTAGTCCGATGCCATGCACGAACCGACAGTACAATCGCGGACAATGCCGCCGCCGCCACAGTGAATGCCCGCTCCGTTGCCCGTGATATTCCCGTTTACCACTGTGAACCCGTCCAGTGTCGCATTGGTGAGCATGCGAACACAGCGGTGTGTGAATGATCCGTTGATTCCCGTGGCGGCCTTCCCGATCACACTCTTCATCGTATAGCGTTTGGATAGAACCACGGTTTCGGGCGGATAATAATAGCCGTTGCTCACGCTGATAAGGTCGTAGTCATCTGCGCAGTCAATGGCGGCCTGCAGGTTTGTTGCGGCATTCGGCCAGGTGACAAACGGCCAGACGTGCGAACCACCCGGTGCGACGTAGTGAGTGGGCGATCTCTCGTAAGCCCCGATGTCGGTAGCGATGCCGATGAGCCGCGGATACCCCTCAAGATCGATACCGGTCAGGACCCAGCTTTCGTTTGTTCCGGCATTGAGGCAGGGAGAGTTTGTGGCCAGTTTGAAGGATCCGCTCAGCAGCAGAGGGTCGGCGACGAGGTTGTTGCTGCCGCCGGACGGGTAGGGGTCCGTGCAGCAGTTGAAGAACTGCACGGAACCTTTGTCCCAGTAGTTCGTGCCGGTTCGTGCGGCATTGGCATAGACGATGCAGTTCAGCGCGGTGACCGGACCGGCGGCATACAACCCTCCACCATCATGAAAAGCCTCGTTCATGGTCAGCGTGCAGCTTTGCAGAACTCCATTTGAGGCGAAGGATACGGCGCCACCTTTGTCGGCGAAGTTATCGGTTAAAAGACAGCTTCTGAGTGTCCCTTTTGTGACCACACACACTCCGCCGCCGTACCCGGTGGCATTGTTTGAAGAGATGATGCAGCTCAGCAGTGTGCCGCCGCTGACGATACGCGCGCCCCCGCCGTCGGACGAAAGGCCGTTGCGGATCACCAGATCTCTGGCCGTCGCCTGTGCATGATTCAGCACGAGGCAGTTGGTCGCATCCGCGCCGCTCAGGTGCGCGAGCCCGGCGTCGTTATCGCCGCGAATCGTCCGCCAGCCGGAAAGAGTTACCGGTTCCTTCACGACAAATACTTCGTTACTCAACTGGATCGTGTCACCGCTCTCCGTCGCGGATAACGCGGCGGAGATGTTCGTGGCGGCCTCCGGCCAGGTGACGTATGGCCAGACATGTCCGCCGCCGTGAGCGACGTAATGGACGGGAGACATCTCGACAGCGCCGATATCGACGCGCGGACCATTGAGTCGCGGATCACCGCGTACGTCAGTGGCAGGGCTCGCCATCCATGTGCGATTACTTCCCGCGTTCAGACAGGGGGATGTCGGTTTCAGACGGTAGTCATGCGCGACCCGGTCCATAAAGAGAGGAGCGGCCGTGATATTGCTGACTCCGGCAGCAGCGGGCGTTGTGCAGAGATGCTGATAGGCGCTCCCCGTCCCCTGAAAGTAGTTCTTCCCTGCGAGTAGTGCGCTCTCATTGTAGTAAACGATGCAGTTACGCAGCGTCGCACTGATGCTGGCGACACCACCGCCGACCTGGGCACTGTAGTTGCTCACGATCGTACAGTTCTCCGCCAGCCCGCCGCTGGCGAGATCCATGCCGCCGCCGTGGAGGTCCGATAAGTTGTCGTGGATAAGGCAGTTGCGAACGATGGATCCGGGGTGAGTCTGTACGCCGCCGCCATCGCCGGTCGCGTGGTTGTTCCGGACGACGCAATGATCCAGTGTTCCATCCCACATATAGACCCCGGCGCCTTCCGACGCGGTCCGCCCGTTCTGAATAGTGAATCCATCAACCTTTCCGCCGGTGGCGATTTGAATACAGCGGATACTGTATGCCGGGTAATTTCCATCGATGACGGTTGCCTGCGGGCCGTTGACACTGCGAAGTGTGATCTGGTTGGTCACAACAAGCTGTGCCGTGAGAACGTACGTGCCATTGGTTGCGAGAACCGTGTCGCCGAACTGCGCCGCTGTCAGCGCGGGCGCTATCGAGCGCGCCGCCATGGTCCAGTTTGTGTATGGTGCGGACGGAGACGGACTGTTTGTCCAGACATACCGCGTCAGGGCCTCAGCGGACGCGCTGGTGAGCAGAACGCAAATTAAAACGCAGATAAACCGCCTCATCAGTCGACCCCCTTCAGCAGCGAAAGCCGCCATCAATTTAATACCGGATAGGGGCGTCCAAAGCGAGCGGAAAACGATTCCTGCTTCGGCATGGCGCGGTGACAGTGGCAGTACAAGAACATAAGCAATCTGGCGTGAATCTCGTCTCCTATTCCCTCCTGATCGTAATCCTGCTCGTAATCCTAATCGATTATGATTAGGAGTAGGATTACGATTAACAACAGGACAGAAATATGGGCTCATGCCGTGTTTTCGCAGAGGTTCGCACCTAATCGCAGATGCGCCCTCGACGATGAAGATCAGGATAAAGATTGAGACAAAGACTCAGATTACCCCTCCTGTCCGATATCCCTTCCCTGGCGTGTCAACAATACGTGTATGCGGAGCCTGGTCGCCTATGCTTCTGATGAAGCTCGCTTCCCGCAGTCGCAAAGGCTACTGGCGCATGGCGGGCAACGGCATCGTCCAGAGGGCGTTGACCGATCAGTGGCTGGATGAGCAAGAAGGGGGTACCCAACATGCCCAGTCAATGGATCATGCTTCACTGCGGGCCGAAGGCCCGAGTCTAGCTGCGCCATGGCGTAGCCGAAGGCGAAGACAGGTCGGAACCGCCCGGTGCGGACCCGCATGCCGTGGTGGTGTGGGAGCCGGGGCTGGCCCTTAGCGGGTCAGTCCCGGCGACCCGATTGAGAGTTTCTTTGTCACGCGCTTCTCCTGCGCCACCACGCGAAGATCAGGCTGCCCCCGCAGAGTAAGAGAAGAAAAGAGGATGGCTCAGGGATGATCTGCCATTGGAAGTTGTCGAGGCCCATTTGAAGTCCTGGCGCGTCGTCCTGAGAGAAATCGACGAAACCAA
>JAHIZV010000060.1 GCA_018814445.1 Verrucomicrobiota bacterium | reverse complement strand
CGCGACAGGATAGCATGGGCTCTACTGATCGTATTTGCGGCCACACTGCCCATATCCATTGCTCTTGCTGAGCCGGCCGCAATGATCCTCGCGGTTCTTTGCCTGTACGGCGTCTTCGCGGGCAAAGACCGCTGTGTCATGAAGGAATCCTTGTTCCGGCTGATCGTGCTTTTTGCCGGTGTTGCAGTTTTGACATCTTTGCAGGGCAACGATCCTGTTCACAGCCTCTCAAAAATCCACCGGCTTCTTCTTCCTCTCTGCGTTTTCCCGCTCGTTGCATTGGTGCGCGGTTACAGAAAAGAAAGATCCCGGGATCTCATCGTCCTGATCGGATGCTACATCGGCGGCGCGAGCGTACTCGCTGTCTACGATCTCGTGCGTGTTCCCCTGCAGGTGAGTCACGGAACGGACCTATATGACGCGGGCAATATGCGGGATCCCCAGTTGTACATGGTCGCATTGTGCCTGGTCCTTGGCGCATGGGGTCATTCGGTGTGGAAACATCGCGTCTTCTGGAAGTATGCCGTGTTGTCTCTGTGCGCGGCAGGTATGGGTATTCATTTCAAGAGAGGCGTGTGGTTTTCCTTTGCGATCTGCGCGGTGGGAATAGGGATAATGAGCCGTCGAAAGAGGATACTGCTTGCTCTCCTCGTGAGTGCTGTTGTGGTTCTGCTTCTTCCTCAGTCACGTGAACGTCTCTTGTCGCTTCGGGATATCGCGACGGAACAGGTTGGGGGCCGCTGGGTTCTTTGGACAGATGTTGCACCTCGTCTTCTTCGCGATCATCCTATGGGAATAGGATACTCCGCGATGAAGCATGAGGATCTGCTTGTCTACTCCACATCTCTTCAGCCGGGTCTGAATCATCTGCATGACAATGTTCTCCAGGTGACAGCCGAGGTCGGCTGGCTTGGCCTGGCCGTCTGGGCAGGGTGGTTCGGCTACTCCCTGATCCTCATGTTCCGTAATACGAGGAGTTCTCGTAATGGTGATGATAGGGGTATGGATATCGGAATTCTCTGGGCGTTTTCCGGACTCATTCTCAATGGTCTGGTTGAGTACAACTTCGGTGATGCCGAAATACTCATGGCCATGTCGCTCCTGATGGGATTGGCCATGGCCTCGCGGACGCTTCAAGAGGCTGCGCTATCGGATGCACCCCGCTTCTGAACCTGCTCGCGGAGCCAATGGAGGGCTTCCTGCTTGTCGGTGAAGGAACCTTCGAGCTGGCACTCGTATGCCGTTTCCACCCAATGTCCGATCTCCGGCCCTTCTGGAATCCCAAGAGCCATTACATCCCTGCCGCTGATCCAACGCTCAGGCATAGGAGGTGTCGAAGCCAACGTTTTGAGGAACCGTTGGATGAACTCATAATTCTCGAGAGATCCATGGCTTGCGAGACAGTCGAGGCGATGAAGTTCAAGTTCAGTCGCGAAATAGGGCCCGCCAACGAAGCGGCGCAAGGTCGCAGTTCGCATATGTTTCACATCGATGAATCGCATATGGTTCCGGATACAATGAGTGATCGCCTCAACGTCCGAATTCGACATCGCAAGACCGCGGAGGATTTTCTCGGCCATATCGGCTCCTTTCTCCGCGTGGCCGTCAAAACGTATTCGCGTGAGACCATCGCGCCCGGGTCCCCTGGTCGCTGTGAGAGGTTTGCCTATATCGTGCAGCAGGACGGCATAAGCCAATTGTGCTGATGTATTCTCCATCTGATCAAGCATCAGCTTCGTGTGAGTGAATACATCCCCCTCGGGATGGTACTCGGGAGGTTGGGCCTGTCCAATAGTGGCTGCTACATCAGGAAGGATCACATCCAGGATTCCCAATTCCCGAAGAAGTTCGAGGCCCCTGCCTGCTCTCGGTGATTGAGTCAGCAGGGCGGTCAGTTCTTCGCGAATGCGTTCCCGGCTGATGCGGGCAAGTTTCGGTGCTGTCTGGCGGACAGCCAATGAGGTCGCCGGGTCGATCGTGAATTCAAGAACGGAAGCGAACCGGGCCGCACGCAGGACACGAAGATGGTCCTCGTCGAAGCGGTCATCCGGGTTCCCGATCGCACGTATCACTTGCCGGTCGATATCTTCCAATCCATTCACGTAATCGATGATTCTGTGGGAAAGAGGATCATAGAAGAGGCCGTTAATTGTGAAATCGCGGCGCCTGGCGTCGCTTTCTTCATCGGAAAACTCCACGCCATTCGGATGCCGGCCATCCA
This sequence comes from Verrucomicrobiota bacterium, assembly GCA_018814445.1. GTDB lineage: Bacteria > Verrucomicrobiota > Kiritimatiellia > JAHIZV01 > JAHIZV01 > JAHIZV01. Next base: position 11,996 of record JAHIZV010000060.1, on the reverse strand, counting down.
GGTAGGGATTGTCTTTCCTGAAGGTGGCAACCTCGAATCCTCTATGGCTCACTCGAACAATCACGACGCCGAATTCTTTTCCCACCGAACACGTATCAGGAAAAAGGTTCTCAATGTCCGCGGGGAGGGCGTTGGTGACGATATCGAGGTCTTTCGGCTTCCGGCCGAGAAGGGAATCCCTGACAAATCCGCCCGCGATATATGCCTTATAGCCATTCTGCGCGAGTGTGCTAAAGATCACTGCCGCATCAGGATCGAAGTTCAGAGATACAGATTCCATCAATTGGTAGAATGACAACGCGGGCAGAGAGGTGCAAGAGCTCTTTACTGCTGGGCGGTTCCGCCACGTGTCTGGCCGGAGGTGCCGGTGGAAGCGGCCGAGGTCCTGGATCTACTGCGGCAATATCGCACGAATTCATCGCGGTCTGTGGGAGATATGATGATCGGCGTCGGAGAATCGGTCAGTGTCACGCGAACCAGAGAATGGCTCGACGTCGCTAGAGATAGTCCGGAAGACATAAAGCTGGGATTCTGTACGGCATCGACAGAATGAACATGCGTGAACGGGATGGGCATCACATAGAGCCAACCTTCCAGAAGAATACCTTCATCAGACAGGCGGAAGGTTCGGGGGGGATATAGAAGGGGGCGGAACTGGAGAACTGCAGCGGCAAAATAGGATTTATCGATGAGGGTGGGCGTGATGATGTCCCACTTGGTATTCTTGAAATTGAGCATGTGACGAGCCATGCGAACGCGGGCGACCAGTGCGGTTATTAGCACGACCCCGAGTATCCACACTGCAATCTCTTGAGGGGACCCACTTACTATACTTGCCGAGACGGTCTTGTCCCGTGAGATGGTCAGCAGACGGTAGTAGGTGATCAAACTGAAAACCAACGGCGAGAACAGGTGAGTAAAAGACGTTGAATTATAGTCGATGTTCATTCCCGCGATGGCGAGGTGCGCCAAATAGATGCCGACTATGATGATGCCAAAGATAAATCCCTGCTGATCGTGCCAGGTATCTATGCCTTGCTGGCGTTCAAGGGCGGCACGCTGGACAAGTGAGAGCTCCGAAGCATCAATCGCTGGATCCGCTGTGTAGTAGATATAAACGGGTACAGCAATGGCGGTTATGACAAATATGACGGCGAGAAGCTCTAGTTCCCAAGGCCAACCCGGCAATTTCCACTGCGCATCATTTTTCAACAGAAACAACCCCTACGCCGTCTACAGTTATTGCGCCTTGATAAGCGGCTGAGTGACTGACGCATGTAAGAATGGCCTTTTTAGGCTGACAAACAAGCAAAAAAGGGTCCAATTAGGAGTCTCGTTCCTCTATAATCTGGCAATTACTGTTAGAGTTGGAGCGCTTGAATCAGGCAGAGGTACCATGAAGAAGCAGATTGCTTATGTGATGGGTTTATCGTTGGCATTGACGGTTGTTGGATGCACTCCTGTCGATCAGAGTACGACGGGTGGGGGATCATCAAGAGGTGGTGAAGGTGGGACAACGGTCTCTATTCCGTCGCTGAGAGGCGAGGAGGCTATTGATCTGGGGAACTACAAGGGACAAGTTGTTCTTCTGGACTTCTGGGCCACATGGTGTCCTCCGTGCCGTTTTGAATTGCCGATCTTGAACAAAGTCTACTCGGATCTTAAGGGCGATGGATTCTCGATTATCGGCATGACGGTGGACAAGGGGAGCGTTGAAAAAGTGGCACCCAAAGTAGCAGCTTTCGAGATAGACTATCCTGTCGGCTTAGCGGGAAGTGACGTGCAGGACGCATACGGTGGAATTCGGGCTGTACCGACGAAATTCCTTCTGGACAGAAACGGGTCGGTGAGCAAGAGCTATGTTGGTGTCGTTCCGGAAGAAGAGTTGAGAGCGGACATTCAGGCGTTGCTGGCTCAGAAGTAACGCGGGTAGAGAAAAGTCATCCGTCCCATTGCTCGCAACTTCCGGTCTCCAGCACGGCGGCGATTCGTTCGGCGGTGCGCCCATCACCGTAGGGATTGCGGGCTTGTGAGACCCTTTTATACTCGTCCGGGTTATCAAGAAGACGCGTCAGATGTTCTTCGATATTCGCCCTGTGAGGCCCAACCAGAAGGCAGGTGCCTGCCGCTACACCCTCCGGTCTTTCGGTCACATCTCTGAGAACCAGCACCGGTTTACCGAGAGATGGAGCTTCTTCCTGCACGCCCCCGGAGTCAGAAAGCACAAGGGCGCACTGTTTCATTGCGTGAATACACGTTACGTAGTCAATGGGTTCGGTGAGGATCACGTTGTTGAGTTTACCGAGAATCTCATGAGCCGGTTCCAGAACGTTAGGATTGGGGTGAACAGGATACCAGAAGAAGAGATGCGGCCGGTCTGAAGCAAAATCACGAACAGTTTCGAATATCTCACGGACCTTGGCCCCGAAATTTTCACGCCGGTGGCAGGTCATGAGAACAAAGGGATGACCCTCAGGTACCGGGATGGAGGGTTCCTGCGTGTGCTTCAGTACGTAGAAAAGGGCGTCAACGACAGAGTTTCCGGTCACATAAACCGTGCTTTCGTCGATACCTTCGTCGATGAGATTTCGGGCGGAGCTATTAGTCGGCGCAAGATGATACTGTCCGGCCAGTGCGGCCACGCGACGGTTGAATTCTTCGGGATAAGGAGCGTACATGTTGCCAGTCCGGAGTCCGGCCTCAACATGCGCGAATTTTGTGCGCGTATAGAAACAGGCCATTGCCGTGGCCATAACGGTAGTCGTGTCACCCTGCGCGAGAACGGCGTCCGTCGGGTTCTCCTGCAGATATGTGGACAAAGAACTGAGGGCCTTGCAGGTAATATGCGTCAGCGTCTGGTTCTTCTCCATCAGGTCCAGGTCGGTATCAGGCGTTATGGAGAAGATACCGAGGGCCTGATCAAGCATCTCACGGTGCTGCGCCGTCGCCATGACATGTGTGTCAAAGACGTCACTGCGTCTGGTAAGTTCAAGGATGACCGGCGCCATTTTGATGGCTTCGGGGCGGGTCCCAACGACACACAGGATCTTCTTCTTAGACATAGCGCTTAATGTATCCGTTTCAACAGGTTCTGCAACAGCTCATTGAAACTTTTCCGGTGTCGAAGGACGTGGCTATGCGTATCTCTCAGACAGCGTCTTCAGCAGTCGGCGGGCCAGGATATGCATTCGCCTCCACTCGGGATACTCTCTCTCACGTCTGTTGAATTCAGGGGGATGATGGTTCGTACGTCCGTTCCTCGTAACGGCGGGTACCTGGGAGTGCAGCATTTCATGGAACACAATATACCGGATGAATTCAAGGGGGACGCGCCGATCATCCAGCAAGGGATGAATCCTGATCAGATTCTGACTGGGGCTGTACGAGCCGTAGTGTATGGACCTGCGGCGTTTTCCAGGGGATTTCGCGCGGCGACCCCACGTGATTTTTGCTTTAACCGTATTGCCGAAATGTTCCTCGTTTACCTGATCCATGACCTCTTTCAGATCAACGTAATATCCCCTGGTTCGAGTTCTGGGCTCTTTGACCGGATGATTGCCTGCGTCAATGCTCTGCGCAAAGTCCGACACGATCCTCCAACAGCTCCGCCGTCTGCCTCGGAGGTAGTTGCGCAGAGCGGCCAGGACTTCATCGGGGGCGCCGAGGAATCTTTCGTGCAGGCGCAGTTTTGTTTGTTCAGGAAGGGCGAAGTCTACGGAAATCATGGCGACCCTGTTTCGCGTCAGTTTGACGACTACGGGTGTGCGTGCGCCATCATTCAGGAATTGCACAAGCTGGGTGTCGGATATTTCGCGCCGCTCATCAAAGAACTCCTGCTGTGTGTATGTTTTCCCGCGCATGTGATGATTGTTCATGGCGGGAGCTCATGGGCAATGCAAAAGAGAAGGCCCGCGGGAACGGATTCCCGCGGGCCCAAGGTGAGCAGTCTATATTAGGGTTTAGCCCGGATGCGATAGAATCTGGATGTCACTGTATTCATCTGAGCCCCTGAATCAACAACGGCTTCACGGTTTGATATCGCAGTGCCGAAGTACAGGCTCTGCCAAGTCTGCTGCTTCATGCTCGGACTTCTTTCGAGGTGATAATTGATGTCTTCTTTGCTGTCCCACATCACCTTCATTCCGCCGGGAGCAATAGAGATCTCCGCCGCGAGGAAGTCGAGGATGTTGGAGGCGCTGGTTCCGGAAAACATCTCATCGCGATTGGAAACGCCGTCACCGTCTTTGTCACCGTCGCCGCCGTCATTACCTGTGCCAACTTTCGGATTGAGTCCATTGTCAGTCTCATAGGTATCCGAAAGTCCGTCATTGTCGTCATCCCAGTCGCTATAGTCCGGAATGCCGTCGCTGTCGGCGTCCGGATAGACCGCGTTAACATCGACCAGTTTCAAATACTGTGCCTGATCGCCGTTGTACGGATTTCCGGTCAGGCCAACCGTAATGCCCTGAGCGAAAATCTCGGCGCCCGTTTTGTCGCTTGACCAGACGTTCGCCGTCGGATTCGTCGCGATGAGGTTTCTCAGGTTATATGTATTGCCGGACTTGATGCCGAACCAGTTCACGCCCGGCGAGACTTCCGCATCGACATCGAACGTAGCCCAGCGGTTTGTGCTTTCCCAGAAGTTGTTGTTCACGAAGACAAACACGACGTCCTGCGTGGCCGCATCGACCCCGGCCTGCTCGAATTTTGCGATAGCAAGCATGTCGTTATCCCATCCTGCAGAGTTGGTCCGGGAGAGGAAGTAGTTATTCTGATCCTGGAGAGCGGCGGAGGTCTTGCGCGCATTGTTGATTCGCGCGTAGATGTGCTGCAGGTTCCAGTCGCGATTCGTCCACACATCACCCATGGAGTTGTATCTCTTGAAGTTCGGGATCGACTTGTTGAAGTTAATCTCATACTTCGCGAAGTTGTGGTCCGAATTCGGAACGCTCGGGTAGTTGGCCGGGTCGTTCAGCGCTCCGGCTTCCTGTCCGTACAACATCATGGGCGCTCCATCCATCGCCGCAACCGAGGCGTAGGCATACATCGTGCGGTAGGGGTCGTCGGACGGATAGACATCGTCATGACTGCTCAGATTAAGCAGGATCGGCGAAACGTCGAAGGCGTTACGTCTGTCGTTAAACGCATCGAAAATCTTCCATGTTTCGGGAACTGCATTTGTCGCTCCGTTGAAGTAGTCGAAGAACTGATCGCGCCAGAAGTAGATCATGTTCTCGTTCAGAATGTCGAAGTGACGGGATGAACGGTAGCCGACACCGTGACGTTTGCTGCCATTGATTTCCCGGTAACCGTCGAGAGATTCCGCCATGTACAGGAAGTCCCACTTGACACTGCGAGTCCTGTTGATCGTGTACTCCCAGAACTTGCTCGGGAGGCCTTGTGCGAAGTCACAGCGCAGGCCGTCAATTCCTTTGTAGGACTGATCCTTCGGCGTGCCGGCGGGGTGCCCTGTCTTCTCGAGCCAGTAGATCGGATAGTAAGCAAAGTACTCCCAGAGATCTTTCACTGACTGCGACAGCGGCGTCTCCAGATGGTCATGTTCCATCAGGTACTGGTCATACCATTGGCTTGACCGGGCTGCGTTCGTTCCGGACGCTCCGCTTTGAACGAGAGCGTCGTATGTGCCGAAGTGGAAGTCAGCCGCATCGTTCCATTTGCCGAAGTCAATCCGATCAGGAGCAGGGGCAATATCCGTGCTGTTCAGACTCTGGTAGTACGTCGCGGGCAGATTGTAGTTGTTCTGCTTGGAATACCAGGCCGGCTTGACTTTACGAATGAAGTCAGTGGCGTTTGTCGCCCAGGAGAACATATCGACAGCCGGCTGACCGACTTCACAGTCCCAGGCGCTGTGGTTGAATGTTCCATCGAGCATCACGCCGACGCCCGCGCCATCCAGCTCGGAGACGAAGGTCTGGAACTCGGTAAGAGCCTGACTTCTCGTCGACGGATCACCGAGAACCGGATTGACGTCCCAATAGCTCCGTACGGCATACGGACTGCCAGGATCATAGGGGGAGCCCGTGTCGGGATCAGTCTGACGGTTGTCGGATCCGATCGGATGAATCGGCTGCAGCCAGATCATATTGATGCCGAGACTCGTGAAATGGTCCTTGTTGATCCTGTCGGGGCGGTCTCCGTTGACCGTCACCATGTCCGCGAAGGTGCTGCGTCCGGCGAACGTAGGGGCGGTAGCCTCGGCTGTCATCGGATTGAGTTCGTACATCCGGAGCTCAAGTGCCTTCTTCGGCGATGCGACGACAGCACAGTCACGGCGCAATCCGCTGTCGGTGTAGTAAACATAGCTGCCGCCGTTCACTTTGTAGCGGGCGTTGATCCGGTATGCGCCACACTTCTTCACGCTGATGGTGTACGCGTACCGTCCACCTCCAATGTTCTGCATCGGATAGGCGCGGTAGTACGTCGACTTGCTCTGCGTGGTTACAGTCAAGGGATCCTCTTCGATGGCGGCAAAATCGCGCCTGTTGATATTGGAGAACAGCTCGACATCACTGATGCTGTCGCCTGGATCCAGATTCGGCTGGAGAATGACGGTGATGTCGGTGGAATCGCCGGCGAGTTCATTCAGGAAAGTACGTCGAAGACCATAATTGGCATCGTTTGTATTTCCGTTCACGACGGTCCACATCTGCGGTTTTCCGCTGTCGAAATAGCCGTCAATATCTTCGTCACGGATACTTTCCACGGGAACGCGGAGAAATTCCACCGGGTCTATTCTGGGAGCAACCCATGTCCATGGCTCGGTCGATTGATCCCAATATCCACCCATCCACTCGTAGGGGCCCTGGCTGTTGATCACGCCGCGGTTGGTTGTCGAGATAGATACGGCAGCAATATAGACCACGTCGGGCATGTACCCAAAGGCATCGGTAAGGTCAATTTCACCTTCGAGCGTATTGCCTGCACCCGGATCGTTCTGTGCTGAGCCGGACACGTTCAGCCAGCTTTCCCAGTCATTCTCGCCTTCGGCGGCGAGAATGGGTTTCACGGAGGTATCCATGAAGACACCGGCGTTCTTGCCCCAACCCGGAACAGCATCTCTTACGTCGCCGAGTTCATCCGTCACATAGATAAAGTGATCGTTGTTTCCGCTTGATTCGCCGACGGCCCAGGTGGCGACGTAGAGACGCGTGCCACTTACGGCTGCATGAATCCGCATCCCGTCCGGATGAATGAGGTAATTCTGACTGTCCAGCGTACCGTCGATTGTGAAACTGAAGTTCGTCACGCCCTGCACAGGAGCCTGCCAGTCGTTGCCGTTGTTGGCGTCCCAGACGCTGCCGCCGTCGAAGAACACAAAGTCAACTGAGGTAGCGTTCGTCGGCACAAGGTAGTTGAGAACCCAGTTTGTGCTGCTGGCGGTCATATTGGTGTCGATGACGTCCTGCCAGGAGCCGAGCGTCTTGGCTGAATGGCCGATGTGACATACGACCTGAGCGACGTTGCTGAGCGCGCCTCCGTTGGGGGAGTAGGTAATCTGCAGATTACTGCCGCGCACGCCGAACGATGGCGTCCACTTGGCCGCAGAACTCACGAAAGGCGTCCCGCTGGTCGGGGTGCTGTTTCCATCATAGATGTTGTACTTGTAGATGTTGCCCTCGTTGTATCCGGCATCCACCTCGTCACCGTTGCTGTAGCCGTCACCGTCCCAGTCCTGCTGGTCGTCCCACTGACCACTGTAAAACGTGGAATGGTTGTAGGGGTTCAGCTTCTGCCAGCTCTCACCATAGTTAGGGATAAAGTCCTTGTTGCTGTCGCCCGGCCACGGCTGGTCAGCGCCCGGAGCCCCGTCCGAATCAATGAACGGCATTTCGACATTGTCGGGAATCGAGTCTCCATCAGAGTCAATCGCGTTGATCCCGTAGAGGTTCAGTGTGACGCGCGCAACGGCGCGGTTGGTAACTCCTCCGTCGACGCGGACGGCTTCAAAGAAGTTCGGCCCGTTGACAAAAGCGCCCCAGAGGCGGTCTGTGACGACATTTGCAGGGTCCTTCTCATAGATGACTGTTCCATCAAAAATATTGTCGGCGCCGCCCGCGTTAAAGGGCAGACGGTAACCGTTCCAATACAGGCGGACGTCGCTTGCACCCGGAGCATTCACACTCGTGGTGAAGAACGGAATCTGTATCTCCGAACCATGCGAGTGAGAGAGTCCGATGGTGCTCGCGTTGGGCACGACGCTGAACGCGCGCGTATAGACGCTTGTATTGATGACAGTCCGGGGGTTGCCCCAGTCCGCTTCCGTCGTCGTGACCGTGACGGTGTGCGCTCCGGAACTCAGGTTGCGCAGGCAGTACTTCCACAGCCCTTTCATGACCTCGTGCGCAGTCTCTCCCGCTGCGCCGTCAACGGAGATGTTCATACCGTAAGCCGTGAAGTCCTTGTTTGAGATGATCATGACGGCATCACCGTAGACGGTGGAACCTGCAGCGGGATGAGCGATGTCGATTTCAGGGCCCTTGGTGTCTACATAAACGACTTTCGGCGCAGTACTGAACAGGGCAGCCTGCCCTGCGGGCCTGCTATTGAAGGCGCGAACTTTCACGACGTTCAGACCTTCGCTGATATTCGTCGAGTTGATCGTGATATCCATGTACCAGTTCGTGCTGTTGATCTGGTTCATCTTCTCGTAGCGTCCGCTGACGACATCATAGCCCGTGCTGAAGTAGTTGGTGGCCGTCAGTTTGGCCCGGCCCTGACCCCATTTCAGCATAGCCGAGTCGACGGTGCCGCCGAGCGGATTGAACCCGGCCTCGACTCGGAAGCTGGTCGATGTGATGCGGGGGATCTGGCGGGGTTTGTCCGAGCCGTGAATGCCGCCGGGGACGATCCAGCTCATCGTGGGAACCGGTGAAACGCCCTGTTTGAAGACCATGTGCAGATCGTCCGCATTCTGGGGCGCGTAGACGGCCCATCCCTGGCCCCCGTTGCCGGGAACATGAATCGATACGTTTCCGCCGGAGACTGTGGGCGTCGTGCCGCTGTGCCCGGTGTAATCCTTGAGAACGGTCCCATCAGGAAAACTGGTGGCCAGTGTGTGCGTGATGTCTCCGCCGGAGTCATTCAGCGCGATTATCGCTACCGCTTCACCGGAATCAGGATCTTCGTCGCTGTTAATGTCATCGTAGCGTTCGTAGGCGAGATAGTCGCCATCGGCCCAGCGCTCCCATTCGCGTCCGCGGGTGAAATTCTGGTGAACCCATACGAGATTAGGAATGTCGTTTCCTGAATCGCCGAGGGCCTGACCGTCGTAGCCCGGGATCATCCAGGTCTTATCGTTGGCCGTACGGCCGTAGTCATCCCATGAGATGTTGTTGCCGGTGAAATAGACCATCGGCATGCCAACGTGGGTGAGGGTATAGGCGTATGCCAGATTGACCTTGTCGGGAGGACCTTCGTCATGACCCCAGACATACATAATGCCGACCTGGGGATCGATGGCGCCGCCGCCAAGGGAAAGCCGAGCAAGGTTACCGCCGAATGCTTCGTAGGCGATCTGCTTAATCGGATAATCCAGGAACCGCATCGGATTCCTCGTGTTTCCAGCGGTACCCGGCAGGCTCATGTCGCCGAACCAGTAGTTCAATTCGCTCTGGTAGCTCAGGATTTCCGCAAAAATGAGCGCGTCGTCGCGCTCAGCCAGGTAGTTCGTGAAAAGCTCGTCTGCTTCATTCGCGTTCGAGTCGCTATAGCCGTGCCGCTGGTTGTAGTTCCACTGTGCTTCATGCAGGAAGCCTGAGCCGCGCCATCCGAAGAACTCGTAAGGAGTATGCTTGCCGGCGTCGAGGCGCAGGCCGTCGTAATCCATCGTGTCTCCCAGCCACGCGATCCAGCGGAAAAGCATTTCGGCGGAGTTCTCGTTGCCGTAACCGGAAGGATAGAAGGGATAGCGGTCGTACATACCCGGATGGCGCAGATAGGAAACACCGTCTACGAAGTTCCAGCCCGGCGTATTGCTGCCGCCGGTGAAACGCTTAGGATCAGAAACCGTGTAAATGTCTTCCGTACGAATATCAATGAGGCTGGCAAGATCTTCCCACATTGTGCCGCCGTAGCCGTTGTCAGGGGACCACTGAGTCATGCGCGGGCCGCGCTTGTAGTTAAGGTCGTTGGCGTGGTTGGCCTCCCACTGGACGTGGAAGTCTTCGGGTCTCATGCCGGGGTAGTAGCGGATGTCCGGGCCGTTGCCGTTGTGATTCATCACGATGTCGGGGATGATCTTGATGTCACACTGATGAGCATTGCGGACCATGTTGATGAGTGAACCGCGGGTTCCGTAACGGGTCGCGTATGATCCGCGCTGGGGTACGTCACCGAGATCGAAACGGTCGTAAAGGCTGTATCCAACATTTCCCCATTTCGTCCCGAGTCCGGTGGGCGCCTTGGTGGGAGGGGGAATCCAGAGATAGTCGTAGCCGATTTCCGCGGCCGCAGGCAGACGTCTGTACATCTCGTCCCATTCGGTTTCAAACCATTGAAGCATGACTTCAGCGCTCAGAGGCAGTGCGGAGAAGAGAAAAATCAACGTGAGGATGAGTAGTAAGTGGCGGGATAACGGCGCTCTTTTCATGCTCTTCTGCCCTTTCGCGGATTGAAACGTTTTAGTCATTTCATCGATTGAGTTCGGCTTTCAAAAAGACCTCGCAATAGCCAGCAGTGGGTAAAGCGGTATACTAAGATACGCTGGGATACGCCCTGTGTTCAACATTTTTTCCAGCTTTGCCCGAATGTTTATCGCTGAGAATGCGGAAAGCCTGGACAGTGTGAGAAACCGCTTAATCACGGTACGCACCCCTTCGAATCTTGACTGGCCTGTGCGACAATGCTAGACGCTGTTCTTCCTGTGTCCAGAAGTGGTCTGTTGCAGGCTGTTTTCGTCGCGTCCCGCATGCCGGGCCAGAGAATCCGGAGAGCACATTGAGTAGAAATATATCTCACAAGAGTATTGAGACCGTCGCAAATACAATCCGCGGCCTGGCAATGGATGCAGTCGAGCGCGCGGCTTCCGGTCATCCCGGTATGCCGATGGGCACGGCTGATTTCGCCAGCGTTCTTTTTTTGAAGCATCTGAAATTCAATCCGGCCAATCCGCACTGGCCGGATAGAGACCGGTTTGTTCTGTCAGCCGGACATGGTTCGATGTTGCTGTACAGCCTGCTTCATCTCAGCGGATACGGGCTCACGCTGGACGACCTGAAGAACTTCCGGCAGTGGGGCAGTCTGACACCCGGTCATCCGGAATATGGCCACACGATGGGCGTTGAGACGACGACGGGTCCTCTGGGGCAAGGCTGCGGAAACAGTGTCGGTATGGCTCTTGCAGAGGCGATGCTTGCGGCGAAGTTCAACCGTGATGATAAGCGCCTCTTTGATCACCGTACGTATGTGATAGCGGGTGATGGGGACCTTATGGAAGGTCTTTCCCACGAAGCGTTTGCGTTGGCGGGTCACTGGAAACTGAACAAGCTGATTCTCTTCTACGATTCGAACCGGATCACCATCGAAGGGTCAACGGATCTTGCCTACAGCGACGATGTTAGAAAGCGCTTCGAGGCGTATCATTGGAACGTTCTGGAAATCGATGGTCATGATTACGCCGCGATCGATGAGGCACTGGTATCAGCGCGGGCAGAGCAGGGGCGCCCGACCATCATCATAGGGCATACCCATATCGGCAAAGGCGCTCCTCATGCTGTCGACACATCCGAAAGTCATGGAGCCCCCCTTGGCGCCGATGAAATTCGCGCGGCGAAAGAGGCCCTGGGACTACCGGTCGATCAGGATTTCTATGTTCCACAAGCGGCGGTGGATACTTTCGAGGCGGCAAGACGGGAAGGGGCCGCGGCGGAGAGCGCGTGGAACGAATTGCGGCAGGTCTACGCGCAGGCCCACCCGGAGTTGGACGCGGAACTCGAGCAGCATCTGAATCTGACTATCCCTGAGAATCTGGGAGATCT